>NZ_JBIAPU010000009.1:0-302527 GCF_042888465.1 Streptomyces sp. NPDC002888 | reverse complement strand
GCGGGCCGTCGGGCGTGCGGCCGCGCCCCCCCCGCCCCCCGCCCCCCCCCCCCCGGGGCCCGGGGGGGGGGGGGGGGGGGGGGGGCGGCGGGGCGGCCGCCCCCCCCCCCCCCCCCCCCCCCCCCCCCCCCCGCACCCGTGTGTCACCCGGGTGTTCAGCCGGACAGCACGTCCAGCAGACGGTCCACGTCCGCGGGCGTGTTGTACAGGTGGAAGGCGGCACGCAGGTAGCCCGCGCGGTTGGAGACCTGGATGTCCGCTTCGCTCAACTCGGGCTGCCGGTGGCCCAGTCCGGGCACGGAGACGATCGCCGAGCCGGGAGCGGGCACGGGCTCATGGCCGAGTGCCGCGAGCCCGGCCCGGAACCGGTCGGCGAGGGCCACGTCGTGGGCGTGGACGGCGGCGACGCCGAGTTCCTCGATCAGATCGAGGGAGCGACGCAGCCCCGCGAAGGTGAACAGGGCGTGGGTGAGGTCGAACCGCCGGGCGGAGTGGGCGAGTTCGGCCACGGGCCCGTAGCAGCTGTCCCACGGCCGCTCGGCCGCGACCCAGCCCGCGAGGACGGGCGACAGCCCGCCGAAGTCCTCCGGGACCACCAGGAAGGCCGCGCCGTGCGGGCCGAGCAGCCACTTGAAGGAGACGGAGGCGGTGTAGTCGTACGCGTCGGCGTCCATCGGCAGCCACCCGGCGGCCTGGGAGAAGTCGACGTAGGTGCGCGCCCCGTGCGTCCGTGCCGCCTCGCGCAGGGCGGGCAGGTCGGCGATCCGCCCGTCCGCGGACTGGGCGGCGCTGACCGCGACGAGCGCCGTGCCGGGGCGGACGGACTCGGCGATCCGTTCCAGCGGCACCGTGCGGACCTTGAGGTCGCCGCGGACGTGGAACGGGTTCAGCACGGAGGTGAAGTCGTCCTCCGCGGTGAGGACTTCGGCGCCCGCGGGCAGCGAGGCCGCGATGACCCCCGTGTGCGCGGCGACCGAGGCGCCGGCTGCCACCCGCGTGGCCGGGACACCGGCGAGCCGGGCGTACGCGGCCCGGCAGGCCTCCACGTCCTCGTACAGCTCGGTCAGTGGCCTGCCCTCGGCCCGCAGCAGCGCCGCCTCGTGCAGGGCGGTGATGGTACGGGCCGGGAGCAGGCCGTTGCTCGCGGTGTTGAGGTAGGTGGTCTTCGGGTCGAACTCGGTGCGGACGAGGGTCTCGAAGGTCTCCATGAATCCACTGTGGGCCCCGTGAACCTAGTAGTCCATTGCGGATTTCTGCGTGATTTCCCCAACGAACCCTTATGGATCCCCGCCGACCTGCGCCTTTCGTCGGCCGAGCCGGCTCAGCCCTGCTGCGGCACCGCGCACCCGTCCGGACCGCACGCCTCGGCGCCGCCCTCGTCGAGCAGCTTCAGCGGCGAGCGCTCGCCCCACGCCTGGGTGAGTGCCTGGGCGAAGACCTCGGCGGGCTGGGCGCCGGAGACGCCGTACTGGCGGTCGAGGACGAAGAACGGCACGCCGGTGGCGCCGAGCTGGGCCGCCTCGCGCTCGTCGGCGCGGACCTCCTCGGCGTAGGCGTCCGGGTCGGCGAGCACCTTGCGGGCGTCCTCGGCGTCGAGACCGGCCTCGACGGCCAGCTCCACGAGCCGTTCGTCGCCCTCGGAGAAGAGGGACCGCTCCTCGGCGAAGTTGGCCCGGTACAGGATCTGGATCAGCTCGTCCTGCCTGCCCTGCTCCTTGGCGAGGTGCAGCAGGCGGTGTATGTCGAAGGTGTTGCCGTGGTCGCGGTCCCGGGTGCGGTAGTCGAGGCCCTCGGCGGCGGCCTGCGCGCCCAGGTTGTCCTCACCGGCCTGGGCCTGCGCCTCGCTCATGCCGTACTTCCTGGTGAGCATGGTGAGCACGGGCTGGATGTCGCCCTTGGCGCGGCCCGGGTCCAGCTCGAAGGAGCGGTGCACCACCTCGACGTCGTCGCGGTGCGGGAAGGCCTCGAGCGCCTTCTCGAAGCGGGCCTTGCCCACGTAGCACCAGGGACAGGCGATGTCGCTCCAGATCTCGACGCGCATGGTGTCGGCTCTCCAGGGTCGTACGGGTGCGGAGACTCCCTCCGCCGGGTGTATGAACGTTCAAGCAGCCGCCTTCATTCCCCGGTCCCCGACACCTCGTAGCGCAGGTAGAGGTGGTGGTCCCCCTCGGCGGGCGGATTCTCCGGGTCGGGTTCCCAGCCCCGGCCGGCGTAGAAGGCCTGGGCCCGCCGGTTGTCGACGTGCACGTCGAGGACGGCGCTGCGCCGGCCGTCGGCCCGCCACTGCTCCACGCAGGCCGCGTGCAGGGCCGTACCGATGCCGCCGCGCCAGTGGTCGGGGTCGACGTGGAACTGGAACAGCTTGACGGTGTCAGCGGGGGCGCCCTCCGGGGTGCGGAAGGAGGCGAGGCCGACGATGCGGCCCCGCTCGACGACGCACAGCACATGGCTGCCGGGCCGCTCGACGGCCGCGCGCCAGGCGGCCACCCAGTCGGTGCCGTCGTCCGGGAGGCCGTCCGGATAGTACGTGGCGCGGGCCCGCGCGTGCAGCGCGGCGACGGTCTCCGCCTCGGCGGGCAGGACGCTGCGGATCAACCGGCTGCCGGTCATTCGCTCACTGATCATGCAACCGATGACGTGACCTGGGCGGCCCCGGTTCCGAGCCGGCCGAACCGGCGCGGCGAGGGACGACGGCGCTACGGTGGGGGGAGTGCGCAGCCGATGATCCCCGGCACGGAGGCATGACAACGGATCCCATCACGGAGAGCAAGCAACTGGCCGACGGGAAACGCCGGTCGGGTTCCTCCCCCGTCCTCACCCTCACCGCCGCCCTCCTGGGCTTCGCCCTGATCACCCTCGACGCATCCGTGGTGAACGTGGCCCTGCCGTCCATCGGCTCCGCGCTGGGCGGCGGAATGGCCGGCCTGCAGTGGGTGGTGGACGCGTACACACTCGCCTTCGCGTCCTTGATGCTGTCCACGGGCGCCTTCTCGGACCGGGCCGGGGCGAGCCGCGCGTACGCGATCGGCATCGCGCTCTTCACGCTCGCCTCGGCGGCCTGCGGCCTCGCACCGAGCCTGCCGACGCTGATCGCGGCACGCACGGTGCAGGGTCTCGCGGCGGCCGTCGTCCTCCCCGCGTCACTGGCGCTGGTGCGGCAGGCGTACACGGATCCGGCCCGCCGGGCCCGGGCGGTGGCCGCGTGGGCGGCGGGCGGCTCGGTGGCGGTGGCACTGGGACCGGTGGCGGGCGGCGCGCTGACGACGGCCTGGGACTGGCGGGGCATCTTCTTCATCAACCTGCCCCTGGGCGCCGTGGCTCTCGCCCTGCTGCTGCGCGCGCCCCGCTCCGAGCGCCGCCCGGCGCCCCTGGACCTGCCCGGCCAGATGACGGCCGCGCTGGCCCTCACCGCCCTCGCCTTCGCGGTGATCGAGGGCGGCACGGCGGGCTGGGCTGCCGCCGCAGTGGCCGGTGTGGCCGCGGTGGCGTTCCTGCGGATCGAGGCGCGGCAGGCGCACCCGGTGGTACCGCTGGACCTGTTCCGCAGCCGGGAGGTGACCGTGGCGGTCGCGGCGGGCGCCGCGTGCAGCGTGGCCTTCTACGGCGTGGTGTTCGTCTTCTCGCTCTTCTTCCAGCAGGTGCAGGGCCGCTCCGCGCTGAACGCCGGGCTGATGTTCCTGCCGATGACGGGCCTGATCGGCGTGACCAACGTGCTGTCGGGCAAGCTGGCCGGCCGCCACGGCCCGCGCCTGCCGCTGCTCCTGGGCCAGGGCCTCGCCGCCGCGGGCCTGCTCGCCCTGCTCTACGTCGACGCCGACACGTCTCCCGGCCTGCTGGCCGCGCTGTTCGTCCCGCTGGCCCTGGGCTGCGCGCTGACCGTGCCGCCGCTGACGACGCTGATGATGGACGCGGTGCCCGGTGAGCGCGCCGGTCTCGCGGCGGGGGTCCTCAACGCGGCCCGCCAGGTGGCCGGCGGCCTGGGCATCGCCGTCTTCGGGGTGCTGGTCTCCCACGACTTCGTCTCGGGCATGCACGTGTGCCTGGCCATCGCCGCGGCCCTGTTCGGGCTGACCTGGCTCCTCAGCTTCCGTCTCTCAGGTCGTTCGGCCAGGTAGGCCGGAACTCTATGTGGTCGTACGTGACCACACACCCCTCCCCCATCGGCGACTGCGCCAGGAAGCCGACCAGCGCCGCCCCCGTCTCCTTCTCCTCGCCCAGCGTGAACAGCCGCACGAAGATCCAGCGCTCCCCGTCCCGCGAGGCATGGAACGCGAAGGCCCGCCCGGTCCGGCTGACCCGCAGCCAGACCGAGCTCCCGTCCACGGTGAAGGAGTTGGCATCGTCGGAGTGCCCCCGGGTGACCACCGTGCACACCGTGGGCACATCCGGGGAGTACTCCAGACAGAACTTCGCCCAGGCCCGCTCCCCGACATGCACGTACAGCACGCCCGCATCGAACGCCGCGGCGAACCCCACCGTGACCCGAGCGATCAGCTGGAAGTCCCCTTCGGGCGCCCCGAGAAGCCGCGGCGCGTCGGAGGCACTCTCCAGCCCCTCCCCCGTGGGCGGCACAAACCGATCCTGCCGGGCCCCGGCCCACCCGCTGAGCACCCCGTCCTCGTAGGACCAGTGGCCGTCGGGCCCGTAAGTACGGAGCGGGAAAGGCAGTTCGGAGAGTTCGAAGTCCATCAACCAATAGTCCCAGGCTAGGTGTACGTACCCAGGGGCGCGGGGCTGTATCGATATGCGGCTCCGCCGTGTGGGCGCGACAAGCCACAGACCGGCAGCCCGCAATCCCACCGCGCCCCTACGGCGCTATCGCTCCAGCTGACCGTTGAACCTGCGAGGCAGCCCCAGGGGGTTGTCATCCCGCAGCTCCACCGGCAGCAAAGCCTCAGGCGCCCCCTGGTACACAACCGGCCGCAGCCACCGCTCGATAGCGGTGCCACCCACCGACGTCGACGTGGACGTGGTCGCCGGGTACGGCCCACCGTGATGCTGGGCCTGCGCCACAGCGACACCCGTCGGCCACCCGTTCACCAGTACACGCCCGGCCAGCGGCGTCAGCTCCGCGAGGATCTCCGCCCCACGCCCCTTCCCCGCCACCTCGTCGGCGGACAGGTGCACGGTCGCGGTGAGGTTGCCGGGCAGCCGGTCCAGGACGCTCTTGGCCTGAGCCTCGTCCTCGTACCGGACGACGACCGTGACAGGCCCGAAGCACTCCTCGAGCAGAAGGTCGTGCTCACCTTCCGCCGCCAGCTTCTCCGCCGGAACCGTGAGGAATCCGGCGCTGACGGTGTGCTCGCCGCCCGAGCCCGGGGTCACCGGCGTCTCGACGTCGGAGAGCTCCGCGCGCTCGGCGACCCCGGCGACGAAGTTGTCCCGCATACGGTGATCGAGGAGAACCCCGGCGTCGGTGTCACTGACGGCGTCCGTCAGCGACTTGACCAGGCCGTCACCGGCCTCGCCGGACGGCACGAGCACCAGTCCCGGCTTCACACAGAACTGGCCGACGCCCAGCGTCATCGACCCGGCGAGACCCTGGCCGATCGCCTCCGGCCGCTCGGCGGCGGCCGCCTCGGTGATGACGACGGGGTTGAGGGAGCCGAGCTCGCCGTGGAAGGGGATCGGGGTCGGACGGGCCGCCGCGGCGTCGAACAGCGCCCGGCCACCGCGTACCGACCCGGTGAAGCCCGCTGCGGCGATCAGCGGGTGCTTGATGAGCTCGATGCCCGCCTCGAAGCCGTGCACCAGGCCCACGACGCCCGCGGGGATGTCGTGCGCGGCGGCGGCCCGGCGCAGCACGCTGGCGACCAGCTCGGACAGGGCCGGGTGGTCGGGGTGGGCCTTGACGACGACCGGGGAGCCCGCGGCCAGCGCGCTCGCGGTGTCACCGCCGGCGACCGAGAAGGCGAAGGGGAAGTTGGACGCCGAGTAGACGGCGACGACGCCCAGCGGCACCTTGTAGCGGCGCAGGTCCGGGATGGGCGGGGTCGCGGTGGCGTCGGGGTGGTTGATGACGACGTCGAGGAAGGCACCCTCGTCGACGATGTCGGCGAAGGCCCGCAGCTGGTAGCAGGTGCGGGCGAGCTCGCCGTTCAGCCGGACCGGGCCGAGCGCGGTCTCGGCGTCGGCGACCTCGACGAGGTGGTCCTTGGCGGCTTCGAGCTGGTCCGCCGCGCTGCGCAGGAAGGCGGCGCGGACGGCGCGGTCGACGAGCGCGCCGCGCGTGTCGTACGCGGCGCGGACGGTGGCGTCCACCTCCTGGGCTGTGGCCTCCACCGCAACCTGTTCACGCTGCTTCCCGGTACGGGGGTCGACACTCCAGACTGGTGCTGCTGCCACCGACGGTCCCTCCACATGTAATGCCGCAGTACTTACGTCACCACCAGGGTCGTTCGATATACTGAACGCTGTCTCTGATGGTGAATGATGTGCTTGGAGACTATTTCCCGTCGAACGAAGGGGTCAAGGGCGATGTCGGCAGGCGAGACGGGGGGCGGGGCGCAGGTCAAGTCCGCGGTGCGGACGGTTGAGCTGCTCGAGTACTTCGCCGGCCGCCCCGGTATGCACTCCCTAGCGTCGGTCCAGGAGGCCGTCGGGTATCCCAAGTCCAGCCTCTACATGCTGCTGCGCACGCTGGTGGAGCTGGGCTGGGTGGAGACGGACGCGACGGGCACACGGTACGGCATCGGCGTACGGGCGCTGCTCGTCGGCACCTCGTACATCGACGGCGACGAGGTGGTCGCGGCGGCCCGCCCGACGCTGGACCGGCTCTCGGACGACACGACGGAGACGATCCACCTGGCCCGTCTGGACGGCACGAACGTCGTCTACCTCGCCACTCGCCAGTCGCAGCACTACCTGCGCCCCTTCACCCGCGTCGGCCGTCGCCTGCCCGCGCACTCGACCTCGCTGGGCAAGGCGCTGCTGAGCACCTACTCCGACGAACAGGTCCGCAAGATGCTGCCGGAGACGCTGCCGGCCCTCACAGAGCACACCATCACGGACCGGGAGAAGCTCATCGAGGAGCTGCACCAGGTGCGGGAGCAGGGCTTTTCCGTGGACCGCGAGGAGAACACGCTGGGTCTGCGCTGCTTCGGGGTGGCGATCCCGTACCGCACCCCGGCGCGCGACGCGATCAGTTGCTCGGTGCCGGTGGCGAGACTCACGCCCGCCCACGAGCAGATGGTGAAGGACGCCCTGTTCGACGCACGTGACCGACTGACGTTGGCGACCCGGAGGCTCTGAACGGTGCAGGTAGTACTACGAGAGGTCCACGACAGCGACCTGCCGGTGTTCTTCCGGCAGATGAACGACCCGGAGTCCATGCGGATGGCGGCCTTCACCGTCGAGGATCCCACCGACCGGGACGCCTTCGACGCCCTCTGGAAGCGGATCCGGTCGTCGGACGACATCGCGCGGACCGTCCTGGCGGACGGTGACGTGGTCGGCAACGCGGCGGTGTACGGGGAGCCGGGCGAGCGCGAGGTGACCTACTGGGTGGACCGCGCGTACTGGGGGCGGGGCGTGGCGACGGCCGCGCTGCGGGAGTTGCTGACCGAGGTGCCCGAACGCCCGCTGTACGCCCGCGCGGCCGCCGACAACGAGGCCTCGCTGCGCGTCCTGCAGAAGTGCGGCTTCCGCGTGAGCGTGACGGCCAGGGGCTTCGCGAACGCGCGGGGCGAGGAGATCGACGAGGTCGTGCTGACGCTGGAGGGGTGATGTCTGTCTCCCCCGTGCGGCGGAGCGGGATCGTCATGGTGCAGGAGGTGCGGCCGTCGGCGCCCCGTCGGCCTGGACACATGGCACAGTCCCTCCCCCTCGGTCGCCCTCGTCGGTTGCTGCGCGCGGTCGCCGTCGTCGCCTACCACTTCGCGGAGCGCTCGGGCGGGGCCGCGGGGTCCCGTCCGGCAGGGCCTGCCGCGGGTGCGGGGGCTGGTGCTGGGCAGCCGCTGCGTCTTTCGGGCCTGACCCGCCGGACCGGTCCCGGGCGACCGGTGGCATGAGCGGATTCGCGCGGCTGCTGTTCGGGCGGCGGGCCCGGCGTCGCTGGATCCATCTGATCCTCGGCGGCGCCCTCGCGATGCCGTACGTCTTCGTCGGCGAGGTCGTCATCGGCCCGGCGACCGGCGAGCAGAACGTCTTCGGCTCCTTCCCGCTCCAACTCGCCTCCTTCGCGGCCGGGCTGCCGCTCGCCGCCGTGACCGCCGCCCTGTTCCCGATGACCCGGCCGCTGGAGGCCGGCGCCGCCCGTGCCCTGTGCGGCATCGACCCCGGCGTCCTCGCCCACGGCCCGACCCGCACCCGGGCCGCGAAGGGGCGTACGGCGGCCTGGTTCACGCTGCACCTCGGGTTCGGCGGCGTCGTCTCGGGGATGTCGCTGGCCGTGCCGCCCTTCGCGGCCGTCCTGATCGTGCTGCCCGTCGCCGCGGCTCTGCGCGACACCCGGCTCGGCCTGCCCGAAGTCCTCGACAACCCCTGGGCGTTGGCCCTCGCGCCGGTCGCGGGCTCCGCGATGCTCGTCGCCCTCGCCGGGTGCGCCGCCGGCTGCGGTGCGCTGCTCGCCCGCTGGGCGCCCGCGCTGCTCGGGCCCACCCCGGAGGACCGGCTCGCCGCCGCCGAGGCACGCGCCGCCGACCTCGCCGTACGCAACCGGCTCGCCCGCGAGCTGCACGACTCCGTCGGCCACGCCCTGAGTGCCGTGACCCTCCAGGCGAGCGCGGCCCGCCGGGTCCTCGACAGCGACCCGGAGTTCGTGCGTGAGGCCCTCGCTGCGATCGAGGACACCACCCGGCGCACGGTGGGCGAACTCGACGCGGTGCTGGGAGTGTTGCGGGACGGCGACGCTCCCGGTACGGCCCCGGCGCCCACCCTCGCCGCCGACCTCGACGGCCTGCTGCGCCGTACCCGCGCGGGCGGACCGCGTGTGACGGCCACCGTCGGGACGGCCCCCGAGTCGCTGCCGCCGCTGCTGTCCCGCGAGGCCTACCGCATCGTCCAGGAGGGGCTGAGCAACGCCCTGAGGCACGCGGGCGACCAGGTCACCGTGGACCTGCGGATCGATGTCGCCGACGAGCACCTGGAGATCGCCGTCGAGAACCCCCTCAACGGCACCGCCCCCTCCCGCCCCGGCGGCGGCCACGGCCTGCGCGGCATCGCGGACCGGGCCCGGCTGCTGGGCGGCACGGCGGAGGCGGGGCCGACGAACGGGACGTGGCGGCTGCACGTACGCCTGCCGATGAAGGGACCTCGTGAGAGCACGAACGACGAAGGGGCCAGCGTGACCGCACGAACGACGAAGGGGCCAGCGTGACCGCACGAACGACGAAGGGACCGGCGTGACCGCACGAACGACGAAGGGACCGGCGTGACCGTACGAGCGATCCGGGTCGTCCTCGCCGACGACGAGCGCATGGTCCGCACCGCCCTGCGCGCCATCCTCTCCGCCGAGCCCGACCTGGAGGTGGTCGGCGAGGCGGCCACCGGCGCCGAGGCCGTTTCCGTGGTGCGGGAGTTGACGCCCGACGTGGTCCTCATGGACGTCCGCATGCCGGAGATCGACGGCATCCGCGCCACCGAGCAGATCCTCGCCACCCTCCCCGAGCCGCCCCGGATCGTCGTCGTCACCACCTTCGAGAACGACTCCTACGTCTACGACGCCCTGCGTGCCGGAGCCGCCGGGTTCCTGCTCAAACGGGCCGACGCCGACGCGCTGGTCCAGGCCGTACGGCTGGTCGCGCGCACCGACAGCCTGCTGTTCCCGTCGGCGGTGCGGGCGCTGGCCGCCGAGCACGCGCGCGTGAACGCCGCGCCCCCGGCCTGGGTGGGGAGGCTCACCGGCCGCGAGAGCGAGGTGCTGCGGCACCTGGCCGGCGGGCTCACCAACGCGGAGATCGCCCGTCGCATGGACGTCGGCCCGGCCACCGTGAAGACACACGTGGCGGCGGTCCTGGCGAAGACCGGCACCCGCGACCGCACCCAGGCGGTCATCGCGGCGTACGAGGCAGGTTTCATGAACGCCAGATGAGAAATCCGGGCGGATGGGAACGATCCACTCAACGTCGAACGTCTTTATGACCGGGATGAACAAGACGATCAGGCGAGCGTCCGTCT
The DNA here is from genome assembly GCF_042888465.1 of Streptomyces sp. NPDC002888. Lineage (NCBI taxonomy): Bacteria > Bacillati > Actinomycetota > Actinomycetes > Kitasatosporales > Streptomycetaceae > Streptomyces > Streptomyces sp. NPDC002888. The sequence goes on along the minus strand of NZ_JBIAPU010000009.1, from coordinate 292,411 downwards.
TCGCGCTGCTCCTCGTGTTCGCGCTGCTGGTCAGGGCCACATGGGTGCAGTTCTACGACGGCACGGCCCTCGCGGACGACAAGGACAACCGGCGCAACGCGATCGAGACGTACGCGGGGCCGCTGGGGAACATCATCGTGGCCGGCAAATCCGTCACCGGCTCGGAACGGACGGGGGGCAGCGACCTCGCATACAAGCGCACATACACGAACGGCCCGCTCTACTCGGCGGTGACGGGCTATGCCTCGCAGGCGTACGCCCCCACGCAGTTGGAGGGCATCTACGCCGACCTGCTCAACGGCACGGACAGCCGCCTGAAGACCGTGATGGACACGGTCACCAACGAGCGGGCCGACCCGGGCAACGTGATCACCACGATCGACCCGGACGTGCAGAAGGCGGCGTACGACGCGCTCGGCGACAAGAAGGGCGCGGCCGTCGCCATCGACCCCAAGACCGGCAAGATCCTCGCGGCCGTGTCGACGCCGTCGTACGACCCGTCGTCGCTCACCGACGCCAACACCGCGGGTGTGGCCTGGAAGAAACTCACCAAGGACCCGGAGAAGCCGCTGACCAACCGCGCGCTGCGGCAGCCGCTGCCGCCTGGGTCGACGTTCAAGCTGGTCGTGGCGGCGGCCGCGCTGGAGGACGATCTGTACTCGTCGGTGGACGAGAAGACGGACAGCCCCGATCCGTTCCGGCTGCCGGGCTCCACCAAGGACCTGTCGAACGAGAACCCCAACGCCCCCTGCGCCAACGCCTCGATCCGCACCGCGCTGCAGTACTCGTGCAACAACGTCTTCGCCAAGATGGCCGTCGACCTGGGGCAGGACAAGGTGAAGGCGATGGCCGACAAGTTCGGCTTCAACAACGACGCGCAGGACGTGCCGGTACGGGCCTATACGAGTGTGTACCCCTCCGACATGGACAAGGCGGGGACGGCGCTGACGGGCATCGGCCAGTTCGACGTCACCGCGACCCCGCTGCAGATGGCGATGGTGTCGGCGGCGATAGCCAACGGCGGCAAGCTGGTCTCGCCGCACATGGTGTCGCAGATCACCGACGGCGGTGGTGACGTCCTGAAGAACTACGACGACGACACGAGCACGGACGAGATCCTCAGCTCCTCGACCGCCGAGCAGTTGCAGTCCGCGATGCAGACGGTCGTGGACAAGGGCACCGGGACGAACGCCCAGATCTCCGGAGCGACGGTGGGCGGCAAGACCGGTACGGCGCAGCACGGCGAGAACAACAGCCAGACGCCGTACGCATGGTTCACGTCGTATGCGAAGGCCGGCGACAAGGAGGTCGCCGTGGCGGTGATGGTGGAGCAGTCCAACGCGGCTCGGTCGGAGGTCAGCGGCAACGGGCTGGCCGCGCCGGTGGCCAAGGCGACGATGGAAGCGGCGTTGAAGAACTAGGGGGCCAGGGGGCAGCCCCGACAAGGGCTGCCCCCTGCCTCACTTGACGCCCAGGATCTGCTCGATCGGGTCGATCGCGAAGTACACCAGGAACAGTGCCGAGGCTCCCCACAGCAGCCAGTGGATCTCCTTCGCCTTGCCCACGACCGTCTTGATCACCACGTACGCGAGGAAGCCCGCGCCGATGCCGTTGGTGATGGAGTAGGTGAAGGGCATCACGGCGATCGTGAGGAAGGCGGGGATGGCGATCTCGTACTTGTCCCAGTCGATGCTCTTGACCTGGGTCATCATCAGGAAGCCGACGGCGACGAGCGCGGGGGCCGCGGCCTGGAGCGGGACGATGGTGAGCAGGGGGGTCAGGAACAGGGCGAGAGCGAAGAGGCCGCCGGTGACCAGGTTGGAGAAGCCGGTGCGTGAGCCCTCGCCGACGCCGGCCGCGGACTCGATGTAGGAGGTCGCGGAGGAGGCGGAGGACGCGCCGCCGGCGACCGCCGCCGCTCCGTCGATGAGCAGGACGCGGCCGAGGCCCGGCACCTTGCCCTCCTCGTCCAACAGGCCCGCCTCCGCGCTGATGCCGACGACCGTGCCCATGGTGTCGAAGAAGTCGGACAGGATCAGCGTGAAGATCAGCAGGACGACGGTGATGGCGCTGGTCTCGCTGAAGGCGCCGAACAGGCTGAAGTGACCGATGAGTCCGAAGTCGGGGGTGTCGACGACCTTGTCGGGCCAGGCCGGCGTGGTCAGGCCCCAGGTCTTGATGTCGGCGATCGAGTTGATGACGATCGCCACGACCGTCATGGTCACGATGCTGATGAGGATGGCGCCCTTGGCCTTGCGGGCGAGCAGTCCGATGGTCAGCAGCACGCCGAGGCAGAACACCAGGACCGGCCAGCCGCCGAGGGTGCCGGTGCCGCCGAGCTGCACGGGGACGGTGGTGCCCGCGGCGTCGGGGATGCGGCTGACGAAGCCGGCGTCGACGAAGCCGATGAAGGCGATGAACAGGCCGATGCCGACGCTGATCGCCTGCTTGAGCGGCTGCGGGATGGCGTGCATGACGGCCTCGCGCAGGCCGGTCACCACCAGCACGCAGATCAGCAGGCCCTCGACGACGATGAGGCCCATCGCGTCGTCCCAGCTCATCAGCGGGGCGATCTGGAAGGCGACGACGGCGTTCAGTCCGAGGCCCGCCGCCAGCGCGAGCGGCAGGTTGCCGCCGACGCCCATGATGATCGTCATGACGGCGGCCACCAGCGCGGTGGCGGTGGTGAGTTGGACGGCGTCGAGCTGGTGGCCGAACTTGTCCTTGGCGCTGCCCAGGATGATGGGATTCAGGACAAGGATGTAGGCCATCGTGAAGAACGTGGCGAAGCCGCCGCGTATCTCCCGGCCGAAGGTGGATCCCCGTTCGGAGATCTTGAAGAACCGGTCGACACTGTTCACCGCTGGTGGCGGGGCACTTGACCGGTCGGTCACCTTCTGCGTTTCGGACATGGACGGACGCTCCTTGTTGCCTGGTCGATCAGTCTGCGGATGCTGGCTGGATTGTTCCCTCGTTGAACCCGTTCCAGGTTTTCACCGTGTTAAGGAATCGGGTTCGGGCGACCATACGGTGTTCGAAGCCCCGTACGAACCGGATAGTTGATCGCTGCTACGCTTCCCGATCTCGTCCCGACACCTCCCCGGGACACACTCATGTCATTCACATGACACGCACAGGCACCCCGCCAGGTGCCCGAAGTCGCATCGAGAAGAGGTCACCCGTGGGCACAGTCGTCGACGACGCCGCCTCCGTGGAATTCCATGCCTTCTTCGAACGCCACTACGCCGAACTGTCCCGCCTCGCCCACCTGTTGACCGGCGAGTCGGACGCCGCCGACGATCTGGCCGCGGACGCGCTGCTGGCGCTGTGGAACCGCTGGGACCGGGTGCGCGCGGCCGACCATCCGGTGGCGTACGCGCGCGGCGTCGTCGCCAACCTGGCCCGCACCCGCATCCGCAGCGCCGTGCGCGAGCGCCGCAGAATCGCCCTGTTCTGGTCGCAGCGCGAGGAGAAGACCGAGAACCCGGACGTCGCGGGCGTGGTGGACGTCCAGTCGGCACTGCGTAGACTCCCCTTCCGCAAACGAGCCTGTGTGGTGCTGCGGCACGCCTTCGACCTCTCGGAGAAGGACACCGCGCTCGCTCTCGGGATCTCGGTCGGTACGGTGAAGAGCCAGACCTCCAAGGGAATGGCCGAGCTGCAGAAGCTGCTCGGTACCAACAGAGCTCCGCAGAGAGTGCACGCCGCGATGGCGCGCACCGGTGAGGCCGGAGGAAGGGACCGATGACGATGCAGCGGGACGTGCACGGCGAGCTGCGCGCCCGGCTGCAGGAGGCGGCCGGGTCCCACGAGCCGGACCGCGCGCGCATCCTGGCCAGGATCGAGCGCGGCATGACCGAGCAGGACCGGCGAGACCACCGGGCGACGCGGCCGGCGGTGCTGGGCTGGGCCCGGATCGTGGGCGCCACGGCCGCGGTCGCGGGCATGCTCGCGGTCGGCGGCTACGCGGTGGCGTCGGCCGTGAAGGACGAGCCCCCGCAGCAACAGACGGTGCAGGCCTCGCCGACGCCGGTGCGCTCGCCCGACGCGACCAGCCGTCCGCCCGCCTCCCCGTTCCCGAAGCCGAGTTCCGGTGGCGGGTCGAACGCCGGCAAGCCGAGCCCGGTCCCGTCGCACACTCCCGAGTCCAAGCCGTCCGCCTCCGCGCCCGCGCTGCCGCCGGCGGACGGGAGCGAGGACGGCCCGCTGTGGTCGGACGGCTCGGTGGATCCGCACAGCAACGACTTCTGGGCGCAGAGCAACATCACCCTCAAGACCTCCGAGCAACTCACCGCGCTCACCGTGCGGCTGAAGGTCGCCCAGACCGGCGGCGTCTCGACGGCGGGCGCCTGGCGCTCGCTGCCCGAGGACGACTTCACGCAGACGATCGGCGAGAAGGACGGCTTCCTCGTCTACACCTGGGTGCTCAAGGCGGGCCGTACGGTCCCGAAGGGCGAGTGGGTGTTCGCAGGGCAGTACGACCACGACCGCGGCGGCCGGGACGCGGCGGACGACAGCTACGGGATCACCGGCACCGCGGGCGGCGAACAGCACGCGGTGGGCGGCGACTTCGCGTCCCACGGTGACGACGACGAGGGCGACTCGTGAGAAAGTCCTGAAGGCACGGCAACCCTTTCCTCACCGGTGGCGACCAGAAGGCGCAAGAGTCACCACCCACTTGAGGAAATGCTTCATGACTGCACCAGCAGAACGGCGCGTCCGGCACCGTCGCAAGGTCACCAAGCGGCGGGCGCTGATCGCGGGCTCCACCGCCCTCGGCATCACCGGCGCGGCGATCGTCACCACGACGATGCTCTCGTCCGCGGGCGCCGCGTCCTCCTGGCCGACAGCCTCCGGCAGCAAGTCCGTCTCCTCGACGATCAAGGTCTCCGGAACCTACGACGGCAAGCTGAAGAAGTTCTCCGGCGCGGGCGAGCTGGGCGGCAGCGGCCAGGAGGAGGGCCAGGACCCGATCTTCGAGCTGGCCGACGGGGCGGTCCTGAAGAACGTGATCATCGGCACGCCGGGCGCGGACGGCGTCCACTGCAAGGGCAGCTGCACGCTGCAGAACGTGTGGTGGCTGGACGTCGGCGAGGACGCCGCCAGTTTCAAGGGCAAGTCCTCCTCGGCCGTGTACAAGGTCATCGGCGGCGGCGCGAAGAACGGCGCCGACAAGGTGCTGCAGTTCAACGGCGCCGGCAAGCTCGTCGTGACCGGCTTCCGGGTGGAGAACTCCGGCAAGCTGGTCCGCTCCTGCGGCAACTGCAAGACGCAGTACAAGCGCACGATCGTGCTGAGCGACATCGACGTCGTCGCACCCCTGAAGGCGATCGTCGGCGTCAACACCAACTTCGGCGACACCGCCACGCTGTCGAAGATCCGCATCCAGGGCGACAGCAAGAAGAAGACCAGGACGTGTGTCCGCTTCAAGGGCAACAACACCGGCAAGGAGCCGACGGAGCTCGGCACCGGCGCGGACGGAACCACCTGCAAGTTCGCGTCATCCGACATCACGTACAAGTAAGTGAAACTCCCGCACCACGAGTTCGTACCGCGGAAACAACCACCTGTTCACTTTTGGCGTCCCTTCCAGTACATGGAAGACAGAACATCGTCCGACGCCATGGACCTGCCGGCCTGAGCCCCCCTCGGGTCGGCGGTGCCGACCGGAGCCCCCCTCGGGTCGGCAACAGAACGCCCCGCCGGTGACGACCGGCGGGGCGTTCTTCTCAGTTCATCGTCGACCCGATCGTCGAAGAACCCGTGGTCAGAAACACGGTCGCAGGCAACGAACCGTCCGCCTCACGAGCCCCGTACGCACTCGCCGCGTCCGTCGACGTGAAGGACGGGGTCGACACCCCGCCGTCCCAGTTGTTCGCGGCGGAGACCGTCGACCTCCCCAGCTTCGACAGTCCCCCCTTGTTGCCCACCGCCAGGTTCCGGGCCAACCGCGCCTTCCCCGTGGCGAAATAGAAGCCCGCCTCCGCATTGGAGTACGCGGTGTTGCGGTTCAGGACGAGCGCCCCCGTGTTGGAGTTCTCGGTGAACCCGTTCAACGTGTTGTCCCAGGCCGCATTGTTGTTCACGACATGCGCGACGGCGACGCCGCCCCCGCCCAGCTTGAACCCGTTCCCGTTGCCCTCGAACGCGGAGTCCCCCCAGCGGTTCTTGCCGTTGCCGAAGGCCCAGGTGTGCTCGATGGTGACCGGCGAGGAGAACTGCCACAGGTCGAGGCCGTCGTCGGAGTTGTTGTACAGCCGCGCCCCGGTCACCTTGTTGCCGGTCCCCGAGCCGAACTTGATGGCGATGCCGTCGGCGTTCTGGCCGTGCCCGGCGCGGTCGTAGTTGCCGTAGCTGTCCAGGTTCTGCACAAGGTTGTCGACCGTGGTGTCGCCGCGCAGCGTGAACCCGGAGTCGCCGTTGTTCGCGGTGACCAGGTTCTTGAAGACCCCGCCGGTGGAGGAGGTGACGACGAAGCCCTGGGCCGGGGAGTTCTGGAAGGTGAGGTTCTGGACGGTCCAGTAGCTGCCGTAGATCCCGGTGAGCCAGGAGCCGGCGGCCAGCTTGGAACCGTCGATCTTCACCTTCTCGCCGCCGTACGCCTGGAGCGTGATCCGGTTCGAACCGGTCCCGCTGGCGGTCGACTTGAGGGTGGCCGTCGGATAGTACGTGCCGCCGCGCACCTGGATGACGGTGCCCGCGGTCGCGTTCCGCACGGCCGACTCCAGCTGCGTCGTGCTGGACACGGTGACCGTCGTCGTGGCGGCCTGGGCACCGCCGTTCGACAGGCCGAGGTAGACGCCGCCCGCCCCGGCGGAGAGGGCCACCGCAGCGGCGATGGAGAGCGTGCGCGTCCTGCGGTGGCGTCCGGTGCTCTGACGCACTGGGCGTTCCTTTCCTAGGGGGAAGCTACGCGATCAAGTCGCCGCCGTGGCCGGAAGAGGTTGCCGCCCTGCGAGCGAAAACCCTCGAAACTTTCGCCGCCTGCCGTCCCGCTCCTACCTGTTGACGTGCTGTTTCCCGCTCGTAAAACTCCGAAGGCGCGCACCACCCAACAGAATCCCCCACACTCCTACAGGACTGCCCATGCGCCCCAGAGTCGTGCTCGTCGCCTGCCTCGCCCTCCTCCTCACCCTGTTCACCGCCCCACCCGGTACCGCGCAATCAGGAGCCCCACCCGTGAACCACCCCAAGTACGCCGGCTACCTCTTCGCCTACTTCACCGGCGAGGGCACCGCCGACGGCGAGCAGATCCGCTACGCCCTCAGCCGTGGCAACGACGCCCTGCACTGGCGCGAGCTGAACGCCGGGAGGCCGGTCCTGACCTCCACCATCGGGGAGAAGGGCCTGCGCGACCCCTTCGTGATCCGCTCCCCCAAGGGCGACAAGTTCTTCCTGATCGCCACCGACCTCAGGATGTACCAGAACAGCAGCGGCAGCTGGGACCAGGTGCAGCGGCACGGCAGCAAGTCGATCATGGTGTGGGAGTCCACCGACCTGGTCCACTGGACCGACCAGCGCCTGGTGAAGGTCTCCCCCGACAGCGCGGGCAACACCTGGGCGCCGGAGGCCTACTGGGACGACTCCCTCGGCGAGTACGTCGTCTTCTGGGCGTCGAAGCTGTACGCCGACGACGATCCCGACCACACCGGCTCGACGTACAACAAGATGATGTACGCGACCACGAAGGACTTCCGCACCTTCAGCGCGCCGAAGGTCTGGGACGACCCGGGCTACTCGGTGATCGACTCCACGGTCGTGAAGAACAAGGACACCTACTACCGCTACACCAAGGACGAGCGCGACCCGACCTCCAGCTCGCCCTGCTCGAAGTTCATCACCGCGGAGAAGTCGACGTCCCTGACCTCCACCACGTACGACTTCGTCGCGGACTGCGTCGGCAAGGGCGCGATGGACCGCGGTGAGGGCCCGACCGTCTTCAAGTCGAACACCGAGAAGAAGTGGTACCTGTTCATCGACGAGTACGGCGGCCGCGGCTACGTCCCCTTCGAGACCACCGACCTCGACTCGGGCAAGTGGACCCCGTCCACGAACTACCAGCTGCCCGCCAGCCCCCGGCACGGCACGGTACTCCCGGTGACGCAGGAGGAGTACGACCGGCTGCTGGCCGCGTACCCCGCCGGCCCGGCCTCGGTCGTGGACGCGACGGCCCAGGACCAGAAGGGGTACGCAATCGTCACCGAGAGCGCCTCGAAGGTCGTGCTGCCGATGCAGCCGGACGCGGATCTGCGGAATCTCGCCCCGAGGCTCTGGCTCGGTGAGGGCGCGAAGGTGAGCCCGAAGTCCGGTACGCGCCGCGACTTCCGCAAGCCGCAGACCTACACCGTGACGGCCGCGGACGGCACGAAGCGCACCTGGACGGTCGAGGCCGCGCGCACCCGCAGCCCGATCCTGCCCGGCCTCAACGCCGACCCCGATGTGCACTACCTGAACGGCGAGTACTGGATCTACCCGACGACGGACGGCTTCCAGGGCTGGAGCGGCACGCAGTTCAAGGCGTACTCGTCGAAGGACCTGGTCCACTGGAAGGACCACGGCGTCATCCTCGACCTGGGCCCCGACGTGAGCTGGGCCGACAAGAACGCCTGGGCCCCGGCGATCGCCGAGCGCGACGGCAAGTACTACTTCTACTTCTGCGCCGAGCAGCAGATCGGCGTGGCGGTGGCGGACTCCCCGGCCGGCCCGTTCAAGGACGCGCTGGGCAAGCCGCTGGTCGCCAAGGGCGGATCACTGAGCGGCCAGATGATCGACCCGGCCGTCTTCACGGACGACGACGGGACGTCGTATCTCTACTGGGGCAACGGGCACGGTTACGTGGTCCCGCTCAACGACGACATGGTGTCGTTCGACGCGTCGAAGCTGAAGGACATCACCCCGGACAACTTCCGCGAGGGCTCCTTCGTCATCAAGCGGAACGGCACGTACTACTTCATGTGGTCCGAGGACGACACCCGCAGCGAGAATTACCACGTGGCCTACGCGACGGGACCGTCCCCGCTCGGCCCGTGGACCAAGCGGGGGACGATCCTGTCGAAGCGCCCCGAGTACGGCATCGTCGCCACCGGCCACCACTCCGTGGTGAACACGCCCGGCACGGACGACTGGTACATCGTCTACCACCGCTTCGCCCTGAACGGCCCCGGCCGCCCGGGCGGTGACGGTATGCACCGGGAGACGACGATCGACCGTATGGAGTTCGCGGCCGACGGCACGATCAAGCCGGTGGTGCCGACCCTGGAGTCGGTGAAACCGGTGCGCTAGCTGACGAAGTACGTCGGGTTCGGGAGCTTGTACGTCCGGTCGGCGTGGCCGCCGTCGAGGTCGGAGTACTGGTCGCCGAAATTGGCGACGATCTCGTATCCGAGGTCGTCCTCGATGTGCCCCCGGGTGCCGGACTTGTACTGCACCGTCGTGCAGGTCCAGGTGCCCGGCGTGGCGCACCCGCTCAGGTAGGCCGGCGGGTTCGCCTTGTCCTTGAGGAACATGTGGTCGGCGTCGAGGTTCACATCGGCGCCGACCTTCTTCAGGTTCTCGACGGCGGCGGAGCGCTGCGCCTCGCTGAGGCCCGAGTTGTAGAAGACCTCGACGCCCTTCTTCTCGGCGTACCGCACGAGCTCGGGGCTGCCGAAGACGGCCGGACGGTCGGCCCTGTTCACGTACGCCGCCCAGCTGTCGGAGTTGTACGTGTAGTTGTAGCGCTTCTCGTAGTCGAGGCTGAGCAGCAGTGTGTCGTCGATGTCGAAGACGACCGCGGGCTTCTCGCCCTTGTGCCGCGCCTTGCGGGCGGCCTGGTCCAGGTACTTCCGGGCGGCGGCGTCGATGCGCGCGAGGTCCTTGGCGTAGGGGCTGTCCGGGGACGCCTGGTAGACGCCGTTCGCGTCGGCCGTGGTGCCGTAGTAGCTGTCGATGTCCTTGACCAGGAGCCCGATGTTGTACGGCTCGTGCGTGGAGTTCGCCGTGGACTGACCGGCGGTGGCCGCGCCGGCGCCGTAGAGGGCGGCACCGGCGACGGCACAGGCCGTGGCGACGGCCGCGATACGAAGTGGCTTATGCATGACAGGTTTCTACGCGCGTCACCCTCGCGGGCGCGAGACCCGTCGGGCAAAAAACGGGTCAAGCGCCCCGGGGCGAGGGCGGGACACGGGTCAGTTCATCGTCGCGCCGATGGTCGTGCTGCCCGTCGTCAGGAACGTGGTGGCGGGCAGGGCGCCGTTCGACTGGCGGGCGTTGTACGTGCTGGACGCGTCCGTCGACCTGAAGGCGGGCGTGGAGGTCCCGGAGTCCCAGTTGTTGCCGGACGACACCACCGAGGACCCCTTGTTGACCAGGCCGCCGCCGTTGCTCACGGCGAGGTTCTTGCCGAGCCGGGCGGCGCCGGTGGCGAAGTAGTAGCCCCACTTGGCGTTGGCGTAGGCGGTGGTGCGGTTGATGACGATCGCGCCCTTGTTGGAGTTCTCGGTGAAGCCGTTGCCCGCGTTGTCCCAGGCGGCCGAGTTGTTGATGACGTGCGCGACGACCTCGCCGTCGCCGCCCAGCTTGTAGCCGTTGCCGTCGCCCGCGAAGGCGGAGTCCCCCCAGCGGTTCTTGCCGTTGCCCATGGACCAGGTGTGCTCGATGGTCACGGGCGAGGAGAAGGACCAGAAGTCGAGGCCGTCGTCGGAGTTGTTGTACAGGCGGGCCCCGGTGACCAGGTTGCCCGAGCCCGACCCGAACTTGATGGCGAGGCCGTCGGCGTTCTCGCCGTGGTTGGCGGGGTCGTAGTGGCCGTAGGAGTCGAGGTTGCGGACGGTGTTGTTGGCCGTCCCGTCTCCGGTGAGGGTGAAGCCGGAGTCGCCGCCGTTGATGGTCTTGATGTTGTTCCAGTTGGTGCCGGTGCAGGACTGGCAGACCACCGCGCTGTCCGGGGAGTTCTGGAAGGTGAGGTTGGAGACGTTCCAGTAGTCGGCGGTCAGCTTGAAGATCCAGTCGCCGTCGGGGAGGCTCCCGCCGTCGATCTTCACGGTCTCCGAGCCGTACGCGGTGAGCGTGATCGGGCTGGAGGAGGTGCCGTTCTTCGTGGACTGGAGGGTGGCCGTCGGGTAGTAGGTGCCGCCGCGCACCTGGATGACCGTGCCGGCGGCGGCGTTCTTGATCGCGTTGGACAGGTCGGTGGAGTTGCTGACGACCACGGTCGCGGCCTGGGCCTGGGTGGGGAGGACGGCCAGGCCGGCGCCGAGGGCGAGGGTGGCGCCCAGTGCCAGAGCGGTACGACGAGACATGGTGCGGGGACCTTTCGTCGAGGGGTGTGGGGAGAGAGTGCTGTCAGGAGACGTGCGGGTCACATGACGGAGTCGAGCCAGGTGAGGACCTCGTCCTGCATGCGGTCGACGAAGACATGGCCGAGGTCCGGCCAGACCTTCGTCACCAGGCGCTCCTCGGCGTGGCGGGATCGCCAGACGGCACGCAGCCTCTCGTGGGCCACGCGGACGCCGTCGGCGGGGAACAGCGGATCGAGGCCGCCGTTGAAGAAGAGCATCGGCCTGGGTGCGGCGATGCTCGCCACGTCGGGGAAGTCGAGGAACCGGGGAAGCCCGGGGTGGAGCATGTAGTACGACGACTGCCCGCGCAGGGTGTTGTTGCCGGGCAACATCATTTCCTTCAGGCCGGTCATCCAGCAGACGGCGGCCGCGGCGGCGAGGTCGTCGCTGAGCGCTGCGGTCTGCCACGCGCGGAAGGCGCCCATGGAGAAACCCAGGGCCGCGACCCGCCGCCGGTCGACGCGGTCGAGCCCGGCGAGAAAACCGGCGGCCCGGACGTCCTCGCGGGCCATGAGCCCGGCCAGGGAGGAGCCGAGGTTGAAGAAGTTGCTGGCCAGGGCCTGCTGCTGGTCGTAGGTGAGCGGCCCCCGGTCGCCCCAGCCGAGGGCGTCCACGGCGAGCACCACGTACCCCCGCCGGGCCAGCTCGTCGCCGACGAACCGGCCGCTGAAGTACTTCTCCGCCCAGCCCTGGGCGGAGGCGAGACGGACGTCGTCGTACCAGGGCCGGACCAGTTTCTCCTTGCCGATGTCGAACCTGGCCCCGTGGTCGTGCAGAAGCAGCACGGCCGGGAAGGGGCCGGTGCCGTGCGGGGTGAGCAGGGCGGCGCGGACGCGTTCGTACCGGGTGAGGGAGAGGGTGACCAACTCCCGCGTGCAGCCGTCCCCTTCGGACCGCTCACCGAACTCGGGGGCGTAGGGGAGCCGCTCGTCCCCCTCGACGATCAGCAGCTCCTCGACCTTGGCGCGGGCGGCCCGGCGCCAGGCGCGGAAGTCGCGGATCGGGGACCGTCCCCAGGCGAGGGGGAAGTCCAGTTCGGCCTTGAGGGCGGGGTGGAAGTCGGGCAGCGGCCCGTCGACCACCCCCGCCTCCGCCCCGCTCACCGCGTTTGCCGTGAACAGCGCGGCCCCGGCCCCCACGACGAACGCCCGCCGCCCCACCGGGTCACGGGCACTCATACGGCCTCCAGTCCCCGAGGTACGTGCGCCGGGTGTGCGTGGCGGCCTCCTCCGCCGTCAGCTGTGGCCGGTTCTCCGGCACCGAGATCACCGCGCCGGGCCCGGAGTTGGCGTACTCGCGGAAACGCATGGTCTGCCACGGGTATGCCTCGCGCATGTTGGTGTACGGGGCCACCGCGTCGATCCCCGGCCCGAGCCAGGTGTCCCGCACGACCAGCGAGGGCCAGGCGGTGGTCTCGTACGACGGCACCCAGGGCCGGGCGATCTTGTACGCCGCGTCCTCGGCGCCCGAGGTCACGCGCCCGCGCAGGGCCAGGAAGCCGCGCGGGTTGGCGCGGGCCGTGGCGGGGGCGAAGACCATGCCCTTGGGTGTGAAGGTCACGTCCCGCTGGAGCGTGTGGAAGTGGCAGGCGTCGAAGACGGCGGTCGCCCGGCCGAAGACGAAGTCGACGTCGCCCTCGATGTAGCAGTGGCGGTAGTACTGCCGGTCGAAGGCGTCCAGCGCGGTCGTGTCCGCGAACAGGGTGTCCTGGTGGGCCAGCAGACGCACGTTCTCGAAGCGCGACCGGTCCCCCGTCACGTACGCGGCGACCGCCTGCGTCCCCGTGTAGTCGGGGTGGTCCGCCCGCAGCCAGTCGTTGGCCAGCGTCAGGTCACGGACGGTCAGTCCCGGGGCCGCCGAGGTGAAGGTGGCGGAGCCTGCCGTGCCGTAGGTGCCCGAACCGTCGGGCCTCGGGGTGCCGTTGGCGTTGTCGAAGACGATGACGGCGGCGCGGGGGTCGCGACTGGCGCCCCGCAGGGTCAACTCCTGCTTGTTGTCAGGCACGTTGACGACTTCGCGGTACGTCCCCGGATGCACGACGATCGTCCAGCCCGGGCCGGTCACCGCGTCCACCGCCGCCTGGACGGAGTCACCGCGGCGGACATGCAGGACACGGCGGCCGTGGGCGAGGGCGGGACTGCTCGCACCGACAGCTGCCAGACCGCCGGCGGTGAGGCCGGCGAGGAGAGTGCGTCTGCGCATGCTCAGCACTCCTTCCACGGGGCCCAGTCACCCAGGTAAGCGGCGCGGGTCGCCGACTCGGCCTGCGCTTCGGTGAGTTGGGGCCGGTTCTCGGGGACGGTGATCTCGGCGCCCGGCCCGGTGTTGCGGTACTCGGCGAACCGCATCGACTGCCAGGGGAAGGAGTTCGACATGTTGGTGTAGGGCGCGACCGCGTCGATGCCGGAGCCGAGGTGGGTGTCGCGGACGGTGAGCGACGGGCGGGCGGTCGTGTCGGAGCTCGGCACCCAGGGGCGGGCCAGCTTGTAGAACGCGTCGGGGGCTTCACTGGACACACGGCTTCTGGTCACCAGGTAGCCGAGCGGGTTGGCGCCCGCCGTTGAGGGCGCGAACACGAAGCCGTACGGGGCGGACGCGAGGTCGGTGCGGTTCACGGTGCGGAAGTGGCAGTGCTCGAAGACCGCGGTGGCCCGCCCGAAGACGAAGTCGACGTCGCCCTCGACGTAGCAGTGGGAGAAGTACTGGCAGGCGAAGACGGCCAGGGCCATGGAGTCGGCGTACAGGGTGTCCTGGTGGCCCAGGAAGCGGCAGTGGTGGAAGGCGGACCGATCGCCCTGCACCTTGAGGGCGACGGCCTGGGTGCCGGTGATGTCGGGATGGTCGGCGCGCAGCCAGTCGTTGGCGAAGGTGATCCAGCGGGCGGTGAAGCCGTCGGCCTGCACGGTCGTGGTGGCCGACCCGGTGGTGCCGTAGGTGCCGCCGCCGGGCTTGGGAGTGCCGGCCGCGTTGTCGTACACGATCACGACGTCACGGGGGTTCTCGGAGGCGCCGATCCAGGTCGCCTCGGTCCGGGTGGCGTCGACGGCGACCGTCTCCCGGTAGGTGCCCGGTGCGATGACCAGCGTCCAGCCACTGCCGCCGGCGGCGGCGACGGCTTCACGGACGGAGGTGTGATCGCCGCGGCCGTGCGGATCGACGTACAGCGTCTTGGAGTTCAGGCGGGCGGCGGGTGAACCGTACCGGCCGAACGGGCGCTGCCTGCCGGCGGCCCGCGCGGGGACCGACGCGAGGGCGAGTGCGGCGCCCGCCCCGGCGCTCGCTGCGAGGAATCCCCTGCGGGAGAGGGGACGGGGAAGGTGCGAAGACATGCGGCTGTTCCTTCGCGGTGCGGCTCGGGTGGTTTCAGGGGGCCGGGGCGGTACGGGACCGTCCGCCCCGGCCGGTGGGCGGAGCGTCAGCGCAGGCGCCCGGCGCCCGCGTTGCAGTCGACGATGCCGGGGACGGCCTTGGCCGGGTCGACCTTGGTGCGCAGGGTCGGGGTCCAGCCCGCGCCGGACACGAGGACCTCGCCGGGGATCTCGGCGTTGTGCACGGCGATCAGGTCGACGGGCTTGCCGTTGACGTAGTTGTCGGCGGCGGTGACCGGCGAGACGTTCCACCGCTTCAGCGCCTTGGCCGCGCTGACCCCGGCCGGCAGCGTGAACGCGTTGTGCTCGGCGACCAGCTGGGACTCCTTGCCGATGCCGAAGCTGTAGGCGTAGGAGTCGTCGGCGACGAAGTGGTTGTTGTAGGAGTCGACCTGCCCGAACCGCACGCGCGGCGCGCGCTCCACCAGCTGGGAGAACAGGTTGTGGTGGAAGGTGACCTTCAGCTTCCCCCGGTCCCCCGCCGCGGTGGACTCGCTGTCGCTGTTGCCGATCAGGATCGTCTTGTCGTGCTCGGTGAAGACGTTCCAGGAGGCGGTGACGTGGTTCGAGCCGCGGACGACGTCCAGCTCGCCGTCGTGCTGCTGGTAGAGCATCCCGAAGTAGGTGGGCGCCGCGCTGTCGGGGTGGCTGCCGTCGGTGAACGTGTTGTGGTCCAGCCACACATGGGTCGAGCCGTAGACGACGGCCGTGTCGTACTCGGAGTTCCAGTTGCCCTTGCTGCCGTCGGTGGGGTCCCACTGCGGGAAGCAGTCGACGGGGCTCTCGAAGGCGAGGTTGCGGACGATGACGTTGTCCACGGCCTTGATCTGGAGGCTGGCGCCCTTGAAGCCGGCGTTCCTGCCGATGCCGATGATCGTGGTGTTGGCGGGGACGTTCGCCTTGATCTGCTTGTCCTGGCTGGCGGCGGAGACCCGGCGCAGCCCCTCCGGGCTGTCGTCGGGCTCAGCGCTCAGGTCGGTGTCGAGGCCCCACGTCTCCGGTGCGTACTTCGCCAGGTAGGCGTCGAAGTCGTATCCGGGCGCGGCGAGGGAGTCACACCCCTCCGACACCGCGTCGATCGTGCCCTTCACCTTGATGATCTTCGGCGCGCTGCCTCCGGCGGCGAGCGCGGCCTTGAACTCGGCCCAGGTGGTGACGGTGTAGACGTGCTCGGCGTCGGCGGCGGAACCACCGGTGGTGCCGGTGCCGTACGAGGCCCAGCCGTCATTGGCGGGCAGGGTCTGACGGGCGATGTCGCGGGACTGTCCGGCCTGGGCGGTGGTCCCGGTCAGGGACAGCGCGAGGGCGGTGCAGCCGACGACCGCCACTGCTCTCACTGTGGCATGCCCATGCCATTTCTGTGCGTTCATGGTGCGGCTCTCCTTTTTCAGATCTGGGGGGTGTTACGCGGCGGCCTCCGGCCAGGTGATCCAGGACTCGGGAATCTCCTCGTCCACACGACACACGTCACGCGGCCCGAGCACCCGCGTCCGCAGCAGCTCCCGCACCACGAGCCGCGCCACGGCGATCGCCCCCGGCGGGTTGAAGTGCGTGTTGTCCTGCTCGGTCGCCGTCCAGTTGAAGTACGTCTTCGTCGCCTCGACACCCAGCTCCTGCCACAGCGCCAGCGACAGCGCCTGTACGTCGAGCAGCGCCACGCCTTCCTCCGCGGCGAGCGCCCGCATGGCTGCCGGATACTCACCGTGACTCGGCAGCGCCTTCCCGTCGGCGTCGAACCGCCTGCGCTCCACAGGCGTGGCCAGCACCGGCCGCGCCCCTCGCGCCCGAGCCCCGTCGACATACATCCGCAGGTAGTCCTGGTACGTCGTCCACGGCTCGGTGTACCGGGTGGGATCGGTGGTCTTCTCGTCGTTGTGGGCGAACTGGATGAGGAGGAAGTCCCCCGGCTTGATCACACCGAGGATGGCATCGAGCCGCCCCTCATCCACAAAGCTCTTCGAACTCCGCCCGTTCACCGCATGATTGGCAACAGGCCGATCCTTGTGCAGAAAGAAGGGCAACGCCATTCCCCACCCGGTCTCGGGCGCGGCGTCGGCGTATTTCTGGGCGGCGGTGGAATCGCCGGCGATGTAAACCGTTCTCTCCCGGCGGGGCCCGGCCTGGGCGGTACCGTTCATGGCCAGGGCGAGGGGAACAGCGGCAAGGGCCGCGGCGGTCACTTGTCTGCGGCTCAGGGACACAAAGGTGCACCTTTCAACAGAGGGTTGGGCAGCTCCGCTTAGGGGCGCGGGGAACTGCGCGACAAGCCAGGGACGGCCCGCAGCCTCAAAAACCACAGGCCGCCCCACAACCAAACTCAGCCGTTCTGCTGCTTCCACTCGGCCTGAGCCTTGTTCAGCTGCTCGGCCATCGTGCCCAGGAAATCCTTCGCGCTCATCTTCCCAAGCAGCACCTTCTGGAAGTTCGGCTCGTTGTCCGCCTTGGAAATCGTGTTCCAGTCAGGCAGGTAGTACGGCAGCTGAACAATGGTCGTAGACCCGTCCGTCAGCGCCGCCGCGGCCAACTTCGTAGGCTCGGCCTTGCTCACCCACGCGTCCTTCGCCGCCTCCGTGTTGGCCGGCACCTGCCCGGCCGACTCGTTGAACTTGGAGCTCTCCGCGTGCGAGGTGGCGAACTCGATGAACTTCCACGCGGCGTCCTTGTTCTTCGAGCTCTTGAACAGCCCGAGCCCGTCGACCGGGTTGGAGACCTGAACCCGCTTCCCACCGGCACCGATGGGCTGGGGAATTCCCCGGAACTTGTCGACGCCGAGCGCCTTCACGTGGTCCTGGTACGACCCCAGGTTGTGGTTGAGCATTCCGATCTTGCCGGAGTCCCACTGCGCGACCATCTTGGTGAAGTCGTTGTTGAGGTCGGCGGCGGGAGTGACCTTCTTGAAGAGGGCCGCGTACTTCTCCAGCGCCGCCACGTTCTTCGGGTCGTTCACGGTGGTCTTCTCACCGCTCGCGTCCCAGAACGAGGTGATCCCCGACTGTCCGTACATCGCGTCCAGCGCCTGGGCGATGGAGCCCGCACCACCACGGATGGTGTAGCCGAACTCGTTCTTCTTGGCGTTGGTGAGCTTCTCCGCCGCCTCGTAGAACTTGTCCCACGTCGTCGGCTCCTGAAGGCCCGCCGCCTTGAACAGGTCCGTGCGGTAGTAGAGGACACCGTTGTTGGCGGAGGTCGGGATCGAGTACAGCGCCTTGCCGCCACCTGCGGACTTCAGCGACTCGACCATGGCTTCGTTGAGCTTGCCCTTGAGCGAGGACTTGTCGAGGCGGGCGTCCAGGGGCTCCAGCGCGTTCTGGGCGGCGATCCCGGCGGCCATCGCCGCGCCCACACCGCCGACGTCCGGCAGGCCGCCGCCCTGGATGGCGGTGTCGACCTTGGACTGGTACTCGGTCGAGGCGATCCCGACGTACTCGACCTTGATGTCCGGGTTCGCCTTCTCGAAGTCGGCGATGATCTCCTTCCAGATGTCGGTGCGGACACCGCCGTTGTTGTCCCAGAAGAGGATCTTGCCCTTGCCGCTGCCCTCGGCCCCCTTGTCGCCACCGGCGCCGCTGCCGTCGTCACCGCAGGCGGTGGCGGTCAGGGCGAGGACGGAGCCCAGGGCGACGGCGACGGCCGCGCGCCTGCTTCTGCGGATGCTGCTCTTCATTGGTCGGCTCTCTCTTCTGGATCAAACGGAGATATGAAGTTGTGGGGGGTCAGTGGCGGGCGTAGGGGGCCCAGTTGTCGTTGCCCTTGAGGTACTCGGCGACGGTGTGCGTCCTCGCGTCCTCGTCGCTCATCTGCGGTCGGTCCGGGGTGACCTCCGCCCCGGGGCCGAAGTTGCGGTACTCGGTGAACCGTGCGTCCTTCCACGAGAACCCGCTCATGTCGGTCCACGGCGAGGACTTGATCGCGGCGGGCAGCTCGGTGTCGCGGATCAACACCTGGGCCACGGCCTCCGGTTCACCGCCGGGGTGCCAGGGCCGCCCCAGGTGGAAGGTCCCGGCCGGCGCGTCGCTCAGGATCTTCGAGCGGGTGATCAGGAACCCGTACGGATTCCCCGTCCATGTCGAAGCGGCCGTGATGTAGCCGTTGTTGCTCGTCGAACCGCGACTCAACGCTTTGATCACGGAGCGCTCGATCACAGTCGTCGCCCGCCCGTAGACGAAGTCGACGTCACCCTCGATGTACGAGTCGCGGACATACACCCGGCTGAGAACGTCCAGCTTGAGGCTGTCGGTCATCAGGGTGTCCTGGTTGCCCAGGAAGGCGGTGTTCTCGAAGACGATCCGGTCGCCGGTCGTCTTCATCGCCAGCGCCTGCTCGCCGTTCAGCTCGACCGCGGCCTCGTCGAAGTCGTTGCTGAAGGTGAGGTCGCGGGCAGTGACGTCGTTCGCGGCGATCCGAACCGTCGCGCTGCCGGTCGAACCACCGTAAGCCGCCGGGGTGTCGTAGACGATGACGGTGTCGGAGCGGTCGTGTCCAGTCCCCCGCAGCACGATGTTCGGCTTGGTCGCGGGGATGAACACCTTCTCCCGGTAGGTGCCCGGCGCGACCGCGATCGTCACCGGCACGTCGTTGCCGTCGGGCACGGCGTCCACGGCGGCCTGCACGGTCGGGAACGCGCCCGGAACGTCGAGGGTCACGCCGATCCGCCGCTGCGGCCCGGAGAACCTCTTCACGAGCGCGGGCACGGCGGCAGCGGGATCCAGCCGGTAGTCGTAGAACTCCCGCGGATCGAAGGCGGCACCCCAGGTGTCGGTCCGGCCGCTCGTGTTCCTCAGGATCGACCCACGCTGCACCAACTCCGCGGTGACGTCGGCCTGGTAGGGGTGCTGGACTCCGTCGTAGTAGCTGTTCTCGATGACCATTTTGGTCTTGCCGCGCGACCAGTTCCCGTACGTCCACACGGGGTCGCCGTCGGACACCTGCGCCGAGAGGTAGTTGTTGTAGAGGTGCGCGTAGGCGCAGTTGTCCGCGGAGGGATTGCGCTGCTTCGTGCCGGTGAACCAGTTGTGGTCGATGGTGATCTGCGTCTGGACGTTGGTCGTCCAGCCGATCCCGAACGCCTTGTTGTGGTTGCTGAACTGGTTGGAGGAGACGGTGATGTACTGGCTGTCCTTACGGATGTCGAGCAGCCCGTCGCCCATGTGCGTGAAGCGGTTGTGGTCGATCCAGACGTGGTCGACCGTGTCCATCTGGATGGCGTCGAAGTCGGTGGTCTTGCCGTCCCAGTCGCCCTCGACGTAGGAGTCGCGGATCGTCAGGTTGCGGATGATGACGTTGTGCGTGCCGGGGTTGAGGTGCAGCTCGCCATGGACGATCTCGCCGGTGTCGCCGACGCCGGTGATCGTCTTGTTCGAGGCGACGACGATGTCCGAGCCGAAGGGTTCGACGGCGACCGCGCCCGCCACCCGGATGACGTACGGCTCCTGAGCGGCCGCGTACTTCGCCAGCGCGGCCTGGTCGGTGACCGTGACGACCTTGCCGCCGGCCCCGCCGGTGGTACCGCCGGCCAGCGAGGCGAACCCGTGGGGCTGATCGGTCCAGCGGGAGGCCGCCGGAGCGGACGCCGGAGCGGAGGTCGGCGCCGGGCCCGGTTCGGCGGCTCTCGCCTCACCGATCGTGCCCAGTGCCAGGGCGGCGACCAGGCCCGCGACCGCGGCCAGGGCGCCACCCGGTCTGGGCAAGCGCTTGCTATGGAAGTGCGTCATTGCGGCTCCCAACAGGCGTGACAGGGGTACAGAAGGAGTGGGTTACAAGTCGGTGATCCGGAACTGCGTGAACATGGCGGCGCCCGCGTGTCCCGGCCCGACGGGCGCGAGGGCGAAGAGGCCGAGCAGGGCGCCGACCCAGCGCCAGGGGGTGGCGGCGAAGACGGGACCCGACGGGCTCGGGCCGTCGCCGAGGTCGTAGGAGAAGCGGCAGCGTGCTCCGGCGCCGGTCTCGATGCGCAGCTTCACCCGTCCCTCGGGCGCGAGGCGCGGGTGGGCGGCGTCGCGCTCCCGCTCGGCGACTCCCTCGGCGAACCGGTGCACGAAGTGGACCGTGCCGTCGCTCCCGCGCTGCAGCCCGATCCAGCTGAACGCGTCCCCGAGGACCGCGAGCCCGGCCCGTGCCCCCGGCTCCTCGCCGTGCAGGCGCAGCTCCACCTCGACGGCACACGGGGTGCCGGGCAGCCGCTGGGTGAGGACGTTCGGGAGTTTGCGCAGGTCGTGCGCGTCCACCGAGCGGACGCAGGACAGCCGCAGGCCGTCGCCGGAGTGCTGGGTGGCCCAGCCGTCCTGCGGGTTGGCCGTCCACTGCCACTGCCGTCCGAACCGTCCGCCGGGGAAGTCGTCGTCGGTGGCGGGCGCCGCGACCGGCTGGGGCGGGAGGTCCGGCCGCCTGTGTACGGCGACGGGGGCGCCGTCGTCCCCGATCACCGGCCAGCCGTCCGTGCCCCAGCGCATCGGCTGGAGGTGCACCACCCGGCCGTAGGGGCCCCGCTGCTGGAAGTGCAGGAACCAGTCCTCGCCTGCGCCGGTGCGCACCCAGCCGCCCTGGTGGGGGCCGTTGACGTCGGTGTCCTTCTGTTCGAGGACGATCCGCTCCTCGTACGGTCCGAAGAAGTCCCGCGCGCGTAAGGCGCCCTGCCAGCCGGTCTCCACTCCCCCGGCGGGCGCCAGGATCCAGAACCAGCCGTCGTGCTGGTAGAGCTTGGGGCCCTCCAGGGTGAACCAGCCGGGGATGCGGTCTCCGTCCACGATCAGCTTGCCCTCGTCGAGCAGGGAGGTCGCGTCGGGGTGCATGCGGTGGCCGGTGAGGCGGTTCTTGACGCCGGAGCGGGACTTGGCCCAGGCGTGCACGAGGTAGGCCTCGCCGGTCTCGTCGTCCCACAGGGGGCAGGGGTCGATCAGGCCCTTGCCCGCCTTCACCAGGTGCGGGCGGGTCCAGGGGCCGCGGATCGCGGGGGCGTTGACCTGGAAGACGCCCTGGTCGGGGTCGCCCCAGAAGATCCAGAACCGGTCGTCGTGGTGGCGCAGGGACGGGGCCCAGACTCCGCAGTCGTGGCGTGGGGAGGTGAACTCGCCCACCGGTTCCAGGCGTTCGAGGGCGTGGCCGACCAGCGTCCAGTTGACCAGGTCGCGGGAGTGCAGCAGCGGCAGGCCGGGGGCGCGGCCGAAGCTGGAGGCGGTGAGGTAGAAGTCGTCGCCGACGCGGACGACGTCCGGGTCGGACCAGTCTGCGTTCAGGACGGGGTTGATGTAGGTCCCCACGGTCGTCCGGGTGGTCACGGGCTCACCGCCTTCCGGACCAGCGCGGCGGCCCCGTCCCGGTCGAGGCGGCCGTCGGCGACGACGGTGACGATCCGGCGGACGACGGTTTCGCCCGGCGGGATCGGCAGCCGCTCGTCGTACGCCAGCGACGACCCCACACCCGGGTACTCCTCGACACGCACGAACCACGGGTCCCGGCGGGTCTGTTCGGTGGCTCCGGCGAAGACCAGCGTCCAGGTGCCGCCGACCACGGCGAGCCAGTCGGCGCGGCTGCCGTGGATCTGTTCCTCGCCCTCGGTGCCGGCCGTGAAGACCTCCGGCGCCGCGTCCTCCTTGCGGGCCCGCCAGAAGAAGCCGCCGTAGGCGGCGCCGGGGCGGCCGTTGGTGGCGGGGCTGCCGATGGACAGCGGGCTCTGGGTGACGTTGGTCAGGGAGAAGGTGAAGTCCAGCGCCCAGGCGGTGTCGGTGAGATCGGTGGCCGCGACCGTGCGGCGCTCGCGCAGCAGCTCGGCTCCGGCGGCGACCCAGCGCAGCTCCTCCACGAAGCCGTCGGGGTCGCGCAGCTGGAACGCGGTGTGCCGCTGCGCGCCGTGGTTGTCGAGCTCGGTGGGGCCCTGGTCGCGGACGAAGGTGCGTCCGCCCCAGAAGTTGAACCCCTCGACGTCGGGAACGGCTACACCGACGCCGAGGTGGTGTGTGTGGTCGGCGGGGCTCAGTTCGGTGACCGCCGTACCGGTCAGGGTGGTGACGGGGTGCAGATACGGGCGCGGTGAGAGCCGGGCGGGCAGCTCGGGCCGGGTGACGTACCGGCCGACCGGGCGGCCCGCGACGCGCAGGACCGGGGAGTCGCTGGCCGTCATCAGGTGCTCACCTCTTTCGGCTCTTTCGGGACCTTGGCGGACAGCGCCCAGGAGGCGCCCAGTTCGGAGTAGAGGGCGAGGGTGTCGGCGGCGGCCGCGACCAGTCCGTCGATGCCGGGCACGACCCGGCGGTCCTCGTCGGGGAGCAGCTCCCACGCGCCCTCGGGCAGCGGGGCCGGGTCGGGCGCCGTCCGGATCGCCTCGACGACCTTCATGAAGGCGCCGGTCGCGTCCGGGGCGACCAGCAGTTCGGCGCCGTCGGTGAGGTGGTCGACGAGGTTCTCGAGGAGGTCGGTGCGGCCGTACTCGTACTCCTCGGGGCCGTGGCCGGCGCGCTGGAGCAGGACGCGGTCCTGCTTGTACCAGAAGGTGATCCGGCCGCGGCTGCCGTGGACGAGGACGTACGGCTCGTCGGGCTGCTCGGCGCACAGGGTCGCGGCGACGGTGACCTGGCGGTCACCGGTGGTGGTGACGCGGACGCAGGAGGTGTCGTCGGACTCGATGTCGTTGGCGCGCAGCAGCTCGGTCTCGATGCCGGTGACGTCCTCGGCGCGGGTGGCTCCGGCCAGCGCGAGGGCGGTGGCGACGGCGTGGGCGAGCGGGTTGGTGAGCGCCCCGTCGATCACGTCGACGCCGTTCAGGCGCCGCTTGCCCGCCCAGGGCGCCCGCCGGTAGTAGGCCTGCGCGCGGGCCCAGGCTCCGGCGCCGCCGACGCCGGTGACCTCGCCGATGGTCCCCTTCGCGATCAGTTCGCGGATCGCTGGCACGGCGTACGAGCCCAGCGACTGGAAGCCGATCTGGCAGGCCACGCCCGCCGCCGCGACCCCGTCGGCCATGCGGCGGAACTCGGCGTAGGAGGGGGCGGGGGGCTTCTCCAGCAGGAGATGGACGCCCTTGCCGGCCGCCTTGAGCGCCAGGTCCGTGTGGGTGGGGATCGGGGTGCAGATCACGGCGATCCGGGCGCCGGTGGAGTCCAGCAGCGCGCCGAAGTCGCTGGACTGCTCGGGCGTGCCGAGGCCCTCGGGGATCTCCTCGGGCGTCAGCGGGGTCAGCTCGCAGATGCCCGCCAGGTGGACGATGCCCTTGTCCTGGAGCCGGCGGATGTTGTCCAGGTGCCACCGGCCGTGGCCGCGCGCGCCCGCGAGAACGATGGGTACGGTCATGGAAGCCTCCCTGCGCCCGCGCCGCGCGCCACCTCTCGGTCGGCCGCCTCGGCGCTGTCGATCTTTGTGTGCAGGGTAGGCGTCCAGCCGACGTCCGTCGTGAGATCACGCTCGCTGCCGGAGTTGTAGGCGTTGTAGATCGCGAGCAGGTCGACGGGGAAGCCGTTGAAGAGGGTGCCGGTCTGGTGCAGGGCGGTGCCGTTCCAGCTCTTGACCAGGTCGGCGACCTCGACGTGACCGGGGGCGGTGAAGGCGTTGTTCTCGGCGTAGAGGGCGGACTCGGTCGACACGCCGACGGAGTAGCGGTAGTCCGCGGCGTCCTCGGGGACCACGTACCGGTTGTTGTAGAGGTGGACCTGGCCGAAGCGGACCCTCGGGGCGCGCTGGACGACCGACTCGAACTCGTTGTGGTGCAGGGTCACCCGGAGCTTGCCGCGGTCGCCGGTGACCGTGTCACCGTTGCCGATGAGCATCGCCTTGTCGTGGTCGGCGAACCGGCTCCAGGAGACGGTGACCAGGTCGGAGCCGTTGGTGATGTCCAGCAGGCCGTCGTGGCGCAGGTAGTTGCGGGCGAAGTAGGTGGGTTCCTTCGCGTCCGGGTGGCCCTTGTCGGAGGCGGTGACGTGGTCGACCCAGACGTGGGTGGCGCCGGTCAGCCAGATGGTGTCGTACGCCGTCTTCCAGTCGCCGAGGCCGCCGGTGTTGGGCTGCCAGACGGGGAAGCAGTCGTAGGCGTCGCGCACGTCGAGGTTGCGGAGGATGACGTTGTCCGTGTTCCTGACCTGCAGGCTCGCGCCCTTGAGGACGGCTTGCTTGCCCAGGCCGACGATGGTGGTGTTCGAGCCGACCGACAGCACGATCCGCTCCGCCTGCTTCGCCGCCGACGCCTGGCGGGCCTCCTCCTGCGGGCCGCTGGGCTTGGCCGAACCCCAGGTGCGGGGGTCGTAGGCGGCCAGGTACTTCTTCGTGCTGTAGCCGTCGGTGGCGTAGTCGGCGCAGTCCAGGTGGTCGCCGTCGTCGTCGGTGTTGGCGTCGATCGTCCCGGCGACCTTGATGATCTTCGGGGTGTCGCTGCCGTTGTCGAGGGCCTTCACCAGTCCGGCGCGGTCGGTGACCGTGTACACGTGGGCGTCGTCGGCCGCGGCGCCTCCGGTGGTGCCGGTGCCGTACGCCGCCCAGCCGTCGTTCGCCGGGAGGGTGTCGCGGCTGATGTCGCGGGCCTCGGCGTGCGCGGGGACGCACAGCAGCCCCAACAGTCCGACGGCGACGGTGATCTGACGTGCCCTCATCCCTTCACCGCCCCCGCGCTGAAGCCGGTGATCAGCCACTTCTGGATGAAGGCGAACACGATCACCACGGGCACTGCGGCGATGATGCCGCCCGCCGCCAGGGCGCCGAGGTCGACGCTGTCCGCGCTCATCAGGGTGTTCAGGCCGACCGGGATCGTCTGCTTCTCCTGGTTGTTGAGGAACATCAGGGCGAACAGGAAGTGGTTCCAGGAGTGCACGAAGGCGAAGGAGCCGACGGCGATCAGACCGGGGCGCAGCAGCGGCAGGACGACGATCCTGAAGGCGGTCATCCGGTTGCAGCCGTCGACCCAGGCGGCCTCCTCCAGGGTGTACGGCACGTTCTTGATGAAGTTGCTGATCAGGATCATCGACAGCGGCAGCTGGAAGACGGTCTCCGCGAGGATGACACTGCCCAGCGAGTTGATCATCTTCAGCTCGGCGAAGATCTCGAACAGCGGCACCAGCAGCAGCGCGCCCGGCACGAACTGGGAGCAGAGCAGGGCGAGCATGAAGGCCCGCTTGATCTTGAAGTTGAACCGGGCGAGGGCGTAGCCGCCGGCCAGCGCGACGAGCGTCGTCACCAGCAGGGTCGCGACGCCGACGAGGACGCTGTTCTGGAAGTAGGTGCCGAAGGACCGCTCGGTCCACACCTTCTCGAAGTGCTCGAAGGTCATCGGCCAGGGCACGAGCGAGGTCGAGCCGGCCGGGCGCAGCGCGAAGAGCAGGATCCAGTAGAAGGGGATCAGGGTGAAGAGCACATAGATCCCGAGCGGCGTGTAGATCTGCCAGCGGGGGGCCTCGTCCCAGGCGCGGTTGCGCTTCGTGGGGCGGGGCGGCTCGGGGATCTCACGCCGGGGAGCCGGCGCGACCTCGGTGGCCTCCTTGGTGATCACTTCTCCTCACCTCCGAACTTGCTGATCCGCAGATAGACCATCGAGCAGAAGAGCAGGATCACGAACGCGACCGTGGTCAGGGCGGACGCGTAGCCGAAGTTGTGGGCGTCGACGGACGTGTTGGCGATGTAGAGCGGGAGGGTCGTGGTCTCTCCCGCCGGGCCGCCACCGGTCAGGGTGTAGAGCAGGTCGACGTTGTTGAACTCCCACACCGCGCGCAGCAGCGTGGACAGGACGATGGCGTCCTTCAGGTGGGGCAGCGTGATGTGCCAGAACTGCTTGATCCGGCTGGCGCCGTCGACCTCGGCGGCTTCGTACAGGTCCTTCGAGACGGACTGGAGGTCGGCGAGGATGAGGATCGCGAAGAACGGGACACCGCGCCACAGGTCGGCGACGACCGCCGCCGGGAAGACGGTGGAGGTGTCCGACAGCCAGCTGGTGCCGTAGGAGCCGATGCCCATGTCGGCGAGGTAGCGGGTGATGCCGGTCTGGGAGTTGTAGAGCAGCACCCAGATCGCGGAGGTCAGCACGCCGGAGACGGCCCACGGGGAGAAGACCAGCGCGCGGCCCAGTCCCCGGCCCACGAAGGTCTGGTTGACGATCAGCGCCAGCGCCAGACCGAACAGCAGTTGCAGCCCGACCTCGACGACGACCCACTTGCCGCTGAAGATCAGCGTGTCCCAGAACTGCGGGTCGTCGGTGAAGGCGTGGACGAAGTTGTCGAAGCCCGCGTAGCCGTTCCGCCACGGCTTGGTGGGGTTGTAGTTCTGCAGGCTGTAGTAGAAGACGCTGATGACCGGGTAGGCGATGAAGCCCAGCATCAGCAGGGCCGCCGGGGCGATCAGCAGGTACGGCAGCCTGCGCGGCGTGGCGGAGGCACGGCGCCGCCGAGGTGGCGCGGGCGCTTTCGCCACGGCTGCGGCTTGGGCCATGACTGTTCTCCGTTCTTGTGCGTCGTGCTTGCGTCGTGCGTGTGCGTGCGGTGTGCTCGTGTGCGGGTGAAGCGCTTTCTTCCTGTGCAGGGGTGTGCGAGGTCGTGCTGCGTACGGGGTCGTGCTGCGTGCTGTGGTGCGGCGGTTCAGCCGGCGTACGGGTCCTGCACCTTGCCCGGGCGGGCCAGGAACTCGAAGTCGCAGCCGGTGTCGGCCTGGGTGATCTGCTCGTTGTAGAGCGCGCCGTAGCCACGCTCGTAGCGGACGGGCGGTGGGGTCCACCGCGCCCTGCGCCGCTCCAGTTCCTCGTCGTCCACGTCGAGGTGGAGCGTGCGCGCCTCGACGTCCAGGGTGATCGAGTCCCCCGTGCGCACGAGCGCCAGCGGTCCGCCGATGTACGACTCCGGCGCCACGTGCAGCACGCACGCGCCGTAACTCGTGCCGCTCATCCGGGCGTCGGAGATCCGCACCATGTCCCGCACGCCCTGCTTGAGCAGGTGGTCGGGGATCGGCAGCATGCCGTACTCGGGCATGCCGGGGCCGCCCTTGGGCCCGGCGTTGCGCAGCACCAGCACGCTGTCGGCGGTGATGCCCAGCTCGGGGTCGTTGATGGTGCGCTGCATCGTCCTGTAGTCGTCGAAGACGACGGCGGGGCCGGTGTGCTTGAGCAGGTGCTGCTCGGCAGCGATGTGCTTGATGACGGCACCGTCCGGGCAGAGGTTGCCGCGCAGGACGGCGACCCCGCCCTCGCGCGCGACCGGGTTCTCGCGCGGTCGGATGACGTCGTCGTTGTGCACCTGCGCGTCGGCGATCTGCTCGCGCAGGGTGTCGTACGAGACGGTCGGCCGGTCCAGGTGGAGCAGGTCCGGGATCCGGGAGAGGAAGCCGGGCAGGCCGCCGGCGAAGTGGAAGTCCTCCATCAGGTAGGTCCGGCCGCCGGGGCGGACGTTGGCCAGGACGGGGACCGTGCGGGCGATGCGGTCGAAGTCGTCCAGGGTGAGCCTGACACCGGCGCGGCCGGCCATGGCGATCAGGTGGATCACGGCGTTGGTGGAGCCGCCGAGGCCGAGGACGGTCGTCACCGCGTCCTCGAAGGCGTCGGGGGTGAGGATCTCCGAGAGGACGCGCCCCTTGTGGACTTGTTCAACGATCCTCATGCCGGCCGCGGCGGCCATCCGATCGTGCCCCGAGTCCACGGCCGGAATGCTCGACGCTCCCGGCACCGTCACGCCCAGCGCCTCCGCCGCCGCCGTCAGCGTGGACGCCGTCCCCATCGTCATGCAGTGGCCCGGCGAGCGCGCGAGGCCGTTCTCCAGCTCGGCCATCTCGCAGTCACCGATGAGGCCGGCCCGCTTGTCGTCCCAGTACTTCCACATGTCGGTTCCGGAGCCCAGGACCTCGTTGCGCCAGTGGCCGGGCAGCATGGGACCGGCGGGCACGAAGACGGTCGGCAGGTCGACGGAGGCGGCACCCATGAGCAGCGCGGGCGTCGTCTTGTCGCAACCGCCCATCAGCACGGCCCCGTCCACCGGGTAGGAGCGCAGCAGCTCCTCGGTCTCCATCGCGAGCATGTTGCGGTAGAGCATGGGGGTCGGCTTCTGGAAGGTCTCGCTGAGGGTGGAGACCGGGAACTCCAGCGGGAAGCCGCCCGCCTGCCACACACCCCGCTTGACCGCCTGCGCCCGGTCACGGAGGTGCACATGGCAGGGGTTGATGTCGGACCAGGTGTTGAGGATCGCGATGACGGGCTTGCCCAGGTGCTCCTCGGGGAGGTAGCCGAGCTGGCGGGTGCGGGCGCGGTGGCTGAAGGAGCGCAGTCCCTCGGTGCCGTACCACTGGTGGCTGCGCAGCTCTTCCGGGCGCTTCCTGCTGGTCGGTGCGCTCATATGGACCACCCGGCGGCGATGGCGGCGACCTCCGCGCGCTCATCCTCGGGCAGCGGCCGGCTCGGGGGGCGTACGTCCCGGCGGCACACTCCGAGGGAGGCGAGGGCCTCCTTGACGACGGTGACGTTGTTGGCGGAGCCGTTGGCCGCGCGCAGCTCCTCGAAGCGGCGGATCTGCTCCCAGACCTTCATCGCGGCCGGGAAGTCGCCCGATCGAAGCGCTTCGATCATGTTCAGCGAAACGGCCGGGTTGACGTTCACGAGCCCCGAGGTGAAGCCGGTGGCGCCCGCGGAGAAGTACGACGGGGCGTACGGCTCGGCGAGGCCGGCGACCCAGACGAAGCGTTCCAGACCCGCGTCCCGGGCGAAGGCGGCGAAGCGGGCGGCGTCCGGGACGGCGTACTTGACGCCGATGACGTTCGGGCAGACGTCCGCGAGTTCGGCGAGCCGGGCACCGGCCAGCTGCGCGTTGCGGATGTAGGGGACCACACCCAGCTCGGGCACGGCCTCGGCGATGGCGCGGTGGTAGTCGACCCAGCCGCTCTGCGAGACGTACGGGTGGACGGGCTGGTGGACCATCACCATGGCCGCGCCCAGCTCCTGAGCGTGGCGGGCGGAGGCGATGGCGGTGGGCACGTCGTGCCCGACGCCGACGAGGATCGTTGAACGATTCCCTGCCTCATCGATCGTCAGCTCGGTGACCAGGCGGCGCTCCTCGGGGGTGAGGGCGTAGAACTCGCCGGTGTTGCCGTTGGGGGTGAGCGTGGTGATCCCGCCGTCGAGCAGACGGCGCAGCAGGGCCCGGTGGGTCTCCTGGTCGACGGAGCCGTCCTCGGCGAACGGGGTCACCGGGATCGCC
The DNA here is from genome assembly GCF_042888465.1 of Streptomyces sp. NPDC002888. Lineage (NCBI taxonomy): Bacteria > Bacillati > Actinomycetota > Actinomycetes > Kitasatosporales > Streptomycetaceae > Streptomyces > Streptomyces sp. NPDC002888. The sequence continues at coordinate 262,588 of NZ_JBIAPU010000009.1, read as the reverse complement.
ACCACGTCGGCCAGGGCCGCCCGCTGGGTCTCGAACGCCACGCTGCTCATTCCTGACCTTCCTGTTCCGGTGCCTCGGGGAACGCCCGCTGGACGAAGGACGCGATATGGGCATGGAGCGCGCTCGCCGCGCCGTCCGCGTCGCCGTCCAGGGCGAGCCGCAGGATGTCGCGGTGCTCGGCGGCTTCCCGCTCCCAGGACGGGTCGGCGGCCCAGGCGACGGCGGAGACCAGGGCGGCCTGGTCGCGGACCTCGTCGAGCATCCGGCCGAGCAGCGGGTTGCCGCACGGCACGTACAGGGCGCGGTGGAACGCCCGGTTGGCCAGGGAGCGTTCGGCGGTGTCCGTGGCGTCGTCGGCCCGGGTCAGCGCGTCCCGCGCGGCGTCCAGGGAGGCCCCGCGCCGCACCGACCGGCGCAGCGCCTCCGGCTCCAGCAGCAGCCGCACGTCGTAGACCTCGCGCGCCATGTCCGCGTCCACCATGCGCACCGTGACGCCCTTGTACTGGCTCATCACGACCAGCCCGGTGCCGGCCAGGGTCTTCAGCGCCTCGCGCACCGGGGTCTTGGACACCCCGAACTGTGCGGCGATCTCGGTCTCGACCAGGGCCTGTCCCGGCGTCAACTGCCCGGTCAGGATGCGGTGTTTGATCCCTTCCAGCACGTACTGCGTGCGGGAGGGGATCGGCGTGGGCACAGAGGTCATGCGCGCCTCTCGGATCTCACGTATCGGATCTCACGTATCGCGTCTCATATATGACGTACGAAGTACGACGCGTTGAAACTAGGAGGGCGCCTGTGTTTCGTCAATGCTTCTGACAAAGGAAGTTGGCGTGACGTCAGACCGCCCCGGTCTCACCCACCCGGGCGGTGGCGGTGGGCCCGCCGAACGCCGACGCCGCCCGGGCGGTCGCCGACTCGGGGGTGAGGGTGGGGCCGACGTGGGTGACGAGCAGCCGTCCGACGCCCGCCTCTCGTGCCGTGCCGCCGGCGTCCTCAGGGGTCAGGTGGACCTGTTCGCCTTCGTGATGCCGATCGATGTCGGCCTCACACAGGAACAGATCGGCGTCACGGGCGAGCGCGGTCAGGGCGGCGCAGGGTCCGCTGTCCCCGGAGTACGCGAGCACCCGGCCCTCGCACTCGGCCCGCAGCCCGTACGCCTCGACGTCGTGCACGACGGCACGCGCGGTCAGAAGCAGGCCGCCGTGCCGGGCGGTGTGGCCGTCGTACAGGGGGCTGAAGTCGAGAGTGCCCGCCAGGAAGCTCCCGTCGGGACGGCCGAAGAAGCCCGCGAGCCGCTGGGTGGCCTCGCGTGGAGCGTAGACGGGAACGGGCGTGGGCGCAGTGATCCCTCCGTACGCGAGGCCGTAGAAGGCGGACAGCAGATCGGCATCGTGGTCGGCGTGCAGATGGGAGATCCAGATCGCGCTCAGTCGCGCCGGATCCGTGTGCCGCTGCAACTCTGCGAAGCTGCCGGGCCCCGCGTCCACCCACACCTCGGCCCCACCGCCGCGCAGGAGGTACCCGGAGCAGGGTTGGTCGGGCCGCGGGTGGGGGGAGGCGGTGCCGAGGACGGTGAGGGTGAGGTCTGGAGACATGCGCGGAGCGTACGGTCGGGCCGGGCCACGCGCTTGTGGATTTCCTCCGCCTTGCAGCTGGACGCACCAGGCCCCGCTCACCGGCGCCGATAAGGCCCCGCGTCTGCGGCATGATCCGCCGGACAGGCCCTACGGCGCGCTCGTCCAGCCCGGGTCGCGTCCGCTCAGCCCCACGGCCCGGTCCAGGAGGGGGGCGTCGGGTGGGACCGGGACGACGGGGCCGAAGAGGCCACCGCCCCGGTCGGGTTCGTCGGCGGCGGCGAGGAGGAACTCGTACGACGCCCGCAGCGCGGCGGGGTCCGGCTCGTACGGCTGCCCGGTGGCCCGGGCCAGGTCCCAGGCGTGGACGACCAGCTCGTCGGCCGCCACGGCACCGGCGACCGCGCCCGGCAGGTCGATGCCGCCCGCGCGGGTCATGCCGGTCCAGGCGTCGGGGTCGCGCCAGGCCGCGGCCAGCTCGTCGAGGACCTGGGGCAGCTCCTCGCGCCAGCCGGGGCCGATGTCGGGCACGGCGGCGGCGGGGCTGGTGTCGGTCGTGGCGCCCAGGTCCTTGCGCCCGGCGTCACGGAAGGCGACGGCCAGCCCGACCAGGTGCCCGAGCATGTTGCGCACCGCGGTCCCCGGGCACGGGGTGGCGTCCGTCAGCTGCTCCTCCCGCACGCCCGCCGCGAGACGGGCGACGATCCGGGTCTGCGGTCCGAGGTCGAGGGTGGTGGTGTCGGTGTCCATACCCGTGCAGACCCCGGCCGGCGGCGAAACTCATCGGTCGCGTCATCGACCGCCTCATCGGCCGCCCGTGAGGCCGCCGGTGAGCCCCCTGGAAGGCATTCCGCTGAACACCTGTGCACTGGAAGGCATGGTTCCGTGCGCTGACGGACCACCTCCGATCGGGTCGGCGGCCTAGCGTCATCGGCGCAGGCAGCCGCCTGGCAGGAACCCACTCGCGATCGGAACGACATGCGTACCTTCAAAAAGCTCGGCCGGGCCTTACGCCAGGCGGTGCTCGCCCTCACCCTGGCGCTGTCCGTCGGCGCCGGAGTCCTCTCCCCCGCTCAGCCCGCGGCGGCGACGACCGGTAACGGCCAGGTCAACCACGTCTGGCTGGACCTGGGATCCTCTCCCGGCTCGAACCTCAGGATCGCGTACTCCTCGTTCCTCGCGAGCCTGCGCGCCGCGGTCGGCTTCTCGGCCCAAGGTGTGGAGGTCACGCAGAACGCCTCCGAGAACGAGGGTGTCGTCAGGGTTTCGCTGAGCGCCGACGACGACAGTGGCAGGCGCAGGGCGGTGGACCTCTGGATCAACCCCGACAACCTCTACGTGATCGGTTTCTCCCCCCAGGCGAACGCCGGCGTCTCCTACTTCTTCAACGACGTCCACATCAACGCGGCCATCCCCACGGCGCGGCAGATCCTGCCCTTCGGCGGCAACTACAACTCGATCGTGGCCAGGGCCGGCCGCAACCGGTCCGAGATGCCGGTCGCCTTCTGGAGCGTCCGGCAGGCCATCCTGGACCTGGCCAACCAGACGGCGGCCAACAGCCACCCGCAGACGACCGCTCGCGCGCTGATGCTGCTCATCCAGTTCACGTCCGAGGCCGCCCGCTTCAACGACCTCGAAGGTGTCTTCCGGGACGCGATGTTCTCCTGGGACAGCTCGCGCACCGGCATCCCCGAGTGGCTGCAGCACATGGAGAACAACTGGGGCATGATCTCCAACTTCTTCTGGAACATCCTGGGCATCGGCCCCAACCACAACCCCGCGCCCCTCAACATCAGTGGCCGTGAGATCAACGACGCCGACGACGTGCGCCGCTATCTGAGGACCGTGCTCCCGGCGGTGGTGGGCGGACCGTACAACCCCGGTCACGACGAGCTGTAGGCCCGCGGCCCGGTTTTCTAGGGCACCCGCCCGATCCGCAGGCCCCCTCCTTAGCTCCACGATGACCAGGCATGACGACATCGACATGGACGGTGTTGCGCGTCCTGCGGGACCGCAATGCGGGGCTGTATCTCGCGGGGGTGGTGGTCTCCGGCTTCGGGACGTCGGCGCTGTGGCTCGCGTCGGGCGTGTGGGTCAAGGAGCTGACCGGTTCGGACGGGCTGGCCGCGCTGTGTCTGCTCGCTATGTGGGCGCCCACGCTCGTCGGCCCGCTGCTCGGCACGCTCGCCGACCGCGTCCGCCGCAAACCCCTGCTGATCGGCGCGAACCTCCTCCTGGCCGCCCTCCTGCTCACCCTCTTCACCGTCGACTCCCCGAGCCGCCTGTGGCTGCTCTACGCGGTCCTGTTCGTGTACGGCGCCGCGGGCGTCGTACACGACGCCGCCGAATCGGCCCTCGTCGCGGGCGCCGTCGACCCCGCCCTCCTCGGCGACTTCAACGGGCTGCGCATGACAGCCAACGAGGGCATGAAACTCCTCGCCCCGCTGGCCGGCGCGGGCCTCTACGCGGCGTACGGCGGCCCGAGCGTCGCCTTTCTGGACGCGGTCACCTTCGTGGCCGCGTCCGGTCTGTACGCCTGCCTCCGCGTCCACGAGAGCAAGCCCGAGCCGCCCACGACCGGCTGGCGGGTCCAGACCGCCGAGGGCGCCCGCCACCTCTGGACACAGCCCCGGCTCCGCCCGCTCGTCCTGGCCGGCGGCACCACCATGCTGTTCGCCGGCCTCAGCGGGACGATGATCTACGCCGTCATCGACGGCCTGGGGCACTCCCCCGCCTACGCCGGTGTGCTGTACGCCGTCCAGGGCGCCGGCTCGGTGGCGGTGGGGGTGCTCTCCGGACCCGCCCTGCGCCGACTCGGCGCACGCCGCTTCGCCGCGTACGGCATCGCCCTGACGGCCGGCTCGGCGGGGATGCGGGCGATCCCGTCCGACGCGGTCGCCCTCGTGTGCAGCGCGGCGGGCGGCGTGGGGCTGCCGTGCGTCCTGATCGCCGCGCTCACCGCCATACAGCGCGAGACGCCGGACGCAACTCTGGGGCGGACGGCCGCCACGGCCAACACGCTGATCTTCACGCCGAACGTGATCGGCCTTGCCGTGGGCGCCGGACTCGTCGAACTGGTCGACCACCGGCTGGTGTTGCCCGTCCTCGGCCTGGCGTGGCTGGCGACGGCCGCCCCGCTCCTTCAGAGCCCGGCGAGCGCCGAGCGCACCGCTTCCAGGTCCCCGTCCGACGCCAACCCGGCGTGATACAGCCGCAGTTCCGTGGCCCCGAGGTCGCGGGCGCGCGCCGCGTCCGCCGCCAGGGTGCCCGGGCTGCCGCCCATGCCGGAGACGACGCCCAGGTTGGCGGCGAGGACCGCGTCCGCGCGGCCCTGCTCGGTGAACGGCGTGAGCGGGCCGGGGCCGCCCGCGCAGGGCACGACCACGCCGTCCGCGACGGACAGGATGTGCGCGGGGTCGACGCCAGGGTTGGCGCCGACGTGGTACGTGACGGGGTCCGCGTGCAGCAGCACCTGGAAGCCTTCGGGTGCGGCCGCACGAACCGCGGCGACCGCCGCCTCCTGGAGGGTGCGGGCGGTTTCGTCGCGCCACGCGCGCGTGGCCGCCGCCGTCGCCTCGCCGAGCAGCTTCTCGACGCCCGGCCAGCCCCCGTCGTCCGGGGCGCCCTGCCAGAGCGGCTCCAGCGCGGTGCGTACGGCGGCGGCGAGTGCGTCGGCGTCGAGGCCCTGGGCGCCGTACCCCTCCCGGCAGGTGGAGCAGAAGCACAGCGCCATCAGGTACTGCCCGGCGTCCCCGAGGCCGACCCCGCCGGTCTTGTCGTGGGCGTGCAGGTGCTGGAGGCCGTACCAGCCGAGCGACTCCAGCTCGGTGCCGCCCGCGCCGGGCCGTACGGCGGCCTCGGCGGCCAGGTCGACGAGGTACGCGCGTGTGGCGGGCTGTGCGATGCACGGGGCCCACGGGTAGCGGTCCCCGTAGGCGTTGACGACCGAGGTGCCCGGGTGTTCCGCGCCCAGGCGGGAGTTGTGCGCGAGGACCACCCAGGTGTGCACGTCCAGACCGGCGTCGGCGAGCGCGGCGGCCGCCTCGCCGTACGCGTCGCCCGGGGCCCAGTCACCGGCCCGGTAGGGGCGCAGGGCGCGGCCCTCCCAGCGGCCGTCCGGCGGATAGAGCACGGCGGCGTGCTCGGCGGTGACGATGCGGTGGCGCGGGTGACGCGGGGTGAGGGCGCGGGTGGAGTGATAGGCGGCGGCGAGCGTCACCTGCCGCACCCCGAGCCCGGCGATGCGGGCCGGGGCCTCGGGGTCGCCGTTGACGTCCCAGGGGTAGACGAATGTCGACGCCTTCACTTGTCCTCCTGCGGCAGCTTCACTTGTCGTCCGGCGGCAACGTCACTCGGTGCCGTCCGGCAGCGGTTTCACTTCTCGTCCAGCAGCGTGTACCCACGCTCGATCAGCTGAGCGAGCTGCTTGACATGATCCTCGCTCGGCTCGTGCAGCGGGGGCCGGACCTCCCCCACGTCGAGGCCGCGCAGCCGTACGCCGGCCTTGACGAGGGCGACGGCGTAGCCGCGGCCCTGGGCGCGCAGTTCGACGAACGGCCGGTAGAAGCCGTCGAGCAGCCGGTGCGCGGTGATGTCGTCGCCGGAGGCGAGGGCGTCGTAGAAGGCGCGGGCGATCTCGGGGGCGAAGCAGAACACGGCGGAGGAGTAGAGCGTGATGCCTATGCCGCGGTAGGCGAGCTGGGTCTGTTCCGCGGTCGGCAGGCCGTTGAAGTAGAGGAAGTCGCCGGGGACCTCGGAGCGGACGGCGCTGACGATGCGCTGCATGAGGTCCAGGTCGCCGAGCCCGTCCTTGAGCCCGATGATCCCCTCGGTGCGTGCCAGTTCGACGACGGTCTCCGGAGTGAACACGGCGTTGTCGCGCTGGTAGACGATGACGGGCAGCTCGGTCGCCGAGGCCAGCTCGCGGTAGTGACGCAGCAGGCCCTGCTGCCCGGCGATCACGAGGTAGGGGGGCATGGCGAGCAGTCCGTCCGCTCCGGCCGCCTGTGCCAGCCGCGCGTAGCGCACCGCGAGCGCGGTCCCGTAGCCGGCGCCCGCGACGACCGGCACACGCCCGTCGGCCTCCTCCGCGGCGGCCCCTACGCACGCCTCGAACTCCTCGGGCGTGAGCGCGTGGAACTCCCCGGTGCCGCAGCACGCGAAGACGGCGGCGGCCCCGGCCTCGATGCCGCGGCGGACATGCGCGCGGTAGGTGTCGAGGTCGACCGAGCCGTCGGGGCCGTAGGCGGTGACGGGGAAGAACAGCGGGCCGCTGGGGACACACAGGCGTGCGGCGAGCGGGGCTGGCGTCACGGGCTCTCCCTAGATCAGGCGCTCACTCTTATGATCCTTGTTTATATTTCTGAACGCGCCCACCCTAAGGAGCCGCACAAGCGGCGGTCAAGCAGACACGTCTCGCCTCGGCGGAGAACGACCAGCTCCGCGCCATACTTGACGCAGCACGGCAGCGATCCTTAGCGTGTCCACGAATGTGAATCCTGTACATGAATGCGGCTGTCAACGCAAGGAGACCCGAGGATGCCAGCTCCCCGCACCGTTCTGCTCACCGGCGCCGCCGGCGGGCTCGGCACCCTGATGCGGGGCCTGCTCCCGGACTACGGCTACGAGCTGCGCCTGCTCGACGTGCGGCCCCTCGAGGGCGAGCCGGACGCAATCATCGCGGACCTGGCCGACAAGGAGGCCCTGCGCGAGGCCGTGCGAGGCGTCGACGCGATCATCCACCTCGCGGGCATCTCCCTGGAAGCCCCCTTCGAGAAGATCCTGCGCTCGAACATCGAGGGCACCTACAACCTGTACGAGGCGGCCCGCGAGGAGGGCGTGGAGCGAATCGTCTTCGCCTCCTCCAACCACGCGGTCGGCTTCACCCCGCGCCCCCAGGGCGACGACCCCCTCATCCCGATCGACACCCCGCGCCGCCCGGACACCTTCTACGGCCTGTCCAAGTCCTTCGGCGAGGACCTCGCCCAGTTCTACTGGGACAAGTACGGCCTGGAGACGGTGTCGGTGCGCATCGGCTCCTGCTTCCCGGAGCCGACCAGTGTGCGGATGCTCTCGGTCTGGATGAGCCCGGCCGACGGCGCGCGCCTGCTGCACGCGGCCCTGACCGCGGAGAACGTGGGCCACACCGTCGTCCACGGCTCCTCCGCCAACACCCGGCTGTGGTGGGACCTGACCACCGCGCGGGCGCTCGGCTACGAGCCGCAGGACGACTCCGAGCCGTACGCCGAGAAGCTGATCGCCGAGCAGGGCGACCTCGACCCGGAGAACATCGCGCACGCCTACCTGGGCGGCCACTTCGTGAGCGACCCGCCGATCTGGCCGTACTGACCGCACCGAAAAAGACCTGCGACACGGCGGGCGGGCACCGAACGGGCCCGCCCGCCGCCGCATTCGGGCACCGACGCCGCCCGATCCCACGCCGCCCACGACGAGCGCGCAGGTCCGAGCCGGGCACTCCGCTGCACAAACGGACCGATACGGGCAGCATCGGGCCTGCAACAGACCTGGTCACTGCCACGCACCCGCTGTAGAACTTCCCCCATGGCCCCACCGGGCCCGAACGGGCAAGAGAGCGAGGTGTAGGGACGATGACCCCCAAAACGGCGGAGGAGCGCCAGCGGGAGATCGTGCGGGTCGCGCGCGCCACCGGCTCGGTCGACGTCACCGCCCTCGCGGCCGAACTGGGCGTCGCCAAAGAGACCGTACGACGGGATCTGCGCGCCCTGGAGGACCACGGACTGGTGCGCCGCACGCACGGCGGCGCCTACCCCGTGGAGAGCGCCGGCTTCGAGACGACGCTCGCCTTCCGCGCCACCAGCCACGTCCCCGAGAAGCGCCGGATCGCGGCCGCCGCGGCCGAACTGCTCGGCGACGCCGAGACGGTCTTCGTCGACGAGGGCTTCACTCCGCAGCTCATCGCCGAGGCACTGCCCCGGGACCGGCCGCTGACCGTGGTCACCGCGTCCCTGCCGGTCGCGGGCGCGCTCGCCGAGGCCGACAACGTCTCCGTCCTGCTCCTCGGCGGCCGGGTGCGCCCCGGCACACTCGCCACCGTCGACCACTGGACGACGAAGATGCTCGCCGGCTTCGTCGTCGACCTCGCCTACATCGGCGCCAACGGCATCACCCGCGAACACGGCCTCACCACCCCCGACCCGGCCGTCAGCGAGGTCAAGACCCAAGCCGTCCGGGCCGCCCGGCGCACGGTCTTCGCGGGCGTGCACACCAAGTTCGGCGCGGTCAGCTTCTGCCGGTTCGCCGAGGTCGGCGCGCTGGAGACGATCGTGACGAGCACCCTGCTCCCGGCGTCGGAGGCCCACCGCTACGCACTCCTCGGGCCACAGGTCATCCGGGTCTGAACATCCAACGCACCCATTCCAAGGGCACCCCCTTGCCGTACGGCGCCCTTTGTCTCCCGATACATCCAGGAGCGATCCATGCGCATCCAGAGCCGACGACGGCCACCGCGAGCCACGCTCGCCGCGGCCGCCGCAGGGACGCTGCTCGCCCCGCTGCTGTCCGGCTGCTGGGTCGGCGCCGGCGGGGCGGGGTCGGGCGGCGACTCCCTCAACGTCCTGATGGTCAACAACCCACAGATGGTGGAGCTGCAGAAGCTCACCGCCGCCCACTTCACCAAGGAGACCGGCATCAGGGTGAACTTCACCGTCCTGCCGGAGAACGACGTCCGCGACAAGATCAGCCAGGACTTCGCCAACCAGGCCGGCCAGTACGACGTCGCCACCCTCTCCAACTACGAGATCCCGATCTACGCCCGCAACAGCTGGCTGCACGAGATGAACACGTACGTCGCCAAGGACCCGGCGTACGACGAACAGGACGTCCTCAAGCCGATGCGCCAGTCCCTGACCGGCGACGACGGCAAGCTCTACGGCCAGCCCTTCTACGGCGAGTCGTCCTTCCTCATGTACCGCAAGGACGTGTTCGCGAAGAAGGGCCTCACGATGCCCGCGCACCCCACCTGGCAGCAGGTGGCCGACCTGGCGGCGAAGGCGGACGGAGCGGAGCCCGGCATGAAGGGCATCTGCCTGCGCGGCCTGCCGGGCTGGGGCGAGGTCATGGCACCGCTCACCACCGTCGTGAACACCTTCGGCGGCACCTGGTTCGACAAGGACTGGACGGCACGGCTGAACTCCCCGGAGTTCGAGAGGGCGACGAAGTTCTACGTCGACCTCGTCCGCGAGCACGGTGAGTCCGGAGCCGCCCAGTCCGGCTTCGCCGAATGCCTCAACAACATGACCCAGGGCAAGGTCGCCATGTGGTACGACGCCACCTCGGCGGCGGGTTCACTGGAGGCGTCCGGCTCCCCCGTCAAGGGCAAGGTCGGCTACGCCCCCGCCCCCGTCGAGAAGACCGACTCCGCCGGCTGGCTCTACACCTGGGCCTGGGGCGTCCAGCAGGCCTCCCGCAACCCCGACAAGGCCTGGAAATTCGTCTCCTGGGCCTCCGGCAAGCAGTACGAGCAGCTGGTCGGCGACAAGATCGGCTGGTCCAACGTCCCCGCCGGCAAGCGCGCGTCGACGTACGAGAACGCGGCCTACCGCAAGGAGGCCGCCGCCTTCCAGGAGATGACCAAGAACGCCATCGAGGGCGCCCGCCCCGACGACCCCGGAGTCCAGCCGCGCCCCGCGCCCGGCATCCAGTTCGTCGGCATCCCCGAGTTCACCGACCTCGGCACCAAGGTCTCCCAGGAGATCAGCGCGGCCATCGCCGGACGCCAGTCCGTCGAGTCGGCCCTGAAGAAGTCCCAGCAGCTCGCCGAGCGGATCTCCGAGGAGTACGAGGGACGATGACCGCGACCACGACGGCCCCACCGGCCGCACTGCCCGTACACACCTCGGCGCAGCCCTCCGCGCGGCTGCGCGCCTGGGCCACCCGGGCCCCCCTGCTCCCCGCCCTGATCTTCATGATCCTGGTCACCCAACTCCCGTTCGTGGCCACGCTGGTGATCTCCTTCTTCGACTGGAACGCCCTCTATCCCAAGGCCCGCCACTTCACCGGCCTCGACAACTACCGCCAGGTGCTGACCGACGCGGACCTGCGCCACTCGGTGTGGACGACGGTCCTGCTGACGGCGACGGTGGTCCTCGCCAGCCTGGTCCTGGGTCTGCTGCTCGCCCTGCTCCTGGACCGGAGGTTCCCGGGCCGGGGCGTGGTCCGCACCCTCCTCATCGCGCCCTTCCTGGTGGTCCCGGTGGCGGCGGCCCTGCTCTGGAAGCACGTCCTGTACAACCCCGAATACGGCCTGCTCAACGGCCTGTTGCACTACGTGGGCGGCCCGCAGCCCGACTGGATCTCCAGCACCCCGCTCCTGGCGGTCGAGGCGTCCCTCGTCTGGCAGTGGACCCCGTTCATGATGCTGATCCTGCTGGCCGGCCTGCAGAGCCGCGACCAGCAGCAGATGGAGGCCGCGAGGGTCGACGGCGCGAGCGACTGGCAGATCTTCCGCCACCTGACGCTCCCGCACCTGCGCCGCTACCTGGAGCTGGGCGCCCTGCTCGGCTCGATCTACATCGTCCAGAACTTCGACGCGGTGTTCACCCTCACCTCGGGCGGCCTGGGCACGGCGAACCTCCCCTACACCGTCTACCAGAGCTTCTACCAGGCCCACGAGAACGGCCTCGCCTCGGCCGCGGGCGTCCTGGTGGTCATCGGCTCGATCGTCATCGCGACCTTCGCCCTGCGCGTGGTGTCGTCCCTGTTCCGCGAGGAGGTGTCGCGCGCATGAGCGCCATCGCCGTACGACCGCGCCGTGGCCGCAGCAAGGGAGCGGGCCTCGGCCTGGTGGCCTGGCTGCTGGGGATCGTGTTCTTCCTCCCCATCGCCTGGATGGCCCTGACGTCCTTCCATTCGGAGACGGACGCGGCGACCAACCCGCCGTCCTTCACCGCCGCCCTCACTCTGGACGGCTACCGCGAGTTCTTCGGCACGGGCGGCGGGGCGAGCCCCTGGCCGGCGCTGATCAACTCGACAGTTGCGTCACTGGCGTCGACGCTGCTGGTCCTGCTCCTCGCGCTCCCGGCGGCGTACGCGCTGTCGATCCGCCCCGTCCGCAAATGGACGGACGTCCTGTTCTTCTTCCTCTCGACGAAGATGCTGCCGGCGGTGGCCGGCCTGCTGCCGATCTACCTCTTCGCCAAGAACGCGGGGATGCTCGACAACATCTGGCTGCTGGTCATCCTCTACACGTCGATGAACCTGCCGATCGCGGTGTGGATGATGCAGTCCTTCCTCGCGGAGGTCCCGGGCGCGGTGATCGAGGCGGCGCGAGTCGACGGAGCACGCCTGCCGACGATCCTCGCGCGTGTGGTCGCCCCGATCTCGCTGCCCGGCATCGCGGCGACGGCGTTGATCTGCTTCATCTTCAGCTGGAACGAGCTGCTGTTCGCCCGAGTCCTGACGGGCGTGGTCGCCGAGACCGCCCCCGTCTTCCTGACCGGCTTCATCACCAGCCAGGGCCTCTTCCTGGCGAAGGTGTGCGCCGCGTCGCTCGTCATCTCCCTGCCGGTGCTCGCCGCGGGGTTCGCCGCCCAGGACAAGCTGGTCCAGGGCCTGTCGTTGGGAGCCGTGAAATGAAGGCCGCCGTCATCGAGTCCGTGGGCCGTGCCGTCGTCACCGAGGTCCCGGACCCGACGCCGGGTCCCCGCGAGGTCGTCGTCGAGGTCGCCGCGTGCGGCCTGTGCGGCACCGACCTGCACATCCTCCAGGGCGAGTTCGCGCCCAAGCTGCCGATCGTGCCCGGACACGAGTTCGCCGGCGCGGTGGTCGGGGTGGGCACGCAGGTCACGGAGGTGTCGGTCGGCGACCGGGTCGCGGTGGACCCGTCGTTGTACTGCTACGAGTGCCGCCACTGCCGCACCGGCCACAACAACCTCTGCGAGCGCTGGGCCGCGATCGGCGTGACGACGGCCGGGGGCGCGGCGCAGTACGCGGTGGCACCGGTCGCGAACTGTGTACGGCTGCCCGAGCACGTCCGTACGCAGGACGCGGCACTCGTCGAGCCGCTGTCGTGCGCGATACGGGGCTACGACGTGCTGCAGTCCCGTCTGGGCGCCCACGTCCTGATCTACGGCTCCGGGACCATGGGCCTGATGATGCTGGAGCTGGCGAAGCGGACGGGCGCGGCGAGCGTCGACGTGGTCGACGTGAACCCCTCCCGCCTGGAAACCGCCCAGCGGCTCGGCGTCTCGGCCTCCGCCGCGAACGCGGACGAGCTGGACCGGCCGCAGGGCTGGGACGTGGTCGTCGACGCGACGGGGAACGCGGCGGCGATCCAGGACGGCCTGGACCGGGTCGCCAAGGCGGGCACGTTCCTGCAGTTCGGCGTCGCCGACTACGCGACGCGCGTGACGATCGACCCGTACCGCATCTACAACCAGGAGCTGACGATCACCGGCTCGATGGCGGTGTTGCACAGCTTCGAACGAGCGGCGGAACTGTTCGCGAACGGCGTCCTGGACCCGGATCTCTTCATCAGCGACAGGATCCCGTTGGACCGTTACCCGGAGGCGCTGGAGCAGTTCGCGGCGGGAGTGGGCCGCAAGATCGTGGTGGTGCCGTAGCTGAGCCCTTCGGGGACGAGAAGCAGAGCCCTTCGGGGACGGCAAGGGGACGAAAAAAGGCGTGGGGGCGGTCCGCCGGGAAGCCCTACCATCGCCCCCATGCCCCGTCCCCAAGGTTTCCGCTACGAACAACGCGGCCCCGACACCGTCCACATCACCCACCACAACCGCCCCGCAACCACCCTCCACGGCCCCCGGGCCACCCAGTTCCTCGCCGAGGTCGAGACGTCCGATCCCCAGCTGGTCATGGCCCGCTGGACCGGAAACTACAAGCGGGGCAACGAGCGCACGGCCCGCGACCACCCCCGCAACCGCAACCGCTGACCCGATCGGTCGCTGGTAAGGGAACGGTAAAGCGGCCTGGCTCGTTCATCCGGCATGACAGCTATGACCCCCGGCTCGAACATCCCTCTCTCCGCCCCGCGCGTGACGGTGGACGTCGCCGCCCCGGTGCGGCTCGACGTATCGGGCCTGCTGCTCACCACCGACGGCAAAGTGCGCTCCGACGACGACTTCATCTTCTACAACCAGCCCGCAGGCCCGGGCGTGACGTACCGCTCGGGTGGCGGCGCCGCGCCGGACGCGATCACCGTCGACACCACCGCCCTCCCCCCGGGCATCGAGAAGATCGTGGTCACCGCCAGCCCGGACGCCGCGGGCCAGACCTTCCAGGGCGTCGAACCGACCGCCACGATCCGCAACGCGGACGACAACAGCGTCCTGGCCACGTTCACGCCCCCGAAGCTCGGCACCGAGACCGCACTGGTCGTTGTGGAGATCTACCTCCGCGGCGGCGCCTGGAAGGCCCGAGCGGTCGGCCAGGGCTACGCCAACGGCCTGGCCGGCATCGCCACCGACTTCGGTGTCACGGTGGAGGAACCCGCGACACCCGCGCAGCCGGTGGCTCCCCCGACGCCCACGATGCAGCCGCCGGTCACCCCGCCGGCCCCGCCGATGCCCCAGGCACCGCCCCCGCCCGCCCCGGCCGCCGCGCCCGCCCCCGCTGCCGCCACCGGGAAGATCAACCTCGACAAGGGCCGCGTCAGCCTGCAGAAGAACCAGACCGTCTCCCTGGTCAAGGGCGGCCGTCCCCTGCTCTCGCAGGTCAAGATGGGCCTCGGCTGGGAGCCGGCGTACCGGGGCAAGGACATCGACCTGGACGCGTCGGTCATCGCCTACGGCCCGCAGCGCAACCACATCGACAGCTGCTACTTCGGCAAGCTGTCCATCGTGGGCGGCGCGATCAAGCACTCCGGCGACAACCTCACCGGCGAGGGCGGGGGCGACGACGAGGTCATCATCGTCGACCTGGGCAGAATCCCGCAGGACGTCAGCGGCCTGGTCTTCACCGTGAACTCCTTCTCCGGCCAGAAGTTCACCGAGGTCGCCAAGGCCTACTGCCGTCTCCTTGACGCCGCGACCGGCGAGGAACTCGTCCGCTTCGACCTGACCAGCGCCGAGGCGCAGACGGGCGTGATGATGGCCAAGCTCATCCGCCAGTTCTCCGGCGAGTGGGAGATGACGGCCATGGGCGACTTCGTCAAGGCCCGCACGGTCCGCAACATGGTGAAGCCGGCGGCCCAGGCGCTGTAATCGCAGGGTGGGCGCAGCGGCACCCTGCCGACGCAGGTGAGCGCGCCCACCCCGCCGCGGCCGCAGCACCGGTCACCCGACCGGCTACGGCCTCAACCCCTCCGTCAGCAACGACAAATACCGGCGGATGTACTTCCCCTCCCCGTTCGCCAGCTCCGACGCCGTGGCCACTCCGTGCGCCAGCCTCAACACCTCCACCGCCTCGACATCCTCCCGCAGCGTCCCCTCCCGCTGCGCCGCCTCCACCAGCGCGGCCGACGCCTGCTTGAGGACGGTGCCGCATTCCGTGACCGCCACCGGGCCGGTGTCCGTGACGGCCGAACCCATCAGCGCCTTCAGCCCCCGCACCTGGATCGTCGTCACACAGACCTCGTTCAGCCACGCGACCAGCGCCTCGCCCGGCGGCAACTCCTCGGCCAGCTCACCGGCCCGTGCCGCGAGCTCCTCGATCCGGCCGACGTAGGCGGCCTCCAACAGCGCGTGCCGGTTGGGGAAGTGCCGGTAGAGCGTGCCGGAACCGACTCCCGCACGCTTGGCGATGTCGTCGAGCGAGGCGTTCTCCCCGTGCTCGGCGAAGGCGTCCGCCGCAGCCCTCAGCAACCGCTCGTAGTTGCGCCGGGCGTCCGCACGCATGGGCCTCACCTGCGCCATCCAGATACTCCTTGCGAGCCGGGGACACCCTCCGTATGGTACCGAGAATGAAGCGGAGACAGTCCCCGTTTGAAGACTCGGACCCGTCCGACCGACACCCGTCGGTCAACCAGGGGCCTCGCGACGTCCTGGCCCGCTACCGACGCGCGCTGCTCAACTTGTCGGCCGACGACCTGGCCGACCTCTACGCACCCGACGCCGTGCACGAGGTGCCGTTCCCGTTCCCCGGACTGCCCAAGCGCTGTGACGGGCGCGAGGAGGTGCGCGCCGCGTACCGGGCCGCCTGGGGTGCGAGCCCGGCGCGACCCGAAAGCGTCGTCGAGGTGGCCGTTCACGACTCCACCGACCCCGAGGTGATCGTCGTCGAGCAGATCGTCACTGGAACCCTCGCCACCACCGGTGAGCGGTTCCAGGTTCCGGGCCTGCTGGTGATGCGGGTGCGCGACGGCTCGATCGTGCACGTGCGCGACTACGTGCACTGAGCACACAAGAGGGCCCGCACCGAAGTGCGGGCCCTCAACGCCAGGCGGACAGGTCAGGCGACCCACGGCCAGTCGGCGTCACGCGCCGCCTCGAGCAGCGGCACCATCCGGAACCCGGCGTCCGAGAGACCGCCGAACGTGTGCCGGTTACCCTTCCCGGTCGGGCCGTGGCCCGCCCGGTACCCGGCGAGGTTCCAGGTGTAGACCGGCACGTGCGCGGGGACCTGCTCGGCCGGCTCGCCGTACTGGCTGTACGCGTACTGCTCGTCGGTGACGATCAGCACCCGGTCGTGCTTCCGGTAGTGGCGCCGCACCGCCCCCGTCGTGTCGGTGCCACCGAGGTCGCCGAAGCGCTCCAGGATCTTCAGCACGGACTCGCCCTTGCGGAACCCGATCGCGTTGCTGGTCGTGCCGAACTCGACGAGATCCGCGTCCGCCGCCCGCAGCGCGAGCGCCGTGCCGAAGATCGCCGCCGCGTCGGCCCGGTTGAGCTCGGAGCGGTCGGACAGCCGCGAGTAGAACATCGAGCCCGAGCGGTCGACGAGCACCAGCGTCCGCCCGGACAGCGCGGGCACGTTGGCCAGCGAGTGGCCGAGCGCCTGCTCCAGCGGGTACGCCCAGCGCAGCGAGGGCGCGTGCTGGTACGCGGCGAGGTAGCGGAACGGGAACTGTCGCGAGCGCGCGACCTCCGCCGGGTCACTGATGCGGGCCGCCACCTGCGCGGCGACCTCGTCGGAGACCCCGGCCTCGTCGAAGTTGCGCAGGTTACGGACCAGCGCCATCGGCCCCATGGACGGAATCACGGCCTCCCATGCCTCCTTGTCCATCGGCCCCTGCAGCCAGCCCGCCAGCGCCTCCCACGTCATCCCGGCCGCCGCGAGCCGCTCGGCACCACCCTCCGAGGTGACGGCCGCGCGCCGCTCCTCGACCGGCAGCGCCATGAGCTCGCGGTGCGCGGTGAGAACGTGGTTCGACGCGGGCGGCACCGCCGTGTCCGGGTTGTGCCGCCGGTCGAGGGCGTACTGGAACAGCTCGCCCTGCCACGGCTTGTCCGGGTCCGGCGCCGCGTGCACCAGGTTGAGGATGTCGCCGAAGCGGTACCCCTTCGACGCGGTGTCGTACTTCAGCAGGGACTTGCCGCTGTACAGACGCCGTACGGCGTCGGCGATGCCGCGCTTGACGGGCTTGGGGACGTTACGGCCGTACTGCGCCGTCCAGTAGGCGAGCAGCTCACCGGGCTCGTCGGGCCGCTGGAGCACGGAGTCCACGACCCGGCGGTTCGACGGACCCTCGGTCGCGCCGGCCTCCAGGCGCGCCTTCACGTACTCGGCGGCACCGACGACCGCGGCCGTACGGAGATTACCCTCGCCGCGCAGCCAGCCGAGCAGACCCGCGGTCCACGCCGGGTCGGTGACGGCGAGCTCGCGCACGAGCCGCTGGAACCGGTCGTCACGGTCGGCGCCGGCCTCGTAGAAGGTCTGCTGCGAGACGAAGTTGGAGACGGCGAGCAGAAAGAGCTCGGAGCGCGCGTCGCGCTCACGGCCCCGGCCGCCCTCGTAGGTACGGAGCACCCGGCCCGTCGAGGTGACACGCGAGACGGGCTGCGCCTTGGTGGTCTTGGTGTTGAATCGCGCCATGGTGAATTCCCCCGAATTCATTCGTGTTTCGGAGAGAGGCGCAGCAAAAGGAGGGTGCCCGAGATCAGGAGTCGGCGACGGACTTAGCCAGATGCTCTACCAATTGAGCTACACCGACCCGAAGTCGATGACGGGACTCGAACCCGCAACCGTCCGATCCAATGAAGTAACCGTTGCCTGCGCACCGGGCACCCACCATGAGCTGCGCCTCCCGAGATCAAGTCGGCGGCGGCGTGGATTCTTTGAGAGAGAAGTAGCCGCTGCCATCGCACCGGGAGGTGCGTGACGTTGTGATCTCACTGTAGGAGGCGCAACTCGGCACAGGCGAGCGAATTAATTCCCGCTTCCGCGGGTTACCGCTTCTGGCGCTTCCAGGGGCCGGTGATGGCGAGCATGATGCCCGGCGTCTGGATGTTGGCGTACAGGGTCCGGCCGTCGGGCGAGAAGGTGACGCCGGTGAACTCGCTGTACTCGGGCTTTTCCTCGGTGCCGATGTTCAGGTCGTTGCGGGCGATCGGATAGGTACGGCCGCTGTCGGTGGCGCCGAACAGATGCTGGACGCCCTCGCCGTCCTCGGCGATGACGAGCCCGCCGTAGGGCGAGACGGTGATGTTGTCGGGCCCGTCGAAGGCGCCGTCGACGGACGGGTCCGGGTTCACGCCCAGCAGGACCTTCAGGGTCAGGGTGCGGCGCTTGGGGTCGTAGAACCAGACCTGGCCGTCGTGCTGGACGGGGCTCTCCTCACGGGCGTACGAGGAGACGATGTAGGTGCCGCCGTCGCCCCACCACATGCCCTCCAGCTTGCGGGCGCGGGTGACCTGGCCGGTGGTGAACTGCTTGCGCACCGGAGTCGTCCTGGCGTCGCGGTCGGGGACGTCCACCCAGTCGACGCCGTACACGGTGCCGATCTTCGTCGCCCGCGAGAGGTCGTCGACGAACGTGCCGCCGGAGTCGAAGCACTTGAAGGCCTGCAGGACGCCGGCGTCGTCGGCGAGGGCGCGCAGCTTGCCCCGGCCGTGGCAGAAGCCCTCTGGCGGGGTCCAGCGGTACAGCAGGCCGTTGGGGCCGGAGGCGTCCTCCGTGAGGAAGGCGTGCCCGCGCTTGGGGTCGATGACGACGGCCTCGTGGGCGTAGCGTCCGAACGCCTTGATCGGCTTCGGGCTGCGGTTGGCGCGGCGGTCGGCGGGGTCGACCTCGAAGACGTAGCCGTGGTCCTTGGTCATGCCGTTGGAGCCGGCCTTGTCCTCGGTCTCCTCGCAGGTGAGCCACGTACCCCACGGGGTGCTGCCGCCCGCGCAGTTGGTGGAGGTACCGGCGATGCCGACCCACTCGGCGACGTGTCCACCGGGACGCACCTCGACGACCGTGCAGCCGCCCGAGGCGGCCGGGTCGTAGACGAGGCCCTCGGTGAGCGGCACCGGGTGCGGCCACCCGGCCCGCGGGCCCTTCAGCTCGTGGTTGTTGACCAGAAGGGTCGCGCCGCGCGGCCCGGCGAAGGTGGCGGTGCCGTCATGGTTGGACGGGGTGAACTCGCCGGACTCCAGCTTGGTCTTCCCGCTGTAGGTGATGATCCGGTACTTGAAGCCGGCAGGCAGCGCGAGGATGCCGTCGGGGTCGGGAACCAGCGGGCCGTAGCCGACGCCACCCCCGACGGCCGCGGACTCGTCGCCCACGTTCTCGACGTCCGTGGACGCGAGGGCGTTCGGAGCGGTGGCGAGGGCGCCGACGCTGCCCGCCAGTGCGACACCGGCACCGGTGATCGCGGATTTTCTGCCGAAGTCCCTGCGGGTGAGCGACATGGTGTCTCCTGTGACGGTGGGGCCGTGGAGGGTGGCGGTCCTCGGGTCGGCGCAACCGTCCCGCCCACGCTTGAACGGGAGTTGAACACAGGGCGACGCGAGCCGTCTCGCTTCCATGAATCCGGGCACCCACTATCCGACTCGGCCGCCCCACCGTCCCGCAGCCGCCCCACGACGGGAGCGGGGCGGGGGGGGGGGGGGGGGGGGGGGGGGGGGGGGGGGGGGGGGGGGCCCCCCCCCCCCCCCCCCCCCCCCCCCCCCCCCCCCCCCGCCGTGGCTCACGGGCCGTCACACGCTCGCGTGCTCCGGCTCGTTCGAGGACGAGCTCGCCTTGTCGGACAGGCCCGCCTTCTTCTCCCGCTTCGCCGCCCGCTTCTTGGCGCGCCGCTCCTTGCGGAGTTCCAGCATCGCGTAGAGCGTCGGTACGAGCAGCAGGGTCAGCAGCGTCGAGGTGATCAGGCCGCCGATCACGACCACCGCCAGCGGCTGAGCGATGAAGCCGCCCTGGCCGGTGACGCCCAGCGCCATCGGCAGAAGGGCGAAGATCGTCGCCAGGGCCGTCATCAGGATCGGGCGGAGCCGGTGACGGCCGCCCTCGACGACCGCCTCGACGACGCCGTAGCCCTGCTTGCGGTACTGGTTGATGAGGTCGATCAACACGATCGCGTTGGTGACCACGATGCCGATCAGCATCAGCATGCCGATCATCGCCGGGACGCCCATCGGGGTGCCGGTGGCCACCAGCAGGCCGATCGCACCCGTCGCCGCGAAGGGGATGGAGACCAGCAGGATCAGCGGCTGGGCCAGCGAGCGGAAGGTCGCGACCAGGAGCATGAAGACGATCGCGATCGCCGCGAGCATGGCGAGGCCCAGGTTCTTGAACGCGTCGTCCTGGTCCTGCGAGACACCGCCGATCTCGGCCGTGGCGCCCGCCGGGAGCTTCAGCGCGTTGATCTTGGCCTGGAGGTCGGTGCTCACCGCGCCCGTGTTGTCGCCGGTCGGCTTCGCGGTGATGGTGGCCGCGCGCTGACCGTCGATCCGGGTCATCGACACCGGGCCGTCCACCAGCTTCACCGTGGCGATGTCACCCAGCTTCACCGGGCCCAGGCGCAGGTCCTTCAGCTCCTGGAGCGTCTTCGCCGGCTTGGCCGAGGTGACGACGACGTCCCGCTCGGTGTCGTCGAGGATCGCCTTGGCGGTGGTGGTGCCCCGAACCGCCTGGGTCACCGCGGCGCCCAGCGTCTGGTCGTTGAAGCCGGCCGCGGCCGCCTTGTCGTTGGCCTTCACGGAGATGCGCGGCACGCTCTGCGACAGGTCGCTGGTCACGTCGGTGACGTGGTCGAGCCCGGCCACGGAGTCCCGGACCTTCTCCGCCGCCTGGCGCAGCACGCCGGCGTCGGCCGCCTTCACGACGACGCTCAGGTCCTGGTTGCTGAAGCCGTCACCGGCGGCGACGGTGGTCGTGCCGATGCCCTTCAGCTTGCCAAGACCCTCCTCGACGCGGTCCTGGACGTCCTCGTACGACGCCGAGTCCTCCAGCATCACCTGGTACGAGGCCTGGTTGGAGTCCGTGCCGCCGCCGAAGGCGGCCAGGAAGCCGGAGGAGCCGATGGTGACCTGGTAGTCCTTGACACCCTTGGTCCCGCCGAGCAGTTCCTCGACCTTCTTCGCCTGCACGTCCGTTGCCGCGAGGCTGGTGCCCGGCTTCAGTTCCTGCTTGACGGTGAGGACCTGCTGCTCGCCCTGGTCGAAGAAGTTCGTCTTCAGCAGCGGCGCCATGCCGAAGGTGCCGACGAGGACCACCACGGCGATCGCCACGCTGGTCAGGCGGCGACGGGTCGCGAAGCGCAGGACGGGGACGTAGAAGCGCTGGAGGCGGCTCTTCGCCTCCTTCTCCTCCGCCGCGCGGCGTGCTTCCTCCGCGTCCTCGGAGGTGCCCTTCGGGGCGCGCAGGAACCAGTACGACAGGACGGGGACGACCGTCAGCGACACCAGCAGGGACGCGAGCAGCGCCGCCGTCACCGTGAGGCTGAACGAGCCGAACAGTTCGCCCACCATGCCGCCGACCAGGCCGATCGGCAGGAACACGGCGACCGTGGTGAGGGTGGAGGAGGTGACCGCCCCGGCGACCTCGCGGACCGCGGTGAGGATCGCCGACTCGCGCTCCTCGCCGTAGCCGAGGTGGCGCTTGATGTTCTCCAGGACCACGATCGAGTCGTCGACGACCCGGCCGATCGCGATCGTGAGCGCACCCAGCGTCAGCATGTTGAGGGAGAGGTCACGCGTCCACAGCACGATCAGGGCCAGGACGACCGAGAGCGGGATGGACACCGCGGTGACCAGCGTCGAGCGGACCGACGCCAGGAAGACCAGGATGACGAGGACCGCGAAGACCAGGCCGAGCGCGCCCTCCGTCGTCAGGCCCTCGATGGACTTCTTCACCGCCGGGCCCTGGTCGCTGACCACGGTGACGGAGGCGCCGGCGCCGAGGTCCTCGCGCAGGCCGGGCAGCTTGTCCTCGACCGCGTCCGAGATGGCGACCGCGCTGCCGTCGTGGTCCATGGTGACGGCGACGGCGAGGCTGGGCTTGCCGTCGGTGCGGGTGATCGAGTCGGCCGGGGCCTCCCGCTGCTCGACCTTGGCCACGTCGCCCAGGCGGACCGGCTTCTTGCCGGTGATCATCAGATCCTGGATCTGCTTCAGGGAGGTGAAGCCGCCGCCGACCTGGACGGTGCGGTTGGCGCCGTCCTCGTCGAAGGAGCCCGCCGGGACGGTCGCGCCGCCCGCCTGCAGGGCCTGGCCGAGGTCCTGCGAGGTCAGGCCCGCCTTGGCGAGCTTCGCGTCGTCGGGCGTGACGGTGACCCGGAGGTCCCGTACGCCGTCGACCGTGACCTGGCCGACGCCGTCGATGTCCTTCAGGGCCGGCACGACGGTCTTGTCGAGCTGGTCGGCGAGGGCCTGCTGGTCCTTGCCGGAGGTGACGGCGAGGACGACGGTCGGGATGTCGTCCGTCGAACCGGCGACGACCTGCGGGTCCACGTCGTCCGGGAGCTGGACGCGGGCCCGGTTGACGGCCTGCTGGACGTCGGCGACGAGTTGCTTGGTGTCGTTGCCGTAGTCGAAGGACGCCATGATCACGGCGTTGCCCTCGCTGGCCGTGGAGGTGACGCCGGAGATGCCGTCGACGGACTCCAGCATGTCCTCGATGGGCTCGACGACCTGC
The DNA here is from genome assembly GCF_042888465.1 of Streptomyces sp. NPDC002888. Lineage (NCBI taxonomy): Bacteria > Bacillati > Actinomycetota > Actinomycetes > Kitasatosporales > Streptomycetaceae > Streptomyces > Streptomyces sp. NPDC002888. Next base: position 240,029 of record NZ_JBIAPU010000009.1, on the reverse strand, counting down.
TTCTCGACCACGTCCGGCGACGCCCCCTGGTAGGGGGCGATGACGGAGACCACGGGCAGTTCGATGGTGGGCAGGAGCTGCTGTTTGAGCTGGGGTATCGCGATCGCCCCGAAGGCGAGCGCGATGATCGACATCAGGCCGATCAGGGCCCGTTGCGCGAGGCTGAACCTGGACAGCCAGGACATGGGTCAGGGGTCTCTCTTCTGTGAGCGGCAGAAGCGGCAGCGGGCGCACAGATGAGCACCCGCCCTTACACCCTGAGCCATCGAGGGGCGGCGATCCCTAGCCCCCCAGGTCCATTTCCTTATGCGCCGCATACTCCCGCCGCAGTACGACCGGGTAGAGGTCACTCCACCCTTGGGCGTACCAGGCCCGACTCGTACGCGATCACCACGAGCTGGGCCCGGTCCCGGGCGCCCAGCTTGGCCATGGCCCGGTTGACGTGCGTCTTCACCGTCAGCGGGCTCACCTCCAGGCGTTCGGCGATCTCGTCGTTGGAGTGGCCGCCGGCGACCTGGACGAGCACCTCGCGCTCCCGCACGGTGAGCGCGGCGAGACGTTCGGCGCGGGCGGGGTCGCGTTCGTCGTCCGCCGCGTCGCCCTGGGCGAGGAAGCGGGCGATCAGGCCCTTGGTGGCGGCCGGGGAGAGCAGGGCCTCGCCGCCCGCCGCGATCCGGATCGCGGCGAGGAGCTCCTCGGGTTCGGAGCCCTTGCCGAGGAAGCCGGAGGCGCCTGCGCGCAGCGACTGCACGACGTAGTCGTCGACCTCGAAGGTCGTCAGGATGACCACGCGGACCTGGGCCAGGGTGGGGTCGGCGCTGATCATGCGGGTGGCGGCGAGACCGTCCGTGCCGGGCATCCGGATGTCCATCAGGACGACGTCGGCGCGCTCCTCCTTCGCCAGCCGGACCGCCTCCTCGCCGTCGGACGCCTCGCCGACCACCTCCATGTCGGGCTCGGAGTCGACGAGCACACGAAAGGCGCTGCGGAGCAGCGCCTGGTCGTCGGCGAGCAGGACACGGATCGTCATACGGGGTCCTCGGGGTCCTTGGGGGCGCGGCGGGTCTTGAGCGGCAGGATCGCATGCACGCGGAAGCCTCCGCCGTAGCGGGGACCGGTGGTGAGGGTGCCGCGGAGGGCGGTGACGCGCTCGCGCATGCCGAGCAGGCCGTGGCCGCCGCCGCTCTCGGAGTGGTCTTCGGTGCCGGGGCGGCCGTCGTCGAGGACGGTGATCTCGATGTTCGGTCCGACGCGGACGACGCTCACCTCGGCCTTGGCCTCGGGGCCCGCGTGCTTCTGCACGTTGGTGAGGGCCTCCTGGATGACGCGGTAGGCGGCCAGGTCGACGGCGGCGGGCAGGGTGGTGTCGTGGTCGGCGCGGGCGACCTCGACCTGGAGGCCGGCGTTGCGGAAGGTGTCGGCGAGTTCGTCGAGGCGGCCGAGGCCGGGGGCGGGCTCGGTCGGTGCCTCCGGGTCGCCGGACTGGCGGAGCAGACCCACGGTGGCGCGCAGTTCGTTGAGCGCGGAGCGGCTGGCCTCCCGTACGTGGGCGAGGGCCTCCTTGGCCTGGTCGGGCCGCTTGTCCATGACGTGGGCGGCGACGCCCGCCTGCACGTTGACCAGGGCGATGTGGTGGGCGACGACGTCGTGCAGGTCACGGGCGATGCGCAGGCGTTCCTCGGCGACGCGGCGGCGGGCCTCCTCCTCGCGGGTGCGTTCCGCGCGTTCGGCGCGCTCCCTGATGGCGTGGATGAAGGCGCGGCGGCTGCGGACGGCGTCGCCCGCGGTGGCGCCGATGCCGGTCCAGGCGAAGATGCCGAGGTTCTCCTGGGCGTACCAGGGCAGGGGGCCGGCGAGCATGGCGGCGCCGGTGAGGACGGTCATGGTGAGCAGGCCCACGCGCCAGGTGGTGGGGCGGTCGGTGGTGGAGGCGACGGTGTAGAGGGCGATGACCGCGGACATCGCGACGGGGGCCCGGGGGTCGCCGATGACGGACTCGACGACGGAGAGGGTGCCGGTGACGGCGAGGACCGTCAGGGGGGCGCGGCGGCGGAAGACCAGGGCGATGGCGCCGAGGGTCATCAGGAGCAGGCTGAGGGGGTCCGGGGTGCGCAGGCCCCACGTGACGCCGTCCTCGCCGTGCGGGTCGACGAACGAGCCGGCCACCATGCATACCAGGACGCCGGCCGCCAGCGCCGCGTCCAGCGCGAGGGGGTGTGCCTTGGCCTGGCACCGGGCGCGTTCGAGTGTGCTCACGGTTGATTACGGTACGGGCAGCTTGTCGTCGCCGGAACTGGCGCGTTGCCGTGCCTTGAGGTGCCGTGCCTCGGCGTGCCGTCCCCGACCCGAGAGGTCACCCCGGGATCAAGCCGTCGTCGCTGAGCATCTCCCGGACCTCCTCCAGGGTCGCGTCGGGGGCCGGGAGGATGAGGTCCGAGGGTTCGAGGGAGTCGTCGGGGAGCGGCTCGCCCAGGTCGCGCACCTTGGTGAGCAGGGCCTTCAGGGTGCGGCGGAAGCCCGGGCCGTCGCCGTTCTCCATCTCGGTCAGGAGTTCGTCGTCCAGCTTGTTCAACTCGGTGAGGTGGCCGTCGGCCAGCCTCACCTGCCCCTCCCCCATGATCCGTACGATCATGTCGCCTCCTCGGCGTGGGCCTTACCGCTTGTCCACTGCTTGTCCCCTGCTCGTCTACTGCTTGTCGAAGCGCGGGGTGTCCTGCGGCTGCTGCTGGGTCTGCGACTGGCCGTTGCCGCCCTCGATGGCCTGCTGTCCCGCGGACGGACCGCCGGCCAGCTCCGCCTTCATGCGCTGCAGTTCCAGCTCTACATCCGTACCACCGGAGAGGCGGTCCAGCTCGGCCTGGATGTCGTCCTTCGCCATGCCGGAGGGGTCGTCCAGGGCGCCGGAGGCGAGGAGCTCGTCGATCGCGCCGGCGCGGGCCTGGAGCTGCGCGGTCTTGTCCTCGGCACGCTGGATTGCCAGCCCGACGTCACCCATCTCCTCGGAGATGCCGGAGAAGGCCTCGCCGATGCGGGTCTGGGCCTGGGCCGCCGTGTACGTCGCCTTGATCGTCTCCTTCTTCGTACGGAAGGCGTCCACCTTGGCCTGGAGGCGTTGGGCCGCGAGGGTGAGCTTCTCCTCCTCGCCCTGGAGCGTCGAGTGCTGCGTCTCGAGGTCCGTCACCTGCTGCTGGAGTGCCGCGCGGCGGGAGAGCGCCTCGCGGGCCAGGTCCTCACGGCCCAGCGCGAGCGCCTTGCGGCCCTGGTCCTCCAGCTTGGTGGACTGCGACTGCAGCTGGTTCAGCTGGAGTTCCAGGCGCTTGCGGGACGTCGCCACGTCGGCGACGCCACGGCGGACCTTCTGGAGGAGCTCCAGCTGCTTCTGGTACGAGTAATCGAGGGTCTCGCGCGGGTCCTCGGCCCGGTCAAGGGCCTTGTTCGCCTTCGCGCGGAAGATCATCCCCATACGCTTCATGACACCGCTCATGGGCTTCGCGCGCCCCCTTCTGACGTCCAGCTCCAGCTCTGCGACAGAACCCACAGTACGGGCCCTGCATCCATTGACGCACTGTTCGGGGACGGATGCGCTCATCCCCAAGGACGACTGCGTACGTCCCCGCTCCGGCGTAGGGAGTAGGTGGTCCCCGGGGTCTCCCGGCATTCACCGGGATGTCCACGAGGTGTGCGCAACGTCCCCTCTGTACCCCTACAGGACGACTGGTGTTGCCGGATCGTTCCCCACGGGGCTGGGGTCCATGCCCCCGACCCCGTACCCTTGGGTTTTGTGTTCCGTAGCCGTGCCAAGGAAGAGAAGGCCCCCGTCGCCGACAAGGCGCAGGTGAACCTCTCCAAGCAAACCCGTGACCCGCAGGCCCCGAAGGGCCGGCCCACGCCCAAGCGCAGCGACTCCCAGTCGCAGCGCCGCAGCGTCGCCAACACGTCGCTGACGCGCAAGGACGCCGCCAAGCGGCAGCGCGAGGAGCGTCGTGCCGCCCTTGACCGGCAGCGCCAGGCGCTGGCCGGCGGCGACGAGCGGTTCCTGCCCGCCCGGGACAAGGGCCCGGTCCGCAAGTTCGCCCGCGACTTCATCGACTCGCGGTTCAACGTGGCGGAGTTCTTCCTGCCGATGGCCGTGGTCATCCTCGTGCTGAGCATGGTGCGGGTGGGCTCGCTGCAGAGCATCGCGCTGCTGCTGTGGCTGGTCGTGATCGTGCTGATCGTGCTCGACTCCTTCGTCACGAGCTTCCGGCTGCGCAAGCAGCTGCCCGAGCGCTTCCCCAGCGAGAACCGGCGGGGCGCGGTCGCCTACGCCCTGATGCGCTCCCTCCAGATGCGTCGGCTCCGGCTGCCCAAGCCGCAGGTCAAGCGCGGAGAGCGGCCCTGAACACTGCGTCTTTCTCCGGGGGTGCGGCGAAGGCGTGGCTCGGCACACTGGGCGGGTTGCGGGACGTCGTACGACAGGAGCTGGTGGCGCGCCAGCTCGACGAGCAGATAGTGGGCCGGTACCCGGTCGGGCAGCGGCTGCGGGTGCTCGACGTGGGGATGGGCCAGGGCACGCAGGCGCTGCGGCTGGCCCGGGCCGGGCACCAGGTGACCGGTCTCGAGCGGGACGCGGAGATGATCGCGGCGGCCCGCGAGGCCCTCTCCGGCGAGCCGGAGGGCATCCGGGAACGGATGCGGATCCTCGAGGGCGACGGCCGCGACACCGGCGTGCACTTCCTGCCGGGCAGCTTCGACGTCGTGCTGTGCCATGGCGTCCTCATGTACGTCGAGGAGCCGGACCCCCTGCTGGCGGGGCTGGCGCGGATGCTCGCCCCGGGCGGGCTGCTGTCCCTGCTCGTGCGCAACGCGGACGCGCTGGCGATGCGGCCGGGCCTGTCCGGTGACTGGTCCGGAGCAATGGGCGCCTTCGACACCGTGTCCTACACCAACCGGCTCGGGCTCGACGTCCGCGCGGACCGGCTCACCACGCTGACCGCGACGCTGGCCGGGATCGGGGCGCCGCTTCATGCCTGGTACGGCGTGCGGGTCTTCACCGACACGGCGGCGGACGGCGCGGAGCTCCCGGCCGACCTGGACGCGCTGCTGGCGGCTGAGGAGCGGGCCGGGCGGACGGATCCGTATCGGGGGGTCGCGGCGTTGCTGCATCTGTGTGGAGTGCGGGGCTGAGTGCCCGGTACGAGCGGGACATGAGGAGGGGCGGCCCGATGCGGGCCGCCCCTCGCGGTCTTCCTATGTCTTCCGGCTGTCTCTCGGCGTGTCTACGACGCCTGCTCTTCGGCGTGCAGGCTCATCGGGCCGTAGATCTCCGTGCCGTCCTCGGACAGCCGCACCTGGTCCGTGCCGCCTTCGAGCAGGGCCTTCCAGTGTTCCCCGATCCACGACTCGGCGTCTCCCTGCGTGGTGAAATCCTCGGGCTGCACCGCGGGCTGGACCTCCGTCCCGTCGGCCTTCTCGAACCGCCACGTCCATGCCGCCATGTACGCCTCCCAGATGTGAACAGGTGCAGGGTAGAAGCGTAGGCGCTCCGCTGGGTGCGCCGTGGATGACTCGTGCAGTTGGTCGCCTGCGGGTCGTCGTGGGCCGGTCGCGCCCGCGCGGCGGAGCCGCACATGTCACAGCCCCGCGCCCCTACGAGGCCCCCGTGGGGCCCCTTAAGGGGCCTCGGGCGCGCGTGTCGGGGAGTGGACGGTGAGAATCGGGGCGTGGAAGTTACTTTGCTCGGTACCGGTGCTCCTGTTGGGCTCCCCCGTCCTGACTGTTCCTGTGCGGGGTGTGCGATGTCGGTCGGTGGGGATGCGCGGGCGGCGACCGCGCTGCTCGTGGACGGGGCGCTGCTGCTCGATCTGACGCCCGGTGCGGCGTTCGCGGCGGCGCGGGCGGGGCATTCGCTCGGGGGTGTGCGGCAGGTGCTGCTGTCGCATCCGCACGACGGGCCGCCGGTCGAGGTGCCGGCCGGGTTGCCGCAGCCCGGGCGGGTGCCGGACGGGCGGGAGTCGGCGCTGCTGACGGGGCATCGGGTGCGGGCGGTGGCGTTGGACGCGCCCGGTACGGGGTATGCGGTGAGCGGGCCGGACGGGCAGCGGCTGCTGTATCTGCCGCCCGGGGGTGCGCCGGCCGGGCTGGAGAAGGGGGGCGACTCCGCCGCGGGGTACGACATGGTGCTCGCGGACGTCGTGGGGCGGCCGGACGCGTTGGCGAAGCTGCGGGCGGTGGGGGCGGTCGGGCCGACCACGGACGTGATCGCCGTTCATCTCGACCACGACGTGCCGCCCGGAGCGGAGTTGCGGCGGCGGCTCGCGGCGGCCGGGGCGCGGGCGGTGGCGGACGGGTCGACGCTGATGGTGGGGGCGTACGAGGAGGTGCCGGACGTGCCGCGGCGGACGCTGGTGCTGGGTGGGGCGCGGTCGGGGAAGTCCGTGGAGGCCGAGCGGCGGCTGGAGTCCTTTCCGGACGTCCTGTACGTGGCGACGGGGGGTTCGCGGGGCGGGGACACCGAGTGGGCGGCCCGGGTCGCCGTGCATCGGGAGCGGAGGCCGGGGTCGTGGCGGACGGTGGAGACCTGCGACCTGGTGCCCCTGCTGACGGAGGAGGGGGCACCGCTGCTGATCGACTGCCTGTCCCTGTGGCTGACGGACGCGATGGACTCCGTCGGGGCGTGGGACGACGCGGTGTGGGCGGAGGGGGGTGAGCGGGCGTTGCGTGCGCGGGTCGCGGAGTTGACGGCGGCCGTGCGGGAGGCTCGGCGGACCGTTGTCGCCGTCTCGAACGAGGTGGGGTCGGGGATCGTCCCGGCCACGGCGTCCGGGCGCCGGTACCGCGACGAACTGGGTCGGCTGAACGCGGCGTTCGCGGGCGAGTGCGAGCAGGTGGTTGTGGTGGTCGCTGGCCAGGCCGTGGTGCTCCGGGGCTGACCGAGCGGGTGGCTTTCAGCGTGCCCGCGGGATGGTTGTCCGTTCATCTCTTGAGGGCGATCACCCGGTACGCGTTGGAGAAGGAGGTGTGGCGCAGAAGCGGGGCCAGGGAGTGGTCGAGGAGTTGGGCTGTGGTGGTGAAGGGGGCTGTCGCGGGGGTGGGGAGGGCGCGGGAGAGGGCGTGGGTGGTTGCTCGGGTCAGGTCGGTGGGGGTGTGGGGGGTGCGGCGGTCGAGGGTGATGATCGTGCAGCCCTCGTGTTCCAGCTCCACGAGCAGGTTGGCCGGGGGGATCAGGTGGAGCCGGGTGGGCTGGGTGTGGGGGTGCCACCACTTGCCCAGGAGGGATGCGAACGTGCTCTGGGGGTTGGTGAGTTCCAGGAGGAGGTGGCCGCCGGGGCGCAGGGCGGTGAGGGCGGCGTGGAGTTCCGCGCGGGGGTCGGGGGTGCGCTCCAGGTGGTGGAGCATGCTGACGACGTCGTAGCGGGCGCGCAGGCGGGCGGTGATCTCCGGAGTGGCGAGGTGACCGACGTACGCCTCCTCCACGCGCTCCGCCGCCCAGGCCCGTTCCACGCGGCGGGTGGGATCGAGGCCGTCGAAGGACGTGTAGGGGAAGATCCTCTTCGCCGCGACGGGGAAGCGGGCGTTGCCCGTACCCACGTCCAGCCAGCTCTCCGGCTCCGGGAACGGCAGCATCGCGCGGGCGACGGCCCGCAGGTGACGGGGGGTGGGGACGTCGGGCAGTGCGGCGGAGGCGCGGCGGTGGTACTCCCGGCCCTCCGGTGTGAGGCGGGGGTTCTGGAAGGCGTGGGCGCACTCGCCGCACTCGTCGATGGTGAACGTGTGCCGTTTGCGGGGGCGCAGACGTGTCGAGCCGCACCAGGGGCAGTCCTCTCGGCGCGACTCGTGGAAGTGTTCGATGGGCAGGGCCAGTTGGGTCGGTCTGGGCTTGGCGGGCACGGGCGGCTCCCTACGGAGAGACGTACGACAATCCGCTGCAAAACGGAACGTATGGGATCCCACTCCTGGGTGCAATCACGCCACGGGGGTGTGCTGGTCATGTGGCGCGGCCCTGTTCGACCGGTGCCGGTACTGTTCGGCGAATGAGCTCGCTTAATCTCGACGACTTCACCGATCTGATCGAACGCCCCGACGGCGGGGTCCGCCGTGACGCCGAGGCGCGCCGGGAACGTCAGATCGTGCCGCCCGGATCACTGGGGCGCCTCGACGACCTGGGTGAGTGGCTGGCCGCGGCGCAGGGCGCCGTGCCGGTGCGGCCGGTGGAGCGGCCGCGCGTGGTGTTGTTCGCCGGCGACCACGGCATCGCCGAGCTGGGCGTCTCCGCGCGGCCCGCGGGCAGCGCCGGGGAGTTGGTGCGCGAGGTCCTGGAGGGCGGCCGGCCCGTGTCCGTGCTGGCACGGCGGCTCGGGGTGCCGGTGCGGGTCGTGGACATGGCGCTGGACTGCGACCCGCAGACGCTGCCGGAGGACGTCGTACGGCATCGGGTGCGGCGCGGCAGTGGCCGTGTCGACATCGAGGACGCAATGACCCCGCAGGAGGCGGAGGCGGCCTTCCGGGCCGGGATGGCGGTGGCCGACGAGGAGGCCGACTCCGGTACGGATCTGGTCGTGCTCGGCGATGTGAGCGTGGGCGGGACCACGGTGGCGGGTGTGCTGGTGGCCGCGCTGTGCGGGACCGACGCGTCCGTGGTGACCGGGCGGGGCGGTCTCGCGATCGACGACCTGGCGTGGATGCGCAAGTGCGCGGTGATCCGGGACGCGTTGCGGCGGGCCCGGCCGGTGCTCGGGGACCAGTTGCAGCTGCTGGCGACCGTGGGCGGGGCCGACGTCGCCGCGATGACCGGGTTCCTGCTGCAGAGCGCCGTACGGAAGATGCCGGTGGTCCTCGACGGGGTCGTGGCCGCCGCCTGTGCGCTGGTGGGGCAGCGGGTCGCGTTCCGGGCGCCGGACTGGTGGCTGGCGGGTCACACCAGTGGCGAGCCGGGGCAGGCCAAGGCGCTGGACCGGATGGCGTTGGAGCCGCTGCTGGACCAGGGGGTGACCGTGGGCGAGGGCGCGGGCGCGCTGCTGGCGCTGCCGCTGGTGCAGGCCGCGTCCGCGCTGGCGGCGGAGCTGCCGGAGAAGCCCGAGCCCTCCGAGGAGAAGCCGGAGCCCTCCGAGGAGGAGCCCGAGCCCTCCGAGGAGGAGCCGGAGAAGGACGAGCCGGCCTAGCGGAACCGCCGGAAGCGGCTGACAACAAGAGGGACGAAAAGACGAAAGAGGACGGTTCGCGGCAATACCGCCCATATGATCACTCCTCATGGGAGTCGCCTCGCGGCGCGCAGCCGCCCTCGCCGTCTGGTATCTGCGAGCCGTCGCGTTCGTCAACTTCCTCAGTGCGGTGTGGGTCTCCCTGGGGCAGGATGTGCGGCGGCACAACCAGGAGAACTACTTCACGCCGTATCTGCTGACGGCGGGGTTCGCGTCGGGGGTCTTCACCGCGTTCCTGGCCGTGACCATGCGGCGCCGCAAACGGGCCGCGTGGATCCTGAACATGGGACTCAGCGGCGCGTTCCTCGCGCTGTTCGCCCTGGCGATGGCGTTTGCGGAGGTCCGGCAGTACGCGCAGAACTGGATCTCCCTGGGCCTCACCGCCGGCTTCGTGGCCGCGCTGCTCGTCGGGCGGCGGGAGTTCTACGCCCGGGGCGACCGGTCCAACCCGCGGCTCGCCGCCGTCGTCGCCGTCGGCGGGCTGCTCGCCTCCTCGCTGCTGGCCGCGCTGCTGGTGACCGTCACCGACCGGGCGCCCGGCCCGTCCACCTTCGTCGAACGCTGGCAGTACGGGACGCTGCGGCTCGTCTCGGTCGCCGCCGACGACTCCCGCTTCCCGGGCATCTCGACGCCGAACTGGGTCAACGTGGCCGTCAACGTGCTGAGTACGGCCCTCGTCCTCGCCGTCCTCTACGCCGCCTTCCGCTCCCGGCGTGCCGTCGACCCGCTCTCCGAGGACGACGAGCGGCGCCTCAGGGACCTGCTGGAGGGGCACGGGGAGCGGGACTCGCTCGGCTACTTCGCGCTGCGCCGGGAGAAGAGCGTCGTCTGGTCCCCCACCGGCAAGGCGGCCGTCGCCTACCGCGTCGTGGGCGGGGTGTCGCTGGCGTCCGCGGACCCGCTCGGGGACCCGGAGGCATGGCCGGGGGCGATCGAGCCGTGGCTCGCCGAGGCCCGCGCGCACGGGTGGATCCCGGCGGTGATGGGGGCCAGCGAGGAGGCCGGGACCGTGTACGCGCGGCACGGGCTGGACGCGCTGGAGCTCGGGGACGAGGCCGTCGTGGAGGTCGCCGACTTCACCCTGGAGGGGCGGGCCATGCGGACCGTACGGCAGGCGTACAACCGGGTGCGGCGGGCCGGGTACACCGTGCGCGTCCGGCGGCACGAGGACGTCCCGGCCGACGAGATGGCCCGGCTCGTGCGGCGCGCCGACGGCTGGCGCGACGGGGCCACCGAGCGCGGGTTCAGCATGGCGCTGGGGCGGCTCGGGGACCTCGGGGACGGGCGGTGCGTGATGCTCGAGTGCGCGGACGCCGACGGCGAGGTGAAGGCGATGCTGTCCTTCGTGCCGTGGGGGCCGAAGGGGCTGTCGCTGGACCTCATGCGGCGCGACCGGGACTCCGACAACGGCCTGATGGAGTTCATGGTCATCGAGCTGTTGCGGCGCGCCGAGGAGATCGGGATCAGCCAGGTGTCGCTGAACTTCGCGATGTTCCGGTCGGTCTTCGAACGGGGTGCCCGCCTGGGTGCCGGGCCGGTGCTGCGGCTGTGGCGGTCGCTGCTCAGCTTCTTCTCCCGGTGGTGGCAGATCGAGTCGCTGTACCGCGCCAACGCCAAGTACCGGCCCATCTGGGAGCCGCGCTTCCTGCTCTTCGAGAAGAGCGCGGACCTGCCGCGCATCGGTCTCGCGTCGGCGCGCGCGGAGGGGTTCCTGGAGGCGCCGGGGCTGCCGAAGTGGCTGCACCGCAGGCAGTTGGAGACGCGCCGGTGAGCATGCTCGCCCGCTGGGCCCGCGCGGAGTGGGGGACGCTGTACGCCACTGTCCGCGACTCGCTGGTCGAGCGTCGCCTGTGGGCGGTTCCGATGACGCTGGGGGCCGTGTGTCTGACGGCGGCCCTGCATGTCGTGCAGAACCAGTCGTGGGGCTTCCGGTTCGTGCAGAACGCGGGGGCCGTACGTGCCGAGGACCCCTTGTGGCTCGCTCTTGCGCGCACCCCCCTCTCGCTCTTCGTGCCGGCGCTGGACCTGCCCGCGTGGGGTGCGCTCGCGCAGGTCCTGCTGGTGTTCGGGATCGCGGAGATCTGCCTGGGCTGGTGGCGGACCCTCCTCGTCGCGTACGCCGCCACCGTCGCCGGCACTCTCTACGCCCGCGTCGGCATCGCCCTCGGCCCCCACGCCCCGCTGGGCCTGCCCGCCTCGGACGCCCAGGTCGTGGACACCGGGCCGTCGGCCGCCGTGGTGGGGCTCGCCGTGTTCGTGGGGTGGCGCTACGGCGCGTACGTCACCGCGGGCGCGGTGGTCCTGGCGATGGTCGTCGAGGTGCTGGTGAAGGAGAACCTGGCCGGCAAGGAGCACCTGGCGGCGATCGGCGCGGTGTTGGTGCTGTGCGCGGTCGCGGCGTGGCGTCGGCGTCAGCGGCGGTCCGGGATCTGCGCCGGGTCCGGTTTGCCGCCGAGCCAGTCCTCGAACGCCCGGCGGGGGCGGGACCAGCGGCGGTCGTGCCGGTAGGCGCGCAGGCCGGCCTTGGCCCGGGCGCGGGGGCGGTTGCGATAGAAGCGGCGGGCCCAGGCGGAGCCGGGGCGGGCCAGGCGGATGGCACCGACCAGGGCGATGAGGGGGATGATCACACCGAAGACCGCGAGGCGGGCCTTGCCCTTGAAGAGGGCGACGAGGGCGAAGAGGAAGTTCACCGCGATGCTGCCGAGGACGGTGCCGCGGTCCTGCAGTTCGTCGTCGGAGAGGTCGTTGACGCCGAACGGCACGAAGCCCGACAGCATCAGACCCACCAGGGCCGCCGTGACCACGACGACCTCGACGCTCTTGCGGCCCTCCTCGGTCCAGTAGACGTCGTCGAGGTGGAGGATCAGCGCGAATTCGTCGAGGACGAGCCCGGCGCCGATGCCGAAGAGGACCCCGCACACGGCCGAGCCGAAGCCGTGCCGGCCACTGGCGACCGCGCCGAAGCCGCCTGCCAGGGTGAGCAGGATCCCCGGGACCACGTGGTGGATGTGCACCCCGCCCTCCGACTCGACATTGCGGAAGGGGCCCTTGCCCGCCCGGATGAGGCGGGTGATGACCCGGGTGATCACGAAGGTCAGGACGAAGGAGGTGAGGGCGAGGAGGAGCGGCAGCTTGCCCGGCTCGATGATGTTCCGCTGCAACCAATCTCCCATATGCGCACTTTATCCCCGACCCCCCGGGGCGCTCTTCCGACCGCCGGGTAACCTGCGCCGGTGCCTGCCTCCTCCACCCCGCCCTGGCCGGACGGCCTCCGCTTCGCCTTCGGCACCCTGACCGTGCTGCCGGTCAAGGTGACCCGCTGGGACCGCGAGGCAGCGCGCGGCGGCATGCTGTGCGCCCCGCTGGCCGGCCTGGTGATCGGGGCCTGCGCCGCCGCCCTGGGGCTGCTGCTGCTCTTCCTGGGCGCCGGCCCCCTCCTCGCCGCCGTCGCCACCGCGGCCGTACCCGCCGTGCTCACCCGTGGCCTGCACCTCGACGGGCTCGCCGACACCGCGGACGGGCTGGGCAGCGGCAAGCCCGCCGAGGACGCGCTGCGGATCATGAAGCAGTCGGACATCGGTCCGTTCGGCGTGATCACCCTCGTGTTCGTCCTGTTCGTCCAGGTGGCCGCGCTGGCCCAGGCGTACGGCGACTCCTGGACCCGGGGCGCGCTCGCGGCTGTCGTCTCGGCGACGGCCGCCCGGCTGGCGCTGACGCTGGCCGCGCGCGGCGGGGTGCCGGCGGCCCGGCCGGAGGGGCTGGGAGCCGCGGTCGCCGGGGTGGTGCCGGTGGGCGGTGCGAGGGTCGTCGCGCTGGCAGTCACCGGGTTCGCCGCGGCCGCGGGCGCCCTTCTCGGGCCGTACGACATCGTCCGCACCGCCCTCGCGGTGGTGGCCGCCGCCGCGGTCGCCGAACTCCTGTTGCGGCACTGCGTCCGCCGCTTCGGCGGGGTCACCGGTGACGTGTTCGGGGGCCTCGCGGAAACCGCGGCGACGACGGCGCTCGTGGTTTTGGCACTGGGCCGCTAACCTCTCGGCCGTACACGGACAAGGCAGTGTGATCGGGGGAACGCCTGTGCCGCAAACGCGCCGCGCCATGGCCTGGTTGATCGACTTCGCGCTGGTTCTCGCGGCGGCCTCGGTGCTCGCCGTGTTCACCTTCCACCGGATGTCGGCGCTGTTCACGGACGTGCCGGAACTCGCCACCCGCAGCGGCTTCGACCTGCTCACCTCACGTGGGGACGTGCTCGACGCCTCGCAGCGGTTCGGGCTGTCGCTGTGGGACAAGTCGGTGCTGTACGTGGAGGAGGCCTTCGGGCTGCTGGTCCTCGTGACGTTCCTCTACCAGTGGGCGTCTCTCGCCTTCGCCGGACGCACCGTCGGCAAGGCCCTGCTCGGCCTGAAGGTCACCTCGTACCGGGGGCGCCGGGCGGCTCTGCGCGCCGCGACGACCACCACCGCCGACATCGCCGTGTACGCCCTGGCCTGTGTCCTGCTGGTCGAGGGCCACCTCGTGCTGTCGGTGCTCGTGTGGGCCGTGGCCGTGGTGGTCTTCCTGCTGAACGCGCTGCCCGTCCTGTCGCCGGCTCGGCGCTCCCTCGCCGACCGGGTGGCGGGAACGGCCGTCACCGGGCTCGGGTTCAGCACGCCCGGCGCCAGGCCCCCAGTTCGTACTTCTTGAGCAGGGAGCTCAGCTTCAGGCGGCGGGCCTCGGCGCAGAAGCGGTCCGTGGGGAGTTCGTACTCGACGTGGAAGACCGCCTTGCCCGCCTTCACGAACGGCTCCAGGGTGGTGCATTCGTCGTACTGGGCGCACTGCTCGTTGACCGCGAAGTCGAAGTCCTTCACCAGTTCGGGGATCTGGTCGAGGTCGTTCTTCAGGCCGACGGACATGCCCCGTTCGTGGGCCAGGCGTGCGATGAGGCGGTTGTAGCGGAGCTGGTCGGCGGCCTCGATCGGGAAGCCGGTGGTGTTGTCGTAGCCGTCCATGTTGTCCGGCTCGACCGCGTCGAAGCCCTTCTCGCGGCACATGTCGAGGCGGGCCGCCATCAGCGGTTCCAGGACGTCGGTGCGGCGGATGTCGAGCCAGCGCTCGCCCTCCCAGCCGTTGCCCTTGCCCACCACGGACTTCGGGAACTTCCCGGCGTCCGGGCGCCAGTCCTCCCAGGCGCCGGTGGAGAGATAGCAGATGACCTTGCGGTCCTTGTCGTGCAGGGCGGCGACCGTGGCCTTGGAGTGGTCGAAACCGTCGATGTCGTAGACCGGTACGTCGACGGAGGTGTCGAGGCGGCCGCTGAGCTGCCACTGCCAGGCGACGCCGGGCTCGGGCTGCCAGCGCCCGCCGCTGTCGCGGGCGCCGTCGCGCTTGTCGTCGGTCTTGTCGTCCGGCGCTGAGGTGCAGCCGGCCAGCAGCAGAAGGGCGACGAGCAGGATCGGGCGTTTCACCGGGGGTCTCCAGGCTGTGGGGCGACGTACTCCAAGAATGATCTCCGACGTCGGGCACCGCGCGGTACGACAAGGCCCCTCACGAGCGGAGGAAGAACCCAACTCCCGTGCACCGGAGGCTACTTGGCCGGGATCGAGGAGTGGTGGCGGCCACGACGTCACCGAACGGTGAGCGCCCGCAGGACCGAACGGAGAGCGCCCGCAGGAATGAGCGAACGCACGCACGCGCGTAGGCTCGTCCCGGGTCCTCCACACCGGTTCGCCGCGCCGGTGAGCACCCCCGGCGCAAACCGCACCCTCGGGCCCGCCCTAGGGTCGGTTGTCGGGGCCGGTCGACCCACACCGTTCGACCACTGGAACTTCACATCGGAAGCGAGAATTCACCACCGTGACTGCTCTCACTCTCAGCACCGCCGCGGCGCCCGGCCTGCGCGCCGACGCGATCGTCGTCGGTGTCGCCAAGGGCACCAAGGGCCCCGTCGTCGCACCCGGCGCCGAGGCCGTGGACAAGGGGTACGACGGCCGTCTCGCCGTCGTGCTGGAAACCCTCGGCGCCTCCGGGGCCGAGGGCGAGGTGACGAAGCTGCCGGCCCCGGCCGGTTTCAAGACGCCGCTCGTGGTGGCGGTGGGGCTGGGCGGGGAACCCGACAAGGACGCCTCGTACGACACCGAGGCGCTGCGCAGGGCGGCCGGCGTGGCCGCGCGCAACCTCGCCGGGTCCAAGAAGGCCGCCTTCGCCCTGCCGCTGGCCGACGCCGCGGCCGTCGCCGCGGTCGCCGAGGGCGTGCGGCTCGGCGCGTACTCCTTCGACGCCTACAAGGACAACGGCAAGGACCCCAAGGCGAAGAACGGCAAGGCGCCGCTCGCCGAGGCGGCCCTGCTCGGCGGCCGGTCCCGCGACAAGGAGCACAAGGCCGCGATCGAGCACGCGGCCACCGTCGCCGAGGAGCTCAACCGCGCCCGCGACCTGATCAACACCCCGCCGAACGACCTCACCCCGGAGGCGTTCGCCGCGATCGCCCAGGCCGCGGCCAAGGAGCACGGCATCAAGGTGCAGGTGCTCGACGAGAAGGCGCTTCTCAAGGGCGGCTACGGCGGCATCCTCGGCGTCGGCGGCGGCTCGGCGGCCACTCCCCGCCTGGTGAAGCTGTCGTACACGCACTCCAAGGCGAAGAAGCACCTCGCCTATGTCGGCAAGGGCATCACCTACGACTCGGGCGGCATCTCGCTCAAGCCGGCCGGGCACAACGAGACGATGAAGTGCGACATGAGCGGCGCTGCCGCCGTGTTCGCCGCGATCGTCGCCGCCGCCCGTCTGGGCCTGGAGGTCAACATCACCGGCTGGCTGGCGCTGGCCGAGAACATGCCGTCGGGCTCCGCGGTGCGCCCGGGCGACGTGCTGCGCATGTTCAGCGGCAAGACGGTGGAGGTGCTCAACACCGACGCGGAGGGCCGGCTCGTACTGGCGGACGCGCTGTGGGCCGCGTCCCAGGAGAAGCCGGACGCGATCGTGGACGTCGCGACCCTGACCGGGGCGATGGTGTTCGCGCTGGGCAGCCGTACGTTCGGGATCATGGCGAACGACGACGCGTTCCGCTCCGCGGTGCACGAGGCGGCGGAGGAGGTGGGGGAGCCGGCGTGGCCGATGCCGCTGCCGGAGCACCTGCGCAAGGGGATGGACTCCCCCACGGCCGACATCGCGAACATGGGTGAGCGGATGGGCGGCGGGCTGGTCGCCGGGCTCTTCCTGCGGGAGTTCGTCGGTGAGGGGATCACCTGGGCGCACCTGGACATCGCCGGGCCCGCGTTCAACGAGGGCGGCCCCTTCGGGTACACGCCGAAGGGCGGTACGGGGTCCGCGGTGCGGACGCTGGTGCGGCTCGCTGAGCTGACCTCCGCGGGTGACCTGGGTTAGTTTCCCGAGTGCGGGACTGTGTGCCTGATCACGTGACTGGTCGCGCCCCGCGCGGCGGAGCCGCAGATCGACACAGTCCCGCGCCCCTGGGTGGGCACACGTGGGGTGTCTCACACAGTAGCCCCGCGTCTCGTTCGCCTCCCGCAGGTGCGAAGATGGGGCTCGGCAGGACAGGGCCCCACCGAAGGGCCGAAGAACGAGCGGCCGGACACCAGCCGCCGACCGGTCACTGGAGACCGGCGTGGCGCACATGCATGGAGGACGTGACGTGGCGAACGACGCCAGCACCGTTTTCGACCTAGTGATCCTCGGCGGTGGTAGTGGCGGTTACGCCGCGGCCCTGCGCGGGGCGCAGCTGGGCCTGGACGTCGCCCTGATCGAGAAGGACAAGGTCGGCGGCACCTGCCTGCACCGGGGTTGCATCCCCACCAAGGCCCTGCTGCACGCGGGCGAGATCGCCGACCAGGCCCGCGAGAGCGAGCAGTTCGGCGTCAAGGCCACCTTCGAGGGCATCGACATCGCTGGGGTCCACAAATACAAGGACGGCGTGATCTCCGGCCTGTACAAGGGCCTGCAGGGTCTCGTCGCCTCCCGCAAGGTGACCTACATCGAGGGTGAGGGCAAGCTGTCCTCCCCCACCACCGTCGACGTGAACGGCCAGCGTGTCCAGGGCCGCCACGTCCTGCTGGCGACCGGCTCCGTGCCGAAGTCGCTGCCGGGCCTCGAGATCGACGGCGACCGGATCATCTCCTCGGACCACGCCCTCGTCCTGGACCGCGTGCCGAAGTCCGCGATCATCCTCGGCGGCGGTGTCATCGGCGTCGAGTTCGCCTCCGCGTGGAAGTCCTTCGGCTCCGACGTCACGGTCATCGAGGGCCTGAAGCACCTCGTCCCGGTCGAGGACGAGAACTCCTCCAAGCTTCTTGAGCGCGCGTTCCGCAAGCGCGGCATCAAGTTCAACCTCGGCACCTTCTTCTCGAAGGCCGAGTACACCGCGGACGGCGTCAAGGTCACCCTCGCCGACGGCAAGGAGTTCGAGGCCGAGGTCCTGCTCGTCGCGGTCGGCCGCGGGCCCGTCTCCGCCGGTCTCGGCTACGAGGAGCAGGGCGTCGCCATGGACCGCGGCTACGTCCTGGTCGACGAGTACATGCGCACCAACGTCCCGACCATCTCCGCCGTCGGTGACCTGGTCCCGACGCTCCAGCTCGCGCACGTCGGCTTCGCCGAGGGCATCCTGGTGGCGGAGCGTCTGGCCGGTCTGAAGACCGTCCCGATCGACTACGACGGTGTCCCGCGGGTGACGTACTGCCACCCCGAGGTCGCCTCCGTGGGCATCACCGAGGCCAAGGCCAAGGAGATCTACGGTGCGGACAAGGTCGTCGCTCTGAAGTACAACCTGGCGGGCAACGGCAAGAGCAAGATCCTGAACACCTCGGGCGAGATCAAGCTCGTCCAGGTCAAGGACGGTGCAGTGGTCGGCGTCCACATGGTCGGCGACCGCATGGGCGAGCAGGTCGGCGAGGCCCAGCTGATCTACAACTGGGAGGCGCTGCCGGCCGAGGTCGCCCAGCTCGTCCACGCCCACCCGACGCAGAACGAGGCGCTCGGCGAGGCCCACCTGGCCCTGGCGGGCAAGCCGCTGCACTCGCACGACTGACCCCTCGGTCGACGAAGCGACGACACAGACTTCCGCAATTCGTAAGGAGCAACCGAAACCATGGCGGTTTCCGTATCCCTTCCGGCGCTCGGCGAGAGCGTCACCGAGGGCACTGTCACCCGCTGGCTGAAGGCCGAGGGTGAGCGCGTCGAGGCCGACGAGCCGCTGCTCGAGGTCTCCACCGACAAGGTCGACACCGAGATCCCCTCCCCCGCCGCCGGCATCCTGGCCTCCATCAAGGTCGCCGAGGACGAGACGGTCGAGGTCGGCGCCGAGCTGGCCGTCATCGACGACGGCACCGGCGCCCCCGTGGCCGCTCCGGCCCCGGCCGCCGAGCCCGCTGCGGCTCCCGAGCCCGTCCCGGCCGCGGCCACCCCCTCCACCGAGCAGGCGGCCCCGGCCCCGGCTCCCACCGCGGATGCCGCAGCCGGTGCGTCCGGCGCCGAGGGCACGGACGTCGTCCTGCCCGCGCTCGGCGAGTCCGTCACCGAGGGCACCGTCACCCGCTGGCTGAAGTCGGTCGGCGACTCCGTCGAGGCCGACGAGCCGCTGCTCGAGGTCTCCACCGACAAGGTCGACACCGAGATCCCGGCGCCCACCTCCGGTGTGCTGCTCGAGATCACCGTCGCCGAGGACGAGACCGCCGAGGTCGGCGCCAAGCTCGCCGTCATCGGCGCCCCGGGTGCGGCTCCGGCCGCTGCCCCGGCCCCCGCCGCCCCGGCTCCGGCGCCCGCCGCCGAGGCCCCCGCCGCACCGGCGCCGGCCCCGGCCGCCCCCGCGGCTCCGGCTCCGGCTCCGGCCGCTCCGGCTCCGGCCCCGCAGGCGCCCACGACGCCGGCCCCGCAGCAGCAGACCACCCCGGCTCCCGATCCGGTCCCGTCCGCTCCGGCTCCGGCGCCCGCCCCGGTCACCCCGGCCCCGGCCGCTCCGACCGGTGACGACGGCGCCTACGTGACCCCGCTGGTGCGCAAGCTCGCCGCCGAGAACGGCGTCGACCTGGCCACCGTCAAGGGCACCGGCGTCGGCGGCCGTATCCGCAAGCAGGACGTCATCGCCGCCGCCGAGGCCGCGAAGGCCGCCGCTCCGGCGCCCGCCGCAGCTCCGGCCGCCGCCAAGAAGGCCCCGGCGCTGGAGGTCTCCCCCCTGCGCGGCCAGACCGTCAAGATGCCGCGCATCCGCAAGGTCATCGGCGACAACATGGTCAAGGCCCTGCACGAGCAGGCCCAGCTGTCCTCGGTCGTCGAGGTCGACGTCACCCGCCTGATGAAGCTGCGTGCCAAGGCGAAGGACTCCTTCGCGGCCCGCGAGGGCGTCAAGCTCTCCCCGATGCCGTTCTACGTCAAGGCGGCGGCCCAGGCGCTGAAGGCCCACCCGGTCATCAACGCCAAGATCAACGAGGCCGAGGGCACGATCACCTACTTCGACACCGAGAGCGTCGGTATCGCGGTGGACTCCGAGAAGGGCCTGATGACCCCGGTCATCAAGCACGCCGGTGACCTCAACATCGCCGGCATCGCCAAGGCCACGGCCGAGCTGGCGGGCAAGGTCCGCGCCAACAAGATCACCCCGGACGAGCTGTCCGGTGCGACCTTCACCATCTCCAACACCGGTTCGCGCGGCGCGCTGTTCGACACGATCATCGTGCCGCCGGGCCAGGTCGCGATCCTCGGCATCGGTGCCACGGTCAAGCGTCCGGCCGTCATCGAGACCGAGGAGGGTACGGTCATCGGCGTCCGCGACATGACCTACCTGACCCTCTCCTACGACCACCGCCTGGTCGACGGCGCCGACGCGGCCCGTTACCTGACGGCGGTCAAGGCGATCCTGGAGGCGGGCGAGTTCGAGGTCGAGCTCGGCCTGTAATCGCCGATCAGCTGCAACACATTGGTGCCCTTGCCTGGAATCCCCGGGCAAGGGCACCGACCTTTAGGGGCGCGGGGAACTGCGCGAGAACCACGAACCACCCGCAGCCGCCCGACGACAATCCGGACCGAGCCACTGGGCGTCCTTGCCACGCCGCACGCCGTGTAAGTCTCGTCTCACCTGCACCAAAGCACCCTCGACGGCCTCACCCGCGGAGCGAACCGGCCGTATTGTCTAAACGTCAAACGCCCCCGGGGCCGATGGGCGGCCCCTCCCTAAGGAGCCCTCATGACCGCGCCCGTCGTCCACTCGCTGCGCGAACAGATCCGCGAGCACATCGTGGAAGGGATCGTCAGCGGGCGCTGGAAGCCGGGCGAGCGGATCGTGGAGCGACGCATCGCCACGGAGCTGGAGGTCAGCCAGACCCCGGTGCGGGAGGCGCTGCGCGAGCTGGAGTCCCTGCGGCTCATCGAGTCCGCCCCCAACAAGGGCGTCCGGGTCCGCAACCTGAGCGCCGCCGACCTGGAGGAGAGCTACCCCGTCAGGGCCGGTCTGGAGGCGATCGCGGCGGAACTGGCCGCGGAGCGGCTCGCGGCGGACTGCTCGGCCCTGGAGCCGCACGTCCTGGCGCTCTACGAGGCCGACCGGGAGTCGGACGGTACGGGCCAGGTGCGGCACACGGTGGGCTTCCACCGGGAGCTGGTGCGGGCGGCCGGCAACTCCGTGCTGCTGCACACCTGGGAAGGCCTGGGCATCGAGGTGTTCACCGCGCTGTCCATCCGCTGGCTGGGGACCGTGCAGCAGTCGTACGCCGAGGAGCACGAGGAGCTCGTGGAGGCGTTCCGGCGCCGGGATCCGCGTATCGCCGACATCGTGAAGGCGCACGTACTCGGCTGCGCCCCGCGTGCCTGAGCCCGCCGGGGCCTTGAGCGCCCCTTCGCTCAGACGTGTCCCCACCTGCGCAAACCGTTCGAAAATGCGGCACGCGGTGCCTGCATGCAAGGCACCGCGTGCCGATTTTCTCGTGATCAAGAGGTTTTGCCCCTCAACCCTTTGATCGATCATCGATCAGGGGGTTACAGTCGCCGACGGGCCGGCAACGGAGTCGCACATCGACACCGCACCCGAGCCCTCCGCCCTGTCCTGCCAAAGACAAAGGGCACCCCCGAATCCTGAAGAGGGAACCCCCTTCGACTGAGGAAGGCGGCGACATGACCGACCCCAAGGCCATCCAGCCGAGCGCGCTCGACCAGCTCCCCGACCGGGACCCGGAGGAGACCGCCGAATGGCAGGCCTCCCTGGATGCCGTCGCCAAGGCGGCCGGGCCGCACCGTGCCGCATACCTGATGCGCCGCACGCTGGAGCGCGCCGAGGGCGCCGGCATCGCGCTGCCGAAGCTCCTCGAGACGGACTACGTCAACACCATCCCCACCTCCGCCGAGCCCGCCGTCGACGGCGACGAGGCGATGGAGTCCCGGATCACCGCCTGGAACCGCTGGAACGCGGCCGCGATGGTGACCCGGGGCAGCAAACACGGCGTCGGCGGCCACATCGCCACCTTCGCCTCCGCGGCCTGGCTGTACGAGACCGGCTTCAACCACTTCTTCAAGGGCAAGGAGGCCGACGGCTCGGGCGACCAGCTCTACATCCAGGGCCACGCCTCCCCCGGCATCTACGCCCGCGCCTTCCTCGACGGCCGCCTGAACGAGACCCACCTCGACAACTTCCGTCAGGAGGCCGGCGGCAACGGCCTGCCCTCCTACCCGCACCCGCGGCGCCTGCCCTGGCTGTGGGAGTTCCCGACGGTGTCGATGGGCCTCGGCCCGCTCTCCGCGATCTACCAGGCGCGCTTCAACCGCTATCTGACCAACCGCGGCATCAAGGACGTCTCCGCCTCCCACGTCTGGGCCTTCCTCGGTGACGGCGAGATGGACGAGCCGGAGTCCACCGCGGCACTCGCACTCGCCTCCCGCGAGGGCCTGGACAACCTGACCTTCGTCATCAACTGCAACCTGCAGCGCCTCGACGGTCCGGTCCGCGCCAACTTCAAGATCGTGCAGGAGCTGGAGGCCCAGTTCCGCGGCGCCGGCTGGAACGTCGTCAAGTCCCTCTGGGGCTCCGCCTGGGACGAGCTGTTCCAGCTCGACACCACGGGCGCGCTCGTACGCCGCCTGCGCGAGGTGCCGGACGCCCAGGTGCAGACGTACCAGACCCGCGACGCCGCCTACATCCGCGCGGACTTCTTCGGCAAGGACCCGGCGCTCGTCGAGATGGCGAAGCTGCTGAGCGACGACAAGATCCTCGAGTGTTTCCACCTCTCCCGCGGTGGCCACGAGGCGCGCAAGGTGTACGCGGCCTACAAGGCGGCCCTGGAGCACAAGGGCGCGCCGACCGTGATCCTGGCCCAGACCGTCAAGGGCTTCACCCTCGGTGAGGGCTTCGCGTCGAAGAACGCCAACCACCAGATGAAGAAGCTGACGGTGGACGAGTTCAAGAACATGCGTGACCTGCTGGAGCTGCCGATCTCCGACGCGCAGTTCGTCGACGGAGTCGTCCCCTACGGCCACCCCGGTGCCGACTCCCCCGAGGTCCGCTACCTCCAGGAGCGCCGCGCCGCTCTCGGCGGCCCGGCCCCGGCCCGCCGCACGCACCCCCTGGCCCCGCTGCCGGCCCCGGCGAGCGAGAAGGCGTTCACCTCCTTCGACAAGGGCTCGGGCTCGCAGAACGTGGCGACCACGATGGCCTTCGTCCGTCTGATCAAGGACCTGGTCCGCGACAAGGAGACGGGCAAGCGCTGGGTGCCGATCGTCCCCGACGAGGCGCGCACCTTCGGCATGGAGAGCCTCTTCCCCTCCCTCGGCATCTACTCGCCGAAGGGGCAGACGTACGAGCCGGTCGACCGCGACCAGCTGATGTACTACAAGGAGGCCAAGAACGGCCAGATCCTCAACGAGGGGATCACCGAGGCCGGTTCGATGGCCGACTTCATCGCCGCGTCCACCGCGTACGCCACGCACGGCGAAGCGATGATCCCGTTCTACATCTTCTACTCGATGTTCGGCTGGCAGCGCACGGCCGACCAGATGTGGCAGCTCGGCGACCAGCTCGGCCGCGGCTTCCTCGTCGGCGCGACGGCGGGCCGGACCACGCTGACCGGTGAGGGCCTCCAGCACGCCGACGGCCACTCCCCCGTGATCGCCGCGACCAACCCGGCCGCGCTGACGTACGACCCGGCGTTCGCGTACGAGGTCGCGACGATCGTGAAGGACGGCCTGCGCCGCATGTACGGCGAGGCGGCGCCGGATGAGGACCAGAACGTCTTCTACTACCTCACCGTCTACAACGAGCCGCTGCCGCAGCCCGCCAAGCCCGCCGTCCCCGGCGTCGACGAGGGCATCGTCAAGGGCCTGTACCGCTTCAACACGGCGGAGTCGGCGGGTCTGTCGCCGACGGCCAACTCCCCGCGCATCCAGCTCCTCGGCTCCGGCACGGCGATCCACTGGACGCTCCAGGCGCAGAAGCTGCTCGCCGAGGAGTGGGGCGTGGCGGCGGACGTCTGGTCGGCGACCTCGTGGACGGAGCTGCGCCGGGACGCCCTGGAGGCCGACGCGGCCCTCCTGCGCGGCGAGGAGCGCCTCCCGTACGTCCGTCAGGCCCTGCAGGGTGCCGAGGGCCCGGTCCTCGCGGTCTCCGACTACATGCGCCAGGTCCCCGACCAGATCGCGCAGTGGGTCGAGCAGGACTACTCCTCGCTCGGTGCCGACGGCTTCGGCCTCTCCGACACCCGCGAGGCCGCCCGCCGCCACTTCGGCGTCGACGCGGAGTCCATCGTCGTGGCGGCGCTGGCCCAACTGGCCCGGCGCGGCGAGGTGAAGGCGACGGCCGTCAAGGAAGCGCGCGAGAAGTACGGCCTGTAAGGGCTGAGAGGTGCGATGAGGGGGTACGGCGGCCGCCGTACCCCTTCGTTGTCGGTGGCCCCCCGCATCATGGCCGTATGCGTGCTGCCCGTCTCATCAAAATGGTGTTGCTTCTGCAGTCCCGGCCCACCATGACCGCCGCCGAACTCGCCCGGGAGCTGGAGGTGTCGGAGCGGACCGTCACGCGGGACGCGCAGGCGTTGTCGGAGGCCGGGGTGCCGGTGTACGCCGATCGGGGGAGGGCCGGGGGATATCGGCTGGTCGGGGGGTACCGCACGCGGCTGACCGGGCTGGCGCGCGGGGAGGCCGAGGCGCTGTTTCTGTCGGGGGTGCCGGGGGCTCTGCGGGAGATGGGGCTGGAGGACGCGGCCTCGGCGGCCCGGCTGAAGGTGTCCGCCGCGCTGCTGCCCTCCCTGCGGGACGCCCCGCGCACGGCGGCGCAGCGGTTCCATCTGGACGCGCCGGCCTGGTTCCAGGAGCCGCAGACGCCCGCGCTGCTGCCCGTGGTCGCGGACGCGGTCTGGGACGACCGGCGGGTCCGCGCCCGCTACCGGCGCGGCGAGGGCGAGGTCACGCGGGAGCTGGAGCCGTACGGCCTCGTGCTCAAGGCAGGGGTCTGGTACCTGTGTGCGCGGGCCGTCGACGCGGGGGCCTTCCGGACGTACCGCATCGACCGGTTCGTCGCCGTCGAGGCCCCGGAGGGCCTGGACGGGCGGTTCGAGCGGGACGAGGCCTTCGATCTGCCGGGGTTCTGGGGCGAACAGGCCGAGCGGTTCGCGCGGTCGATCCTGCGGGCCGAGGTCGTCGTACGGCTGTCGGCGACCGGGGTGCGCCGGCTGCTGTACGCCGTCGACCCGGTGGCCGCGCGGGACGCCCTCACGGCGGCGCGGGAGGCCGACGCGGAGGGGCGGGTGACGGTGACCCTGCGGGTGGAGTCGGAGGAGGTCGCCCACACGCAGCTCACGGCGCTCGGACCGGAGGCCGAGGTGCTCTCCCCGGCGACGCTGCGCCTGCGCTTCGCCGAGGACGCGCTGCGGCTCGCGCGGCTGTATGGCGCGTGACATTCCCGTGTACGCCGGGGTGCGCCCCACCCCTGGAGGTCCGATGCTGGACCCGTGATGGACGAGACGGAGTTCTGGGAGCTGGTGGACGCGACCCGCGAGGCCGCCGAGGGCGACCCGGAGGAGCAGGCCGACCTGCTCGTGGAGCGGCTGCTCCGGCTGGACCCCGATGTGGTCCTCGACTTCGCCCGTCACTTCGAGGCCCGCTACAACCGGGCGTACACCTGGGACCTGTGGGGTGCCGCCTGGCTGTTGCTCGACGGGGCGAGCGACGACGCCTTCGACTTCTTCCGCTGCTGGCTGATCGGCCAGGGCCGCGAGGTGTACGAGGGTGCCGTGCACGACCCGGACTCGCTCGCCGATCTGCTGGACGACTTCGACGAGGAGGTCGACGGCGACGGCGAGGAGCTGGGCTACGCGGCGGACGAGACGTACGAGCAGCTCACCGGCACCGTGGCGCCCGATCTGGGCATTGCGCCCGCGGCCTCGGAGCCCGAGGGCACACCGGCCGACTTCGAGAACGAGCGGGTGCTCGCCGAGCGGTACCCCAAGCTGTGGGACCGCTTCCGGGAGTGAGTCGGCGGGCCCGTCCGGGCTCACGCCGCGGCGCGTCGGCGGACCGTGTCCGCGGGGATGTACGCCTGCGTCCGGTCCGCCTTGACCGCGTGGTGCATCGGCGCGGCGTTGGCCTGGTCGAGGGCGGACGCGGTGACCGCGGCCGGGCCCAGGACGACCGTCGCGACCGCGCAGACCACGGCCCAGGGACCGCGCGCGGTCCTGGGCCGGCCGTCCGTCCTGTGCGTGGCGTCCGTGGTGTGCGTACGGCTGTTGCTCATGGTCCCCGCCTCCGGTCGGCTTGTGTTGTCCATGACCGTAGGGCGCGGGGATCTCAGGAGCCTGCGTGCCGCCTATGGCGTTCCTGTGGACGTCCTGCCCTGCAACCGGGCCGCCTTCTCCCTGATCTCCGGGAGGCGGGCGCTCAGGGCGGCGCCCGGGCAGCTCGTCATGTAGCCGTCCTTGTGGCCGGCCAGGACGGGGAGGGTGACGGCGCGTCCTGCGGCGTAGCGGCTGCCGCTGTTGCTGGAGGTCAGGCGGACGCTCGTGCGGGGGTCGATGTCGGCGAGGCCCAGTTTCCAGGCGGCCACCGCGGCGATCGCGTCGGTCATCTCCCGCGGCACGGGCACTCCGGCCGTGAAGGTGCCGATCGCGGCGATTCCGACGGTGCGGTGGTTGAAGCCCTGGGTGTGGGCGCCGGTGACGGCGCGGTCGACGCCGCCCGCGCGGCCCTCGTAGATCGTGCCGCAGCGGTCGACGAGGAAGTTGTAGCCGATGTCGTCCCAGTCGCGGGCGCCCGTCTGGCCGGTGTAGAAGCCGCGGATGATGCGCGGGACGTCGGCGCAGTCGTAGCCGTTGGGCGAGTCGGTGTGGTGGACGAAGACGGCGACGACCTCGTCGTCGTAGCGCGGCGGCGGCTGCGGGCGGGCGGCGTCGCCCAGCCAGGCCGTACGAGGCACCACACGCGGCTTCACGGCCGGATGGCGGGCGGCGGGGCGGGCCGCGTGCGGCCGGGCGGCCACGGCGGCCGTCACGGCGCGGTCGACGCCGCCCGCGCACAGCACCAGCGCGGCGACGGCGGCGGCTCCGGGCAGACAGCCCAGGAGCACGAGGGCCGCGCCCGGTATCCGTACCGGACGCCGTCTCCGTGCCCCGCGCGATCTTCTCAGGTCACGCATGCTCCCACTGTCGGTCCGATCCGCTCCGTCCGCGATGTGTGCTGTGCCACCCGGTGGAACCATCGTCCTGGTCCGCGACGTTTTTCGGGATGCACGCACGCGTGGCGGGTTTTGGCCGTCACGCGCGCGTGGCTGATCACTGGGCCCCTCCCCCACGTATGAAGGGGTCCTAGAGAAAGGCGGTTCCGTGGACCTGCTCGACATCCTGCTGTTGCTGGTGATCCTGGCGTACGCGGGCTCCGGCTACCGGCGCGGACTGGTGGCGGGCTGTGTCTCGCTCGCGGGGTTCGTGGGCGGCGCGGCGGTCGGCGTGTGGATCCTGCCGTGGATGATGGACCTGGTGACACCGGGCACGACGGCGGCGACGGTGACGGCGGTGCTCACGGTGCTGGTCCCGGCCGCCGTGGGCCACGAGCTCGCGGGGCGGCTGGCGCTGCGGCTGCGGCGTGAGCTGGACCGGGGGCCGCTGCGGGTGGCCGACGGGGTCGGCGGGGCCGCGGCGAACGCGGTGGCCGTGCTGATCGTGGCGTGGGTGGCGGCGAGCGTGCTGGGCGCGTCCTCGTCGCCGCTGGTGACGACCGCGATCCGGGACTCGAAGCTGCTCGGGGCCGTGCAGGACTCGATGCCGGACACCACGCCGTCGTGGTTCTCCGACGCCACGTCCGCGTTGACCCAGGCGGGCTTCCCGCAGGTCTTCAACCCGTTCGAGAACGAGTCGACCGCCGAGGTGGCCAAGCCCACCGGCGACAGTGTCACGGCGAGCGCCACGAACGCCGCCAAGCTGAGCACCGTGAAGATCGAGGGCACCGCGGGCGACCAGGGCCGCGAGGGCAGCGGCTTCGTGTACGCCGCCCAGCACGTGATGACCAACGCGCACGTGGTGGCCGGCATCGACAAGCCGACCCTGCGGGTCGGGGGCGTCGGGCGGTCGTACGAGGCCCGGGTCGTGCTCTTCGACCCGGACAAGGACGTGGCCGTGCTGTACGTCCCCGAGCTGCGTGCCCCCGTGCTGCGGTTCGAGGACGAGGCCAAGCGCGGCGACCAGGCGGTGGTCGCGGGCTATCCGCAGGACGGTGACCTGGACCTCCAGGCCGCCACGGTCGCGGCCCGGGTGAACGCGACCGGCCAGAACATCTACAACGACGCGACGGTCACCCGCGAGATCTACTCGATCCGCTCCACCGTCCGCCCCGGCAACTCCGGCGGCCCGCTGCTGACCACCGACGGCCGGGTCTACGGCGTCGTCTTCGCCCGCTCCACGTCCGACGGCGAGACCGGCTACGTCCTGACGGTGGACGAGGTGGCCTCCGACGCCGAGCGCGCGGCGAACGCGACGGCGCCGGTGGACACGGGCGGGCTGATCACGTCGTAGCGGCGCCTGAGCGCCTCACACCAGCGGTTGGCCCATGAACACGTCGTCGACGTACTCGCCGGCGATGAGGAACTCCTGCGGCAGGACCCCCTCCACCACGAAGCCCTCGGCCTCGTAGAGACTGCGGGCGGGGGCGTTGTGGCCGAGGACGCGCAGGGTGATGCGGCGGGCGCCGCGCCGACGGGCCTCCTCGACGGCCGCGCGGACCAGGGCCCGCCCGACACCGCGCCCACGGGCCTCCTCGGCGACGGCCAGGCCCTGGATCTGGCGGACGTGCGCGTTCGAGGCGAGCGGGGTCGGGAAGCCCAGCCGGACGTAGCCGACGGCCCGGCCGTCGAGTTCGGCGACCAGATGGTCCTCGGGGGTGTGGTGGTCGTCGAAGAAGGGCGTGTACGGCGGCTGCGGCTCGGGCATGACCGCGTGCAGCGGGGACCAGACGGCGCGGTCCAGTACGGCCAGCGCGTCGTCGTCCGCGAGGCGCGCGACGCGTATCCGGGGTTCCTTCGGCTCAGGCATGGAGGTCACCCTAAGGGCCCCACCGGAGCAACCCCACGGAGTTTCGGGCGGCCCGCGAAGGCAGGATGTGAACCATGGAACTCAGGCGAATCGCGGTGGCCGGCGCGTCCGGTCTCATCGGCAGCGCACTGGCGCGGTCCCTGGCCTCGGACGGGCACGAGGTGGTGCGCCTGGTGCGCCGTGCGCCCCGGGGCCCGGACGAGGTCCGGTGGGATCCCGAACGCGGGTCGGTGGACGCGGCCGGGCTTGTCGGGTGCGACGCCGTGGTCAATCTGGCGGGGGCCGGGGTGGGCGACCGGCGCTGGACCGAGGCGTACAAGAAGCGGGTCCGGGACAGCAGGGTGCTCGGCACGGCGGCGCTCGCGGGTGCGGTCGCCTCGCTGGACGAGCCGCCGCGCGTGTTCCTGAACGGCAGCGCGATCGGCTTCTACGGGGAGACCGGGGAGCGGACCGTCGACGAGAGCGCGCCCGCGGGGGACGGTTTCCTGCCCTCGCTGTGCGTGGAGTGGGAGGGTGCCGCGGCGCCCGCGCGGGAGGCGGGCGTCCGTACGGTGTTCACGCGGACCGGTCTGGTGGTGGCGCGCGGCGGCGGGGCCTGGGGGAAGCTGTTCCCGCTCTTCCAGGCGGGGCTCGGCGGACGGATGGGCGACGGGCGGCAGTACTGGTCGTACGTCTCCCTGCACGACGAGATCGCGGCGATCCGTCATCTCCTGGACCGGGACGACCTGTCGGGGCCGTTCAACCTGACCGCTCCGCAGCCGCTGACCAACCGTGAGATCACGGAGGCGATGGGGCGGGTGCTGCGCCGGCCGACGCTGTTCGCGGTGCCGGCGCCGGTCCTGCGGGGCGTGCTCGGGGAGATGGCCGGGGACGTGCTGGGCAGTCAGCGGGTGCTGCCCACGCGGCTGCTGGGGTCCGGGTTCACTTTCGCGTTTCCGGGGATCGAGGACGCGATCCGAGCGGCGTGACAGCCACTGCGACCATATGCGACCGCCGTGCGACCGTGCCCTGTCGATGCGCGACTGTCCTTGACCGATCACGGCCCTAACCTCGATCCGAACTCGGGTATCCCGGACGGCTGTTGGGGGCATCACGTCCCCACCTGCCGCGCAACCTCGAGGAGGGGCACGTGCTTGAGCCCGCGTACCAGGCAGACGTCGTCATCGTGGGAGCCGGGGTGGCCGGACTCTCGGCGGCGCATCGGCTGAACAGCGCAGGTGTAACAACCGCCGTCCTGGAGGCCGCCCCTTACGTGGGCGGCCGGATGGCGACCGAGAAGGTCGACGGCTTCCGCCTCGACCGCGTGGGCCAGTTGTTGTCCACGTCGTATCCCGAACTACGTCTGACCCCGGGGCTCGACGCGCTCGTGCTGCGTCCCTTCGCACCGGGCGTCCTCCTGCACAGCGACGGACGCCGGCACCGCGCGGGTGCCCAGGCGAGCGGCCGGGGCGCCAGGGGCGCACTGCATGCGGTGCGCGCCCTCGCAAGCGCCCCCCGCTCGACGCAGCGGCCCCGCTCCGCGCAGCGGCCCGGCCCGGCCGCCGCGCCCAGGACGGCCCGTCCGGGCACCCCGTGGGGCACCGCCGTCGACCAGGCCCGGCTCGGTGCCGCGCTCAGCCGGATCGCGGCCGTGCCCGTGGAACGGCTGCTGTCCCGCCCGGAGTCCCCCGCGGGCCAGGCGCTGGCCGCCCGTGGCCTGCCCGCCCGTACGGTCGACGGCTTCCTGCGCCCGCTGCTCGCAAGCCTGCTGTGCGACCCGGAGCTGACGACGTCCAGCCGGTGCGCCGACCTCGCCCTGCGCGCCTTCGCGTCCGGTCGGCTGTGCGTACCGGAGGGCGGGGCGGAGATGCTGCCCGAGCTGCTCGCGCGGGCACTGCCCCCGGGCACCGTGCACACCGGCGTGCGGGTCACCTCGGTCGCCACGACCACGGTGACGACCGCCGAACACGGCGAGTTCCGCTGCCGTGCCGTGCTCGTGGCCACCGACGCGCGCGCGGCCGCGGCGCTGCTGCCCGGCCTGCGGGTGCCGGACTTCCACCCCGTGACGGTCGTCCACCACACGACGGACGAGCCGCCGCAGACGGGCGCGTCGCTGCTCCTCGACGCGGACCGGAGCGGCCCCGTCGCCCACACCGCGGTGGTCAGCCGGGTCGACCCGAGCCGGGCGCCCGCCGGCCGGGCACTCGTGTCGTCGACGGTCCTGGGCGTGCCGCCGGCCGAGGTCGACACCGCCGTCCGACGGCACCTGTCGCGGCTGTACGGCACCTCCACCACCCGCTGGGAGACCCTCGCCGTGCACCACACCCCCGAGGCCGTCCCGGCGATGCGCCCACCGCACGACCTGCGCCGGTCGGTACGGCTGCTGGCGGGCCTGTACGTCTGCGGCGACCACCGGGACACCAGCACCGTGCAGGGCGCGCTGCACTCGGCACACCGGGCCGCGGCGGCACTCCTGGCGGATCTGGGGGCGGCGGGGTCGATGCATGTGGCCGAGCCCCCGCGGAGTGTGCCCAGGGCGGCGTGAGCGCGAACCGGCCGCGGCCGGTCCGTCCACCGCCGGTCTCCGCCACCGTGGCTGCGCGCCACGGCGGCGGAGAGGGCCTTCTCACCCCAGGGCGGCCACCTTGTCCCGGTACCCCCGCACCGGTGCCGCGTCCTTGTACGGCTCCAGCCTGCGTTCGAAGTCGCGGACGTACTCGATCGCGCGTACCGAGCGCATCTCGGCGGCCTGGCCCGCGGCCTCCGCGCCGAGCTGGCAGGCCTGGTCGAGTTCGCCGAGGCCGAGGCGGGCGGAGGCGAGGACGACGCTGCAGAAGAGGCGACTGCGGGCGTAGCCGGGGGCGCGCAGCTGGAGGGAGCGTTCGGCGTGCTGGGCGGCCGCGCGGAACTGCTGGAGGTCGCGGTGGCAGTGCCCGAACTCGTCGGCGAGCTGTGCCTCGTCGTAGAAGCGCCCCCAGTACGGCACCTCGTCGCCGGGCCGGGCCGCCTCGAGGGCGCGCTCGGCCCGTACGAGTGAGGCGGTGCAGGCCCGCACCTCGCCGAGCACGCCGTGCCCGCGCGCCTCGGCGGCGTGCAGCAGCGCCTGGACGGCGGGCGGGGCGTTGGTGCCGACGCCCTGCTGGGCCACGCGCGCGAGCTGGACGGCCTCGCGCCCGTGCCCGAGGTAGACGGCCTGGCGGCTCATGGTGACCAGGACGTAGGAGCCGTACGCCCGGTCCCCCGCGGCCTGGGCGAGCCGCAGGGCCTGGACGAAGTAGCGCTGGGCGAGGCCGTGCGCGGCGATGTCGAACGACGTCCAGCCGGCGAGCCGGGTGAGGTCGGCGGCGGCCCCGAACAGGCGGCGGCCGGTCTGCTCGCCGTAGATGCCGCGCAGCATCGGCTCGCACTCGTGCTCCAGATAGCGCACGAGGGCCTGGCGGGCGTGGCCGCCGCCGTAGGCGTTGTCGAGGGTGCGGAACAGCTCGCCGACCGAGCGCAGCGCCGCGATGTCGCCGCCGGTGACCTTCTGGCCGGGGCCGCGCTCGGCCTGGCCGCGCTGCCGGGGCAGGGCGGGTGCCCCCTGCTCGGGCACGGCCGGGAGCCGGGGCGCGGGCCGGCCCTGGGCGGGCACCCGGGCGGGCGCCTCGCCTCGGGCCACCCTCTCGTCGGCCCGCCCGATCAGCCAGTCGCGGCTGGGGACGACCAGTCCTGCCGGAGTGAACGCGATCTTGCGCAGCTCGGCGTGGCTGCCGGAGTCCTTGCGCCACAGCCCGCTGACGATGTCGATGGCCTCCTCGGGGGTGGCGGCGAACTCCAGTCCCGCGTAGACGGGGGCGCAGGCGTCCAGGCCGAGGTCCTGGGCGGTGAGGCGGCGGCCGAGGCGGCGGGTGAAGACCTCGGCGATGAGGGCGGGGGTGGTGCCGCGGGGCTGTTGTCCGCGCAGCCATCGGGTGACGGACGTCTTGTCGTATCTCAGGTCCAGCCCGTGTTCGAGACCGAGCTGATCGACCCGACGGGCCAGACCCGCGTTGGAGAACCCCGCTTCTGCGATGAGCGCGGCGAGCTGGCGGTTGGGGGTGCGCTGCGCGGGTCGTTCCGTCATGGTGCGGTGCGGTCTCCTGCCTTCCGGGCTCTGAAGTGCCCGGATTGCCTGTGAGCAGCCCTTATGGCCTCGTGAACGGCGCGAATGTAGCTGAGCGTAAGCAGTCGATCGCACACTTCGACGTTCATTCATCCGATCGTGTGAGGATTGGCCGCGACGCTGACGTGCGAGGGCCGGACGTACAGTGGCTTGGGCGCGCTACGTGCCTGATACACCCGTCGCGAGGGAGGCGCTTGCCGTGAGTGAGGTGCGGTTCGTCCGCATGGGGTTCGGAGCGGACGCCGTCGAGTACCGGGAGGCGTGGGACGAACAGCGCCGGGTGCACGCGGCGCGGTTCGCCGACGAGATCCCCGACACCGTCCTGCTCCTCGAACACCCCCCGGTCTACACGGCCGGCCGGCGCACCGCCGACAACGAGCGCCCCCTGGACGGCACCCCGGTCGTCGACGTGGACCGCGGCGGCAAGATCACCTGGCACGGCCCGGGCCAGCTGGTGGGCTACCCCATCCAGAAGCTCCCGCGCCCGGTGGACGTGGTCGCGCATCTGCGCCGCCTGGAGGAGGCGATGATCCGGGTCTGCGCGGAGTTCGGCGTCGAGACCAGCCGGGTCGAGGGACGGGCGGGCGTCTGGGTCCTGGGCGACCCGGTGGAACAGCGCCCCGCCCTGGGCGGACTCTCCCTCGACTTCGACCCCCGGCTGGCGGACGAGGAGTTCGACCCCCGCCTCAACGGGCCGGAGTACGCCCCCTCCAACGCCGGCCAGCGCCGCGAGGACCGCAAGATCTGCGCCATGGGCGTGCGGGTCGCCAAGGGCGTCACCATGCACGGCTTCGCGCTGAACGTGAACCCGGACACATCCAACTTCGACAAGATCATCCCCTGTGGCATCCGCGACGCCGGCGTCACCTCGCTGGCATACGAGCTGGGCCGCGACCTCACGATCGACGAGGTACTGCCGGTCGCCGAGCGCCATCTGACGGACGTACTCGGGAACGCCGACCTGAAGCCGCGGGTCATCGAGGAGACACCGGCACCACTCAGCCCGTCCGGCGCTTGAGGACGAGGCCGTTCAGGCCGGAGCGGGGGCCTGGGGGCGGCAGCCGCCAGCGGGGCCGACACCCGCACCGGGTTTCGAATCAACGGGCGTACGCTTAAGGCCGCCGAAGAATCAATCGCTAGGGAGCCGGTCGTGTCCGCAGTCGCACCCGACGGACGCAAGATGCTGCGCCTGGAGGTCCGTAACAGCCAGACCCCCATCGAGCGCAAGCCCGAGTGGATCAAGACCCGGGCGAAAATGGGTCCCGAGTACACGAAGATGCAGAGCCTCGTGAAGAGCGAGGGGCTGCACACGGTCTGCCAGGAAGCCGGCTGCCCGAACATCTACGAGTGCTGGGAGGACCGCGAGGCGACCTTCCTCATCGGCGGCGACCAGTGCACCCGGCGCTGCGACTTCTGCCAGATCGACACCGGCAAGCCCGAGGCGCTCGACCGCGACGAGCCGCGCCGCGTGGGCGAGTCCGTGGTCACCATGGATCTCAACTACGCCACCATCACCGGCGTCGCCCGCGACGACCTGGAGGACGGCGGCGCCTGGCTGTACGCCGAGACGGTCCGCCAGATCCACCAGCAGACCGCGGACCGTGAGGCCGGCCGTACCAAGGTCGAGCTGCTGGCCCCCGACTTCAACGCCGTCCCCGAGCAGCTGGCGGAGGTCTTCTCCTCCCGGCCCGAGGTCTTCGCGCACAACGTCGAGACGGTCCCCCGGATCTTCAAGCGGATCCGCCCCGGCTTCCGCTACGAGCGCTCCCTGAAGGTCATCACCGAGGCCCGCGACTTCGGCCTGGTCACCAAGTCCAACCTGATCCTCGGCATGGGCGAGACCCGCGAGGAGGTCAGCGAGGCGCTGAAGCAGCTGCACGAAGCCGGCTGCGAGCTGGTCACCATCACGCAGTACCTGCGCCCCTCCGTGCGCCACCACCCCGTGGAGCGCTGGGTCAAGCCGCACGAGTTCGTGGAGCTGAAGGAGGAGGCCGAGCAGATCGGCTTCTCCGGCGTGATGTCCGGTCCGCTGGTCCGCTCCTCGTACCGCGCCGGCCGCCTGTACGGGATGGCGGTCGAGCAGCGTCAGTCCGCCGCTCCGCAGCGGGGCGGTTCGTTCACCGCCGCGCAGGC
Organism: Streptomyces sp. NPDC002888; assembly: GCF_042888465.1. Taxonomy (NCBI): domain Bacteria; kingdom Bacillati; phylum Actinomycetota; class Actinomycetes; order Kitasatosporales; family Streptomycetaceae; genus Streptomyces; species Streptomyces sp. NPDC002888. Next base: position 205,120 of record NZ_JBIAPU010000009.1, on the reverse strand, counting down.
CGTGTGACCTGCCCGACAGAGCGTCACCCGCCCTGCCCAAAGAGACGTGTGGCAAGCGTGTGAATTGGCGCACAAGTCCCTACTAGCCAGTAGTGTCCGATTCGATGCGGTCCCGACCGTCCTCGCAGATGAGGGCGTCCGCCAGGGCCGCATCGGGCGTTCAGAGCTGTCAAATCAAGGCTTCATGGGTGTTTGACCGGTCGGTCATGCCCTGGTAACACCAATCAGTGACGCTGGACTCACACCACGTACACCCGTCCCAGGGCCAGACCGAGGGGGACCACCACCATGCAGGCCGCGCCCGTTCGCGCCACCGCGATCCCGTCATTCACCACCGCACTGCGTGCCGTCGAGTCGCTGCTCCTGAGCAGCGGCCAGCGCACGGCCCGCCGCAACGCCTGGACCTCCGTCCTGGAGGACCGCCGTCGCGCCAAGGACAGGGTCGAGGCGCAGCGCGTCCTCGATCAGGTCCAGCTGCTCGACGTCCGCCCCTGAACCCTCCTTCCACCCACCCCGCGGGCACTGCCGTCGTCGGCACTTGTGGGGCCACGTAGACTTCGTGGCATGGCGCGGAAGGACACGGCAGCGGACGCTGCGAACCCCGGGCGACTCAAGCAGATCGCTCTGACCTACAAGATGACCCGCAAGGCCGACAAGAAGATCGGTCTTGTACTCGCGGCTGTCGGAATCGTCACCTTCGGTGCCTTCCTCGCGATCGGTTTCTTGATCGGTCACCCCATCTATCTCGGCATCCTGGGCCTCCTGCTCGCCGTCCTCGCGATGGCGATCGTGTTCGGGCGCAGGGCCGAGCGGGCCGCCTTCGGGCAGATGGAGGGACAGCCCGGTGCGGCCGCGGCCGTCCTCGACAACATCGGCCGAGGCTGGACGACGACGCCCGCGGTGGCGATGAACCGCAGCCAGGACGTGGTGCACCGGGCCGTCGGCAAGGCCGGCATCGTGCTGGTCGCCGAGGGCAACCCGAACCGGGTGAAGTCGCTCCTGGCCTCCGAGAAGAAGAAGATGGCCCGCATCGTCGCGGACGTGCCGGTGCACGACGTGATCGTCGGCACGGGCGACGGCCAGGTCCCGCTGAAGAAGGTGCGCACGACCCTGCTGAAGTTCCCGCGCGTGCTGACCGGCCCGCAGGTGACGGTCACCAACGACCGGCTGCGCGCGATGGGCGACCTGATGAGCAACATGCCGCTGCCGAAGGGGCCGATGCCGAAGGGCATGCGCCTGCCGAAGGGCGGGCCGAGGGCGCGCTGACGCCCCGCGTGACACAAGGAGGGCGCCCGGATCATTCCGGGCGCCCTCTTCATGTCGTACGGCGCTTCTCGTCGTACGGCGCTTCTCCTCGCAGGCGCTAGATGCGCACTTCCACCGTCCGCGCCAGCCGGTCGTGCAGGCCCCGGCCGTCGCGGTCCCAGATCAGGGGCGGGATGGCGAGGAAGAGCAGTACCGTGCGCAGCAGGGCACGCAGCGGGTTGACCTGGCCGGTGTCGAGTGCGACCACCCGCAGGCCGAAGAGCCGCTTGCCCGGCGTGAACCCGAGTGTGCCGACAGTAAGAACCATCAGCACGAAGAGGATGATCGGCGCCCAGACCTGAGCCGCGTCGTTGTAGCTTTGCGTGATCAGGCCGTATGCGATCAAGAGGCACAGGCCCCAGTCCACGGCCAGGGCGCCGAGCCGTCGGCCGGGACGGGCGATCGAACCCGGTCCCTCCTCCGGCAGACCGAGCTGCTCGCCCCGGTATCCGAAGTCGGCACCGGCCTCTTCCGCGGCCGCGCGGGGCCCGGAAAGCCACGATCCGATTGCTTGCCTGTTGTCCACCCGTCCAAGGTACTGCGCCCTTATATGCCCCTGGGAAGGCGGGGTGCCCTGGGGCTACGGTGGAACAAAGCCGGTTAACTTCTGCGAAACAAATGAGTCACGCCCGAGAAACCACCCGTCCCTAGGGTCGGGGTCAGCGTGTGCCACCGCACTGGCCGCACGAACGAACTACCACCCCGGCACGGGAACGGCCGGGAGTAGGAGGAGCTGGATGTTCCAGAACGCCGACGAGGCCAAGAAGTTCATCGCGGACGAGGACGTCAAGTTCATCGACGTCCGCTTCTGCGACCTGCCGGGCGTCATGCAGCACTTCACGCTGCCGGCGGAGGCCTTCGACCCGGACGAGGAACTGGCCTTCGACGGCTCCTCCATCCGCGGCTTCCAGGCCATTCACGAGTCCGACATGGCGCTTCGGGCCGACCTGTCCACCGCGCGTGTCGACCCGTTCCGCCGCGACAAGACGGTCAACATCAACTTCTTCATCCACGACCCGATCACGGGCGAGCAGTACTCCCGTGACCCGCGCAACGTGGCCAAGAAGGCCGAGGCCTACCTCGCCTCCACAGGGATCGCGGACACCGCGTACTTCGGTCCCGAGGCCGAGTTCTACGTCTTCGACTCCGTCCGCTTCGCGACCGGCGCGAACGAGTCCTTCTACCACATCGACTCCGAGGCCGGCGCCTGGAACACGGGTGCGCTGGAGAACAACCGCGGCTACAAGGTCCGCTACAAGGGCGGCTACTTCCCGACCCCGCCGGTCGACCACTTCGCCGACCTGCGTGCCGAGATCTCCCTGGAGCTGGCCAACTCCGGTCTCCAGGTCGAGCGCCAGCACCACGAGGTGGGCACCGCCGGCCAGGCCGAGATCAACTACAAGTTCAACACGCTGCTCGCCGCCGCCGACGACCTCCAGCTCTTCAAGTACATCGTGAAGAACGTGGCCTGGCGCAACGGCAAGACCGCGACCTTCATGCCGAAGCCGATCTTCGGTGACAACGGCTCGGGCATGCACGTCCACCAGTCCCTGTGGAGCAACGGCGACCCGCTGTTCTACGACGAGGCCGGTTACGCGGGCCTGTCGGACACCGCCCGCTACTACATCGGCGGCATCCTCAAGCACGCCCCGTCGCTCCTCGCCTTCACCAACCCGACGGTGAACTCGTACCACCGTCTGGTCCCGGGCTTCGAGGCGCCGATCAACCTGGTGTACTCGCAGCGCAACCGCTCCGCGGCCATGCGTATCCCGATCACCGGCTCGAACCCGAAGGCCAAGCGCGTCGAGTTCCGTGCGCCCGACTCCTCCGGCAACCCGTACCTGGCGTTCTCCGCGCTGCTGCTCGCGGGCCTGGACGGCATCAAGAACAAGATCGAGCCGGCCGAGCCGATCGACAAGGACCTCTACGAGCTGGCTCCCGAGGAGCACGCGAGCGTGGCGCAGGTCCCGACCTCGCTCCCGGCCGTCCTCGACTCGCTCGAGCGCGACCACGAGTTCCTGCTCGCGGGCGACGTCTTCACGTCCGACCTGATCGAGACGTGGATCGACTTCAAGCGCGCGAACGAGATCGCCCCGCTGCAGCTGCGTCCGCACCCGCACGAGTTCGAGCTCTACTTCGACGTGTGATATCGCCCCAGGTCAGAGCGGGTTTCCGCTCCCCTGGGCCGTGTGTGGGCCGTCGGCCGTGCTCTCCCTCCACTGGAAGGGCACGGCCGACGGCCTGTTTCGGGCCCGCACTGTGGTCGAGAGCTACGGCCGCGCCGGCGCTCAGTTCAGGGCATCGGCCTCGCCGGGGCCGATAACCGCATCTGGTACGCCGAACGCGGCGTCGATGGCCCTTCGGGCACGGTCCCGGCTGTTCGGCATGAGGTGCGTGTACGTCCGGAGCGTGAATCCCGGGTCGGAGTGACCGAGGTACTCGGCCAGGGCCTTGATGTTCTCCCCCGAGTCCAGCAGCACCGAGGCGTAGTAGTGCCGCAAGGCGTGCATGCCGTGCTCACGCGACGGCTTGAACCGCTCTCCTGGCACCCGTTCCGGAATGACGCCGGCAGCAATCAGGGCGGGCTTCCACAGGTACATGTTGAAGTAGTTCCTGTTCAGCGCCTTACGCTCCCGTGAGTAGAACAGCAACTTCGCTGTGACCGGCGGGCCGTCCGGGGTCTTCCACGGCAAAGTGACGTCGATAGGGGGCCGACGAGTGATATGCGCGGCCAGTGCATCCGACACCACGTCAGGCAGCGGCACATCTCGCAGCTTGCCGCCCTTGGGCGGGGCGAAGACCATCTGCGGGCCGACCAGCTTGATCTGTCGCACGACGTGCACCGCTCCCCCGACGAAGTCGACTTCGTCGACGGCAAGCCCGAAAATCTCGCCCTGCCGCAGGCCGCACCCAGCGCCGATGTCGACAACCGTCGCGTACTGGCTCGGAAGTCCGCCCCGGACGGCGACCACCCGGTCACGCGTCCACGGCTTGATCTTCCGCCGGTCCAGCTTGGGCGCCCGCACAGAGCCTGCGCGGCAGGGGTTCCGGGCCAGAATGCCGTCGTCCACGGCGGCACCGAACACTGCCGAGACGTTCGCGAAGACCGTTCGCTGATACGACGCTGCCATCCCAGAGTCTGCGAGGGCCCGTGCCCACGTGCGGATATGGGCGGGCTGGAACGCGCTCAGGGAGCGAGAACCGATGTAGGGGAAGGCGTGCAGCCGGAACCTCAGCTCCATGTTCACGATGGTGGAAGGGTCCGTGGTCTGGGATGCCAGCCACTGAGTGGCGAACTCCTTGAAGGTGACCTTGCCGGAGGATGGGTCAACGTACTGACCACGGGTCATGTCAGCCGCGATCTGAGTCAGCCAGGCTTCCGCAAGTCGTTTCTGCTTATCCGGGAACGACTTGCTGCGTTCGGTCCCATCCGGCGCGACGTAGCGGGCCCGGTAGCGCAAGCCCGTCCCGTATCGGTCGGTCTTTGCCCTGATCGTCTTGCCATTGGATGCCGTCTCGGTCTTGTACCAACGGTCTTGGATGTGGCCAGCCATACGGCGGCGGTCCTCTCGACATGCAGCAGGGAGAGCCATCCACGGCGGCTCTCCCTGCTGACTTGGGGGTGGTTGGCTACGCGGCGCCCTGGCAGGCGCTCTTACGCTGGCTGACGTAGGCGCGCACGTCCGCCGGGTCGTAGCGGAGGTGCTTTCCGATCCGGAAGCCCGGCGGTCCGGTGCGCTTCCTGCGCCACTGGTAGACGGTGTCGAGCGGCACGCCGAACATGCCTGCGATGTCGTCGGGGGTGAGGTACCGGTCGGGGAGGCCGCCTCGGAGAGTGGCGCGGGGGTCGGGGTCTGTCGGCTTTGCCATAGGGACTCCAAGCGGGGGGCGTGGCCGTGTGTGTCCGAGGTGCGGATTTCTGCGTCATCGCGTCATCTGTGTCATTCGCGGCCCTGACCTGCGGGTTTGCGTGACGCGAGGGGTGCGGGGGGTGCGTCACCCGTGACACAGGCTTCCGTCACAGGTGACGCGGGTGACGCGGAATGACGCAGCCTCCGCCCGTCTGCGTCACCGTTGTATCGGCAGGTCACGGACCGTTTAGCGTCCGTGGGTGACGCAGGTGACGCAGCGTCTCTTTCCTTCGGACAAAAGAGGGGGTGTCTGTTGTGGTGCGCGGCTCAGAGAATGAAGAACGAGCCGCTTCGCGGCGCGACCATCACAGGGCGGCGGTCGCCGCCGAACAGCAAGAAGAGCACGCCGGGCCGGGTGCTCTTCTTGCCTGTACGGGTGGTCGTGGTTGCGGCGGTCAGAACGCCGGTTCCTGCGCGTGCGGGGACGGCATGGCCGGGGGGCGGGTCATTTCGATGTAGCGGGCCGCGCTGGTGCGGCCCCAGTCGATGAGGACACCCCGGGCCGCGAGGGTGGGCTGAAGGCGCTTAAGGCGGTCTGAGAGCACCTTGCCGGTGGTCGGCCACCCTTTAGGCAGGGGACGGAAGTCCTCGCCCGCGTAGAGGCCCGTGAGGCAGTGCAGCCACTCAGCGGACGTCATCCGCTGCTCCGCCCCCGCTTCGAGACCGGCGGCGTGCTTCAGCACGGTCTGTGCCAACAGGTCGCCCTCGATGACGTCGTCGTTGAGGTCGTCCAGGCTGGCCCGGTAGGCGCCCAGCGCTCCGAGACCGGTCGCCGCGTCGAGCTGCGCGCACAGGTGCGCGAAGTCGGCCATGCGCAGGTCGGTCGGGATGTCCGCCTCGGCCGCCCGTACCTGGACGGTGAGGTCGAGGAGGGAGCCGAGGATGACGGGGAGGGCTTGCGCGTACTCCGCCCACAGTTCTGCCTCGGTGCGCCGGGTGCGGGGGCGTTCCAGTCGCAGGGGCAGGAGGCGTTCGGCGAGGTCGGGCCGGATGACGCCCACGTCGATGCCGGTCAGCAGCAACGGGCGGCGGTAGCGGGCCCGGACCACGTCGCCGTCGGTGTACAGGGCGCGTTTGACGGTCTCGGCGCCGGTGACGATGCAGCACATCGCATCAGAGAGGTCCGGGGCGAGGTGGGACAGGTTGTCCAGGGCGGTGACCCATCCGGCGGCCACAGCTGCGATCAGGTTCTCCTCGTCCTTGGGTGCGCGGCGCAGGTCGCCGCTCATCCCTTCGATGATCCGTACGAGCATCCGTCCGCCGGTGGACTTCCCCGCGCCCTGCGGTCCGGTGAGGAACGGGGCGGGGACCGGCACGGACGGCCCGAGACAGCCGATGAGCCAGGCGATGGCCAGGCACTCGGTCTCGGCGTTGGCGAAGTTGCACAGCCGGAGAAGAGCGTCGATGCCCTTGCCGTTGGTGTCCTTGACGGGCAGGGGCAGTTCCCCGGTGAGCTGGGTGCGCCGCCAGCAGACTTCGCGCGGGTCGGGGGTGAGGATGTCCCAGCCGGTGGGGTGGATCCGGACGGAGCGTCCGTCGTCGCGGCCCAGGTCCAGCCACGTCGCACCGTCGAATCCCGGTGCGACGCGGATGTGGACCGGTTGTACGTCCTGGCTCATCGCGAGTGCTTCGATCAAGTCGAGTGCCTCTTTCAGGGCGGTGCTGTTGAACACGCCCAGCCCGTCACGGAAGAGACCGACCATGAGTTCCTGCCGGTGACTGCCCGAGGTGCCCTGAGAGCGGATCGGACGGGCCACGGGGTGGCCGTTCTTCTGCGCGTAGACAGTGCCGTCAGCGGTGCGGAAGTACTGGAAGTGGGCTTGCGCGTAGTCGGCGATGACCTCGCGGGCGGGGGTCTTGTCGTCGTCGGACACGGTCACAGTCCCAACGTGGTGCGGGCGTTGGTCCACGCGTCGGTGCAGTGCCGCGGGGATTCGCCCTTGGTCTGCGCGGCGGTGAACAGTCGCGTGATGTGGGTGTCGGTGAGGCAACCGCACCGGCCGTGCGTGGACAGCACGGCGAGGAACGTGCGGTACACCGTGGCGTGGACCGCACTACGGGCCTCGGTGATGCGCTGCTCGGCCATGGCGATGCCGCGGTCCAGATAGGCGGGCGTGCGGTGAGGACACTCCCCGCCCCCGGACCCTGCAGGTACGGCGATGGCGTCCGACGCCGGCCGGACCGGGGAGGCTTCCTTCACGGCCAGCGCGCGGACGATGTCTGGCAGGGCCGTCATGGTTCCGGTGCCGGGACCGAGGTAGCGGGCGTAGGCCATGGTCGACTTGATGTCGACGCCGGGCCGGACCGCGTTGTGTGACGACATGGTGCCCCGGTAGATCCAGTGCTCACCCCGCGTCGTCGGCACGGTCCGCGTGGCGGGCAGAGCAATGCGTGCCCAGTCGACGGCCGCCGCGTTGTCCAGGTCCACCACGGTGAGCCCTGCGGCACCGGGGTGGTAGGCCACGGCGGCGGCCCGCCGCCATGCGGCCGTCCACGCCGCGGAGGTGAGAACGGCCGGGTCGGTGGTGGCAGCGGCCCAGGCGTGGCAGACGCCCGGGCAGTGGCAGGGGCCGGGGTTCTTCATGTTCGGCCGTCCGCCGCATGCGTTGCCCTTGCAGGCGGGGCAGTTGCCGAACGGCCCCTTCCCTGCTCGCAGCGGCAGTACGGGCACGGCGTGCGCGGACAGCGAGAGGGCGGTGTCCAGCAGACAGGGGCCGGGTGCTCGCCGGATGGGGGTGAGTTGGGTCATGCTGGGAGACCTCCACAGGTCTGTAGATGGCAGGTGGACAAGGGCGGCCCCGGATCTTTGGCGAGACGAGGGGGCCGCCCTTGGCGTAGCTAGTGGTCGGTGCCGGTGTAGTGGGCGATGTAGCCGGGGCAGTAGGAGTCGGGGCAGTCACAGCCGCCGCACTCGTTGCAGATGTCGCCGGAGCACTCGTCGCACATCTCGTGGCCGGGACAGCCGTAGTCGGCGCACTCGTCGCAGTACTGCTCGTTCTCGTCGAACACTCAGGGGTCCTTTCCTGGTCAGCCGTTGAAGCGGTTGCGCTTGAAGACGGCCTTGCGGATGTGGAAGGTGTTGCCGCCGCTCCCCTCGCGGTGGCCGAACACCTGCACCGCGATCCATCCACCGAAGATCACGGCGGCGAGGGTGACGAGCTGGGTGATGAGCGCGGTCAGCGCGGTGATGAACGTGGTCAGCAGCAGCAGGCCCCCGCACACCGCGAGAACCCCCACGCCCCCGAGGGCGACGTTCAACGCCGCGCGGGAGACGGCCGGCTTGTGCGCGGCCGGTTCGGGCTGCGCGGCGGGTATGGCGTAGCCGGTGACGACGCGACCGTCCGGCAGGACGACGCTCGCCACCGCCGGAACGGTGCCCGGCTGCACCGCAACGACGGGCGCCGGGCCGGCGACGGCGGGCGGAATAGGGGTCGGCTGGTGGACTTCCACGGCCCGCTGTACGGGCACGTGCGGGGTGTGTTCGGGGTACATGCGGAATCCTTCCCGAGCGTTGGTCAGGGAGGCGGAGACACCCCCTTCGGGGTGCCGTGCGGAGGGGTGTTCGGGGGGTTTGACCTCCATGCCTCCCTGACTCCCTGAACGATCATTCGTGCAGGTCAGGGCCAGGGAGGCGGGGCAGGGAGGCGGTCAGGGAGTTCTCCCTGCCTCCCTGACCCGTCGGGGGTCGGCTCCCTGCCGTTAGTCGGTGGAAGCGGAACCCTCGTTGTCGCGGTTGTCGAGGGCGCGGGCAACGCGGTCGCGGGAGACGACCATGACGCCGTCGGACTTGTACGGCTCGGCGCCGGCGTCGTCCAGGACGCGCTTGAGGTCGATGAACGACCAGCCGCCGTAGGCGTTGGCGTTCAGCGTGGCGAGGCGCGCCAGCACGTCCTTGGTGCGCACCCGTGACGTGGTGCCGATGACGTCGAAGATGTCGATGAGCGGGTCGTGGTCCTCGCCGCGGTCGGTGGCGTGCAGGGTGGTGACGCCGTCGCGCAGGGCCCTGGCCCGGTCGGTGATGGCTTCGGCGGCGTCGTCGTCGATGTAGTGCGTGCGCACGGTGATGGACGACTGTCCGGCGGGGATGGTGATGCCGTCGGAGGCAACGATCAGGGTTCCCCGGTCCAGTCCCGGACGCAGCAGGTTCGGCGCGGCGCCGCCGTCGACGGCCTTGTCCCCGAGGGCCATGCGGGCCTGGGATTCAGTGCCCAGGGCGAGGGAGGCGCGGGTGTGGGCGCCCTCGCGTACGAGCTTGGGAAGGTTCTCGTTGGTGGGGTCCTGGGTGCCCTGCCACATCAGGACGTTGACGGCCCGCCCCTGGTTGTGGATCTTCCGGACGGCCATGAAGTACCGGGAGTTGGCCTTGGACCCGCCATAGGGCCGCTTGTCGGCGTCCTTGGCCGGGCACATGAACGCCACCTGCGCCTCGTCAACGAGCACGATCAGCGGCGGGAACACGGTGCCGGGCGGCGCCTGGATACGGCGGTTCATCTCGTCGACGGCGCCCTCGACCATCTCGGTCACCTGGATCACGTGCTCATCCGTCGGGCCCTGGATCAGGGTGGTGGCGAGCCCGTCGAACATGGCCCAGTCACCCACGCCCTTGAGGTCGCCCATGAGGAACTGCACCGACTTGTCCAGCGACAACCACAGGGCCAGGGAGCGCAGGGCCACGGTCTTGCCCTGGTTCGACAGGCCCGTGATCAGGAGGTGGCGCTGGTAGAGGCTCAGGCTCGCGGCGTCGCCGCGCAGGTCCTGACCCCACGGGGCGCGGCCCTTGGTGTAGTCGGCGGTCATCGTGTCGTCGGTGACCAGCGGCGAGGGGCCGATCGGCTCATCCAGCGCCCCCGAGTCCGCGATCCACAGCCGCACCGTGCGGGCGGCCTGGGGGATCGTGATGAACACTTCGTGTTCGTGCCGGGTCAGGTTCTCGGCCAGCTTGCGGCGCTTGTTCTGCACCTCGTTCGTCGACACCCCCGAGGGAAGGGTCACGTCGACCTCGACACCGCATCCGGCGATGGTGATCGGCCCCAGCATGGACGCGCCGGCGTCACCCATCTCCTTGATGGCTCGCGCCAGGGCGGGGACTCCGAGGTCGCGCAGGGCCTTGACCACGATGGACGGCGTGATCGGCTCACCCTCGCCGTTGCGGACGTTCGCCGGGAGTGCCCAGTTCGGGGCGGCCTGCTGCTTGCGGCCGACCGACCACAGGGCGAGCAGGGCGAGGAACGGGCCGATCGTGAGCGCCGGACCCCACACGACTTGCACGATCCGGATCAGCAGGCCGATGAAGTCGATGGTCGCAGTCAGCGGGGTGATGACGTCGCCGACGTGGCCGGTGTTGAGGGCCATGACGATGCCGAGGGCGACCAGGACACCCACGCTCATGCCCGCGCCGACGGCCACGCCCTTGGCGGCCTCTACGGGCGAGTGCAGCAGGTCCATGCGGCGGTGATGGCGGGCCGCGCGGAAGCGCTGCAGCCGCTCCTCCCACTCCTCGGCCGCTTCCAGGTTCCCCGCGGCTTCAGCCGCCCGGATCATCCGCTCATAGCGGGACCCGGTACGGCCGTCCCAGGCACGGCGGGCCACGATCCGCCCGCCGTTGAACGTGTAGGACCCGTGCCGGGCGACCGCCCGGACCGTCGCCCTGGTCGTCTCGTGCGTGACGGCGGTCTTCACCGCGCGTCCGGAGCGCACCCACAGGGGCACGGGCCGGACCGGCGGCGCGTCCGGCACCACGGTCAGGACCGTGGGGGCTGTGTCGGGGGTCGGGGGGGCGGTGGCCTTGTGGAGGTGGACGACGTTCTCAGACATGCTGGGAGTTCTCCTGACTGCCCCTTCGGGGGCGGGAGTAAGCGGGAGGGCCGGGGTGGCCGGGTCCGTGGAAAGAGCGGTCACCCCGGCGTGATGGCTGGTCAGAACCAGCCGGACGACTTCTTGGCGGCCTTGTCGCGGGCGGCCTCGGTGATGAGGCGCTGACGCTCGCCGTGCAGGGCGGTCAGCTCCGCGGTCAGCCGCATCTCGGCGGCCGATCCGATGGAGTCCATCCGGTCCTCGGCGCCGGACGTGCTGCGGCCCCGGTGGACGCTGCGGGCGCCACTGGCCATCGCACGGGTCATCGCGAGCCGTTCACGGCTGGTCAACGGCCACCACTCGCCACGCCGCACGGCTTCCAGCTTCTTCGTCGTCGCCCTGATCTCGCGGTCCAGACGGCGGATGTCGGAGTTGCCCATCAGGTACTCCCTTCGGACCCGAGCGGGTCGGGGTAGGCGCAGGGCACGCAGGTGCCGAGCGAGGTGGGGATGACGTATCCGGCGTCACGCTGGCAGGCGGGGCAGATGCGGCGGGCGGCGTTCGCTGCGGCGAGCGCCGCCCACCGGCCCGGGGTCATCGGCCGGACCGGCTTGGCGAGGTCGACGCGGTACAGGTAGGCGACCAGTGGCCCCCGGCGGCGGCGGGGGCGTTCGAGCTGCGCGGCTACGCCCTGACCGCCCGGGCGCAGGCCGCGCGCCCTGAGTTGGCGGCGGGTGGCATAGCCGTCCGGGGCCAGGTGCCACCGGAACACCGGCAGCGCCCCCATCAGGCGACCACCCGCTTCCAGGCGGCCCGCAACCGCACCTCGGACGCGGAGTGACCGGCCGCACGGAAGCGGGCGGACATCTCCCGGTACGACAGGGCAGGCGTCTCGCTGTGACGGATCTCGTCGACCAGCGCGTCCAGCGCCTCATCCGTGAGCGGGGGCCCCGACTCCAGCGCGGGAACGGGCTGAGTGGGACCCCACACCGGCAGCTCCCACGGGGGTGTGACGCCGGGTGTGACGCGGGTCGTCACGCTGGTCAGGGCCCTGCCGGTGTCCTCGCCGTCCCGTGCCGTCTCCAGCGTCGACCACGCCCCGGCGAGGGTGGCGGCGGTCCTTGCCTGCACGCGTGCGACGCGCGCTCCGGCGGCCGTGACAGCCGTCAGCCGTGTCTCCTCCGTGCGCGCCTCGGCGAGCAGCCTCGCGCGGGCCACGGCCGCCTCGTCGCGGGCTTCCTGCTGAATCCCGCGGATCGCTCCGAGGGCGCCCGGGGTGAGCGCGGTGCGCTCCCACAGCCCGTGCACCAGCCACAAGGCTTTGGCCGCGACCGGCAGCCACGCCACGGCCAGCCATGCACCGGCCGACTCCTCAGCCGTGAGGGCGTGGGCGACCAGGACGCCCGTGGCGACCGCCCCGAACGCCCAGCCGACGGCGGTCACCGCGTGACTGTGGTCGCCCTGCGCCGACAGGCGGCGTTCGTAGGCGAGGGTGGCGAGCCATCCGCCGTCGATGCCGAGACCGACGACCAGGGCGACCGGCCACGGCATCGCACCTCCCAGCCACATCACGACCACGGCGAGGGTGAGCACCATGGACACCGCCGTCATCGCCACGGCGGGCAGAACCGTCTTGGCGTTCACGCCGCACCCCCGTCCACCGCGGGCACGTCGGTGTAGCCGTGCAGGTGCACCTCGGCACCCGCGTAGTCGGTCGACGCCTTCAGCACCTGCGTGACGCCGTCGCTCTGCACCTGGTGGGTCACCTGCTCCGGCGGCACGGCCAGGGCCTCCCGCCACGCCTCGAACACGTCCAGCCCCTCGTGGAAGCGCAGGGTCAGCCGGTCGGGGTAGATGCGGGACAGGTCGACGTCCGGGGCGGGCAGGTGCCCGAAGTCAGCGGCCAGCAGCCGCAGCACGCGCAGCGGCGCGGCCAGATCGTCCAGCGTCAGCAGCTCGTTCACGCCGCACCCCACAGGGTGAGGACGGCGGCCAGAATGAGCAGGGCCCCGCCGGCGCAGGTCAGGTCGACCGCACGGCGCAGGCCGGTGAACTTGGCCACCGCGAGCCGGGACAGTCCGGCGATGTCGGCGGCCAGGTCCCGGGCGACAGCCTCGCCGATCTCCTGCGCTGTGAGCGTGGCCCACAGCGGGAAGCCGTGCCGACCGCGCAGGTTCGGCCGCACCGACCGCAGCAGCAGACCAGCCGCGGCGACCAGCACCGCCATACCGAGACCGCCCACCACGTAGGCGGGCACGTTCATCGGCAGGTCACGCGCGACCGTCCAGGCGCCGGCGAGCACCGCACCGACGAACGCCAGCAGCAACCCGGTCTTGGTGTCCGTCCGCACGATCTCCGCCTTGACCTCGGCGTGCGCGGCCGTCAGGTTCCGCTCGGTGGCACTCATGCGGCACCACCCGGCAGCATCACTTCGGCGGTGCGGTTGGCCAGGTCCCGCCGCGCGGCGAGGACCCGGTGGCGGGCCCGACGGATCCGGCGGGCGTCGACCTCGTTCGCGGGGCGGTCGAGGGTCTTGATCTGCGCGTCCAACAGGTCGACCTCCGCCAGGATCAGCGGAGACTCCAGCTCGATCGCGTCCAGTTCCGCGAACGTCGGCTCGCGGTCCAACTCGTCGGCGGTAACAGCGTCCTGAACAGTGACGATGTGTTTCATGGGTCGTGGTCTCCCTAGCAGGTGAAACGGCCCGAACAGCGCCCCGGGGTTGCCGCCCCGGGGCGCGCGCCGTTGATGGGAAGGGCCGCAGGTGTGCGGCGGTGAGATGAGGTGGTGCCTTGTCTCCTTCGGGAGCGCGCTCCCGTTTCCAGGCATATGGAGACGTTGGCCTTTCGGCCTAGCCATCCGGTTGACCAGGGATCCGGTTCCCTCGGCCCGCTCTGTCCCGGGCCCCTTGACCTCGAATGCGCCCTGAATCAAGGCGCATTGAGGTCCGGCACCCGCTGTTCGGCGAACCGACCGGCGGGCACATCCCTAAGGTTCCCTAGGGTTCCCTGCGGTGTCAAGCGGTAAGCTAGGGAACCTCAGGGAAGTGACGACAAGGAGCGGACGAAATGGCAGGCCAGGCCGACAATCGGGCGCCGTACGCGAGGATCGCCGCCCACTACACGAAGCTGATTACGTCTGGTCAGCTACAGCCAGGGACCCTCTTGCCGAGCATCAAGAACCTCTCGGAAGAGTGGAAGGTGAGTACGGCGACAGCCGAGAAAGCCCTTCGCAAGCTGCGCAACGAAGGGCTCGTCCGTGGCATCCACGGCATCGGTACCGAAGTGCTGGACCAGCCAGCCCCGATGTCGTCCGGGGCGCAGCGGCAGGACCGAGGACGCCGTACCGGGTCTAGCTGGGGTGCAGGCGAGCGCTCCGACTCGCATCAGGCGGCAGTGGTGCCCGCGCCCGACGAAGTGGCGCAAGCGCTGGACATTCAGCCTGGCTCAGACGTGGTGCGCCGTAGCCGCGTGTACCGCGACCGGCACGGCATCGTCGCTCACAGCACGTCGTGGATTCCCGCGCGGTACGGGAAGCTGATCCCGCAGCTTGCAGGGAGCGAGCGACTGACGGGGGGAACCTCGCTCCAGCTCATCGCCCAGGCGACCGGCCACCCCATCAGCCACCGCATCGACACCGCCTCAGCCCACCTCCTGACGCCGGAGTACGCCCGACTCTTGGAACTGGACGCTGACAACCCGCCGGCGGACCCAGTGGTCGTGATGACAGCCAAGTTCGTGGACAGCGAGGGCAACATCGTGGAGTACGGCGTGGACCTCGGCGGTCCGGGCAGGACATGGCGGACAGAATCGGAGGTGACCCCGTGACGGTCGCGGACGACACACTCGTCAGCGTGCTCGAAGACCGCCTAGAAGCACTGCTTTCGGCCCGGAGGGCTGGCACAATCACGCCCGAAGCTGAAGCGGAGGTGGCCGCCATCTCCCGAACCATAAGGGGACCGATGCCCCCAAACCCGCCGTTCTGCGTCCTTATGGCTGGGCTCCCCGGCTCCGGCAAAACGACTCTTTCCCGCGCGCTCACCGCCCGTGGGTTCATACGCCTGTGCCCGGACGAAGAGATGTTCCGCCGGCACGGCGTCTATGGCGTGGACTTCCCGCGGGGCGTCTTCCCCACCCTTGAGCGGCCCGTGCTCGAAGACGTGGCGGCCGACCTCCGGGAGCAACTCAAGGCCGGGCACGATGTCGTCGTTGATCACGGCTTTTGGACCCCGGAGGACCGGGCAAAATGGGACGCGATCGCCACCGACGGCGGCGCGGCTACTGTGCTCGTCTACCTAGCGGCCAGCCATGACGAGCTGTGGACGAGGATCAGCAAGCGCAACGAGTTCCACGCGAACGATCCCAACTCGATCTATTTCTCCGAGAGCGACCTACAGCGGTATCGCAAGCGGTTCGTTCCCCCACAGGTGGATGAACCGCACCTGTTGTACGACGGTGACCCAGCGACCGTGATCGCAGCTCTAGAAGCTGTTCGGGGAGAGCACGAGAGAGGCGTACAGCAGCGACGGGCGCGCGGCAGCGAGGCACTCGGTCACCCCGGCCCGGATTCCTCCCTCGATGAGAATTGAAGCGCATTGAGGGACCTCAGCAAGGCGGCAAATCGAAGTTAGGTACTCAAAATGAACCTTTCAGCGGAAAGGCGGATTACATCCTTCGTGTCGACGTTGTACAGAACGTAGCTTCGGTCATCATTCCCCAAATAGATCAGGCGCCCACGCGGCACCGGCGCCTGGCTAGCCTCAGCGATTGGGGATACCCGCTTCACTGGAGTCGCATGCAAGTCAAGTACAACCATATCGGCAAATCTAACGGGCTCCACCCGATACCCCTTTACCGCCTCCTGAGCGCGCTCGTCAACCACAGGCGAGACAATAAGGAAGCTTACCGTTAGGATCACAAACGAGACAATGAACGTTGACAACCCGAAAAAAGTTCTTCGCTCGCGCTCGTTTCCACTAGGGTCGCCTCCCCTACCTTCATCCGGCATCACAAATGGCACGGGTTTAAACATGAAGCCGTACAGCAAGTAAATGATGCCACCAGAGGGAGCGACAACCACAACAATGAAGCCCCATGACCGCAGTAGCGTATCTGAATACTCTACCCCCATGGCGGCAGCACTAAGGTGAAATACACGATAAAAGTGGTCGTACATTTCCGACAGTGCGACAAACAGGAAGAGCCCTGAGATGCTCACAAAGATGGCGAAATGATCGAGTGCGCGTAGCCAGTCTGAGGCACTGCGCGTCTCAGCATGGCTCGCACTTTCACGAGCAGCCGTAGTAGGAGACGCCGGGCGGCGAGATCTCCTCCGCTTCCTGGACTTGCGGCTCACAGGAGGCTACATACCCCCATCAGAAGCAACCGGCAGTGACAAATGCCAGACCGTCACCCACTCGCCAGCTCAGATACCTCCCCGGGGGCCAAACCAAGCAGCCGCACGAAGACTGCCCTGGACAGGACAGTGCCGTGAACGAAAGCGGCGCGCCAGGGCAACTCTGTCCGGCCGTCTCACCAGCCGACAGCAGCAGCCCGAGCGGGCTCGGATCGAACTTCCTAAGGCGGTGCCCATCCGCCCGCCACCGATGTCTGCGCAGACCGTATCGCCTTCACTTCGCCTACCCCACATGTCGCCAGGAGTATGCGGTACAGGCAAGCCGCAGGTGCGTGAGAGGTGAACTGGACCGTTGTGAATCTCCCGGTGGTGAGCGGTTGCTGGGCCGTCCCTGGGCCGTCCGAGGTTGGTCAAGGACCATCAACAACGACAGACGACGACTGCGTTCCTGCTCGTCAGAGCGACTGTGCGGAGAAGGCTCCAAGGTAGCCGCGCCACAACATCACTTCTTCGACGTGTGATCCGCGTGTGAGCGACGCGTGATCGACGCGTGAGGCGTCCGGCGCCCCCGATTCCTGTTTCTCAGGGCGGGGGCGCCGTCGTATTGTGCGTGCCACAACTGTTCGAGAGAGGCAACGGGGATGTCCGAACGGGACGACGACGAGCGCGAGTTCGACCTCAGATGGGCGGACGACGCCCAGCACAAGGAGCCCTCGGCGCGGGCGCGGATGCTCGCCGCGCGGTGGAAGGAGAACCCGCCGCAGCCACAGCCCTTCCGCGCCGACCCCGGCCCGGTGGCGCCGCGCAGGTCGTCGTGGATCTCGACCACCGTGGTGCTCGGCTGTGTCGTCGCGGTGATCCTGCTGCTGGGGTACGCCAACTTCCGCGCGCCGTACTGACCGGCATGCGCGTCGACATCAGGTACGGGGAGGCGGCGGCCGTACGTCTCGCCGAGGGCGCGACCGTGGGGCAGGTGATCGACACCTCGGATCCGGCGGCCTGGACCGCCCTGGACGCCGGTGTACGCATGGTCACCTGGTACGTACACAGAGACCTCCACGACCTGCCGAACTGGGCCAGGACCGAGAGCGGGCAGTCGCTGACCGTGGCCCTGCGTCGCCCCGAGCGGCTCACCGAGGCGGGGCTCGCGATCGCCCTGTGCCACCGGGACGGCCGGATCCGGCTGAGCGCGCTGGAGCAGGTCACCCGGTACCCCGCGCTGCTGCCCCTCGTCGTCGTCCGATGCGCCGACTGGGCCCCGCCGGTGCGTGAGCGCGCCCGGGAGCGGCTGGCCGAGGTGCTGGATATCGAGGGTGCGATCCGGCTCACCCCGCTGATCCTGTGCCTCGGACGCCGGGACCGAGGGGACTTCGCCGCCCGCCTGACCGCCGAGATTCTGGGCCGGGAGCCCGCCGAGCGGCTTACTCCCTTGTTCGCCCACTCCGAGCGCTCCGTACGCCGGTTCGTGTACGGGCTCGCCACCGAGGGGCGGCTCCTCTCCCCCGCCGAGCTGGCCGACGCCGCCGCCCGGGACCACGACACCGTCGTGCAGCGCCTGTGCGCCGAGGCCGCCTTGGCCGCCGTACGGGAAAGCGGCTCGTACGACGACGTACTGACGACGCTGCTCGGTGCACGCAATCCGCAGGTGAGGTCGGCCGGGGTGACCGCGCTGCGGCGGGCGGGGCACCCGGAGCGGGCTGAGCCCTTCCTCGCCGACCGGTCAGCGCTGGTGCGGGCCTGTGCGCGGTATGTCGTACGGCAAGGCGGGGGTGATCCGCTGCCGTGGTATCGGCGTCGATGTGCCGACCCCGGCGACCCGGGGCTGCCTCCCGGCGCGGCCCTTGGGCTGGCGGAGTGCGGGGAGCGGGCGGACGCCGAGCTGCTGTGGCCGCTGCTCGGGCACCCAGAGGCGGGGGTGCGGGCGCGGGCGGTGGCCGGGCTACGCACCCTGGATGTCACGGACATGGCGCGGTTGCGGCCGCTGCTCGACGACCCGGCGCCCGGCGTCGTGCGCGAGACGACCGTGGCGCTACTCCCCTCGGCGCGGTCGCTGGACGCCGCGTGGTTGACGCAACGACTGGCGGCGGAGTGGCCCCGGCATGTGCGGGTGGCAGCGTTCCGGCTGCTGGACATGCACGAGGGGCTGGTGCGGCTGCGGTCCGCGGTCGCGCTCGTCGACGACAAGGACGCCAAGCTGCGGGACTGGGCCCGGCAGTCCGTGCAGGGGTGGCACCCCACGGCGGACGTGCCGAGCGGGACGCCGGAGGTGGGCGAGCTGCTGGACCGGGGGCGGCATCTGTTCAGCGAGTACGTGCTGAACCGGCGCAAGTGGGAAGCGGGCATCCGGGCCTGAGCCTTTGCTGGTCCTAGGGCTGATCGGAACCGCTTCATGGGCGGGGCGGGTGCAGACTGGGCAGTGGGACGGGTGCCTGACTGCGGGGTGGTGGTGCAGATGCGGAGCCGCTTCCAGAGCGACCGGCGACTGACCGTGCGGATGACGGTCACGCTGTTTCTGCTCGGACTGCTGTACGTGGCGTTCGTCGCCGCGTTGATCGTGTTGCTGAAGTCGTGGGTGCTGGCGGTCGTGGTCGTGGCGGGGATGCTCGGCGCCCAGTACTGGTTCTCCGACCGGATCGCGCTGTTCGCGATGCGCGGGCGGGTCGTGGAGCGTGAGGAGTATCCGGAGCTGCACGCGGTGGTCGACCGGCTGTGCGCGATCGCGGACATGCCCAGGCCGGTGGTCGCCGTGTCGGAGATGGACATGCCGAACGCGTTCGCGACCGGGCGCAATCCCGACCACGCCGTGGTCTGCGTGACGACCGGGCTGCTGCGCCGGCTGGAGCCGGCGGAGCTGGAGGGCGTGCTCGCGCACGAGCTGTCGCACGTGGCGCACAAGGACGTCGCCGTGATCACGATCGCGTCGTTCCTCGGCGTGCTCGCGGGACTGATCGTGCGGTTCGCCCTCTACTCGGGGCTGTTCGGTGGGGGCCGCAGGGACCAGAACACCGCCGCCGTGTTGGCCGCGGTGATGGCGGTGTCGGCGGCCGTGTACGCGATCAGCTTCCTGCTCATCCGGGCCCTGTCCCGGTACCGGGAGCTGGCGGCGGACCGTGCGGCGGCGCATCTGACCGGCCGCCCCTCGGCGCTGGCGTCCGCGCTCACCAAGGTCTCCGGCGACATCGCCCGCATCCCCACGAAGGACCTGCGCACGGCCCAGGCCTTCAACGCCTTCTACTTCACCCCGGCGCTGGGCTCCGAACCCGGTGTCGCGAAGCTCTTCTCCACCCACCCGAGCCTGGAGCAGCGCCTCGACCAGCTGGGCCGGATCTCGGCCGAACTGGGCGAGGCGGCGGCTCCCGGGAAGGCGGGCTGAGCATGGGGTTGCTCGACATCCTGCTCGGTCGTACGAAGCCGGTCGTGCCCGACCTCGACCAGCTGTTCGCGCTGCCGTCGGCGGCGGTGACGCTGGAGGCGGCGGCCGGATTCACCCCGACCGGGCAGGGCGCGGTGTGCTTCGCCACGGTCGAGGGCGCCGCCTTCGAGCAGACGCACCGCGAGGTCCAGGCCCTGCTCGACGCCGACGCCGACCGCACGGGTCCGCCGGTGGAGCTGACGCAGGACGACTACGGCTACTCCTGGCTGGTCTCGCGCCGTGCTCCCGACGAGCTGTCGCTGCTGGTCAACGACCTGCACGCGGTGAACAGCTCGATGGAGGTCAACGGCTTCGGCCCGCAGCTGCTGTGCTCGCTGGCCGGCTTCCGGGACGAAGGCGGGCGCCGGCTGGCGCTGGTGTACCTCTACAAGAGAGCCGCCTACTACCCGTTCGCGCCGCTGCCCGGGGCCGAGCAGCGGCGCGACAACGCGCTGGAACTCCAGGTGAGGGCCGCTCTAGCGAACGACCTGCGGATCGAGCAGGACCTCGGCCGGTGGTTCCCGGTGTGGGGCGCCCCCGGTCTGTGAGGTCACGACCGAGGACGCCCGAGGCCGGGGTCACTCCCGGTCTCACCTGCTCTTCTCGCGCTCCTGACGGCGGGTCTCGAAGGGGTGCTCGCGGCGGTAGCGGCGCTCCCACTTGGCCTGCGTGTCCCGGCGCCGACGGTATGCCTCGTACGTCGTCGGGGCGGTCCCCGGCGCGGACGTCGGGGACGTAGGGGCCGAGCTGTGCCCGTACCGCACGTACAGGAAGAGCACGGCGACGGCGGCGAGCCAGTAGACGGGGTTTCCGAAGCCCAGGACGACGAGGACGACGGTCCCGGACAGAATGACGGTACCCATGACGAACCTCCTTCCGCGGGCGTGGGCCGGGTGGGTGAGTGGTGGCGGACGGTGCCGCCGTGCGGGGAGTGGCCTGCTCCGCATCGCCTCTCCAGCGTAGGGAGGCGCTCACACGGAGTGCATCTCCTTTTCCGGCGTACGCCGTGAACCACCGTGAGTGAATGGGGAGATGACCTCAGTCTCCGGCTCAGTCTCCGGCTCCATTCACGCCCCCTTCGCCCATGACCACGACGGTGAGCGCCTCAGCGGCGTGTACGGCGACGGGGGTGGTTCGGGAGCGGCCACCGCGGTGCTGCTGCACGGCGCGGGCAACGGCAGCAAGGAGCGGCTGCTGCCGCTGCTCGACGAGTTCGCGGCGCGCGGCTGCCGCACCCTCGCTTTCGACTTCTCCGGGCACGGCGAAAGCACCGGCATGCTCCGGGAGTTGAGCCTGCGGCGGCGCTTCGAGCAGGCCATGGCCGTGATCGACGCGCAGGTCCCGGCGGACGGGCCGCTGGTCCTGGTCGGGTTCAGCATGAGCGGCCAGACGGTGGCGGACCTCGCCGGACACTACAGGCAGCGGGTGACAGCCCTCGGGCTGTGTGCTCCGGCGGTGTACGCGGCCGAGGCGTGGGACGTGCCGTTCGGCGACGGCGACGGCCGCTTCAGCGCCGTCATCCGCAGGCCCGACAGCTGGCGTGCGGCTCCGGCGCTGGACGCGCTGCGGGCGTACGCAGGCCGGGCGGTGCTCGCGGTACCGGGCACGGACGCGGTGATCCCGCCGGCCGTGACGGAGGCGGTCGGGGCCGCACTCGCCACCCGCGCGCGGTTCACCCGCCTCGAACTGCCCGACGCCGAGCACAGGTTGGGTCTGTGGTTCCAGCAACACGCGGAAGATCGGCGGGAGTTCGTGACGGCGGTACTGAGCTGAGCTCTCAGACTCCAGGCGTGGCGGTCACCACCCCCGCCGCGATCGCCGCGAGGAGGGCCGTACGGTCGGCGGCGGTCTGGTCGGCGTAGTGGAGGGCGAACTCGGTGACGGCGCGGTCGAAGGTGTCGGCGCCGCCGAGGTAGGAGGCGATGGCGATGCGGTCGCCGGACCGGGCGTGCGCGCGGGCCAGGGCGGTGCCGCACAGCCGCCCGTACGCGCGCAGGTCGGCGGAGTTCATCCCGGCGATGTCGGCACTGACCTTCATGTCGCGCAGTTGCCGCCAGTAGAAGGCGCGGCCCTGCGGCCCGGTCATCCAGCCCAGGAAGATGTCACTCGCGGACTGCATGAGCCGCTGCCCGGCCACGACCCGGTGGCCGGGGTGGGCGAGGAGACCGTTCGGCAGGTGCTCCTCCAGCACCGACTTGCGTGCCTCCTTGAGCTGGAGGAAGAGCGGATCGTCGTCGTCCCGGCCGGTGAGCAGCACGATGAAGCAGCGCAGGCCGACGCTGCCGACGCCGACGGCCTTGCGGGCGGCGTCGACGAAGCGGTAGCGGTCGAGGAGCTGGCGGCGCTCCTCGGTGAGGGTGGAGCGGTAGTCGCTGAAGATCTTGCGGACGGCGGCCGCGTCGGAGGCGCCGGCGGGTTCCAGGAGCGGCGGGTCCTGGATGATGCGGCGCCGCCCGTCGACCACCTCGGTCAGCTTGTCGAGGGCCTGCAGGCTGGTGCGGCGGCGGGCGCGGGTCAGGCTCGACTCGACGCGTCGTCGCCGGCGGTCGGAGCGGGCGAGGGGCAGCAGGTCGTCGGCGGCGATGCGGGCGTACCAGACGTCGAGCTCGCCGAGTCCGGACAGCCGCCGCATGGTGGTGCGGTACGCGGTCACGGAGTCCAGGGCCGCGCGGAGCACCTTGGGCTCGGGGTGGCCGTTCTCGCGGGCGGCGACGGCGACGGAGACCGCGAGCCGTTTGACGTCCCACTCGAAGGGGCCGGGGTACGTCTCGTCGAAGTCGTTGAGGTCGAAGAGGAGGGCACGTTCAGGGGAGGCGTACAGGCCGAAGTTGAGCAGGTGGGCGTCGCCGCTCAGCTGGACGGTCAGGCCGGTGTGGGGCTGGGCGGCCAGGTCGGCGGCCATCACGGCGGCCGCGCCGCGCAGGAAGGCGAACGGCGAGCCGGTCATCCGCCCGTACCGGATCGGCAGCAGCTCCGGCAGCCGGTCGCGGCCCTGCCGCTCCAGTACGGCGACGGGGTCGGACCGGTCGACGGAGGGAACCCAGCGGGCGTGGGCGGAGCGCGGGACGTGCTTGCGGGCCTCCTTGCCACGCCGGGCTCGGTCCGCGGGGGTGGTCATGCGCGGTGCCTGCGGTGCCTGCGGTGCCTGCGGTGGTGCCTGTGATGACTGTGATGCCTGTGCATCGGGCCTCCCGTACTTCCTGGATCGTGCTCCCCGGCTTGCTTCACCTCCTGTTCGCAGTGAAGGGCTGGTACGGGGGCGTGTGCATGCCGGGTACGGCGAACGGGTGACGGTGGCCTGTCGGCATCGGCGTCGGCATCGGCGTCGGCATCGGCATCGGCATTGGCGTCGATTTCGGCGGCCGGTTGTTCACGTCCGGTTGTCAGTGGTGTCGGCGAGGATGCCCTCAGGTGGTATGCGAGGGGCGGAGGCCGGCATGGGTGAAGGACAGCAGCGGTACGTCGACGTGGCGGAGCGGCGGGCCCGGCTCGCGCTGCGGCACCGGCTGGCGGGTGCGGCGCGGGCGGCGGCCCCCGAGGAGGTCGCCGACTCCCTGGTCGCGCTGCACGGCTCGGACCCGGCGACGGTGTACCTGGCGGTGGGAGCGCGGCTCGCGGACTCCACGAGAACCGTGGCGGAGACGGAGCGGGCGCTGTACGAGGACCGCTCCCTGGTCCGCATGCACGGCATGCGGCACACGGTGTTCGTGTTCCCCACCGACCTGACCGCGGTCGTGCACGCCTCCACCGGTCTCGTGGTCGCGGCGCGGGAGCGGGCGGCGCTGCTGAAGGACATGGCGAAGGCCGGGGCACCGGACGCGGCCTGGCTGAAGGAGGTCGAGGAGTCGGCACTGGCCGCGCTGGCACGGCGCGGGCAGGCGACGGCCACCGAACTCGCCCGGGACGAGCCGCGCCTGCGCGAGCAGTTCGTATACGCGGCCGGGAAGCCCTACGAGGGGATCCACACCGTCTCCACGCGACTGCTGAAGGTGTTGGGCGTCGAGGGCAAGGTGGTACGGGGGCGGCCGCTGGGCTCCTGGACGTCGACGCAGTTCCGCTGGGCGGTCGCGCCCGAGCACCCCGAGCTGGACGTGGCGCGGGCGCAGGCGGAACTTCTGCGGCGGTGGCTCGCGGTGTGCGGGCCGGCCACGGAGGGGGACCTGAAGTGGTGGACCGGGTGGAAGGTGACGGACGTCCGGCGTGCGCTGACCGCCGTGGGCGCGCAGGCGGTGCGGCTGGACGAGGGCACGGGGTACGTCGTCGAGGGCGACGTCGACCCGGTGGCGGGGCCCTCCGAGCCGTGGGCCGCGCTGCTGCCCAGCCTCGATCCGACGGCGATGGGGTGGCAGGAGCGGGACTGGTATCTGCCGCGGGAGTGGCGCCCCCTGCTGTTCGACAGGAGCGGCAACGTGGGGGCGACGGTGTGGCTCGACGGGCGCGTGGTGGGCGTCTGGGCCCAGCGGGCGGACGGCGAGGTCGTGTGGCGCCTGCTGGAGCCGGGCGGGGTGGGCCGGGAGGGCGAGGCGTTGATCGCGGCGGAGGCGGCGCGGGTGCGGGGGTGGGTGGGGGCGACGAGGGTGACGCCACGGTTCCGGACGTTGGTGGAGAAGGAGTTGTCGGCGGGCTGAGAGGGGTGTTGCTCCTCTCAGCCCGCCGGTCTCAGCCCGTTCGACAACACGCGCCGCCCGCTCCCACGGCACGGGAACGGGCGGCGCTCGAGGCTAGTCGGTCTCAGCGGCTGTAGCGCAGCAGCGCGCGCACCATGTGGCACGTGGTGTCCGACGGCGGGTGGATGCCGATCAGCTCGGCCGTGCTCCGGATCTTCTCGTTGCGGGCCTGGTTCGGGACGTAGACCCCCAGGTCGAGGAGGGCGATGGCCAGACGCATGGCCTTGAGGCGGCGGTTGTGGGTGATGTACCACTCGCGGGGACGCCCCGGCGGCAGCGGCCGCTTCGCCATGGGCGCGTACGGCAGGTCGAGCTGGACGGAACGCTTCGCGGTGGACTGGGTCGGCAACGGCTTCTGCTTCAGGGCGGCAGCGGGCACGGGCATCCTCCTGTCGCGGTCAGGACCCCGCCGGAAACCCCGGCGACGCCCTCGAACACTTCCCCCATTCTACTGCCCGCCACTGACATCCAGGGAGTCCAGAAAGCAGCCAAAGACGCAGGTGAGAAAGGGATTTGACGCCTCACCACGCCAGGCTCGCGCGACCCTCATAAGACGGCAGTAATTCGAACAGAGCCACACGCGTACCGTGGCCCTCATGGAAATCTGGATCAACCCGGCCTGCTCGAAGTGCCGCAGCGCGCTCTCCCTGCTCGACGCCGAGGGCGCCGACTACACCGTCCGCCGTTACCTGGAGGACGTACCGAGCGAGGACGAGATCAGGGACGTACTCGACCGCCTGAACCTCGAACCCTGGGACATCACCCGCACACAGGAGGCCGCGGCCAAGGAGCTCGGGCTCAAGGAGTGGGCCCGGGACGTGGGTTCCCGCGACCGTTGGATCAAGGCGCTCGCCGAGCACCCGAAGCTCATCCAGCGCCCCATCATCACCGCGCAGGACGGCACCGCCGTGGTGGCCCGTACCGACGAGGCAGTGCGGGACGCTCTGTCCCGTTGAGCAGGGGTTTGACCGTCGACGGGAGTTCGGGCGGCCCCGGTGTTACCCTCCGCCGCCATGACCTTCGGTGATCAAGGAATGCCGTACGGACCGCCCGACCCCTACGCCCAGTGGGCGGCCGAGCAGGAACGCATACGCGCCCACAGAAGCAGACGGACCCGGCGCGCCGTGACCGCCGGGACGGGGGTGGTCCTCGCCGCCGCCATCGCCGCCGGCGCCGCGCTCTGCACGGGCGGGGACGACAACGACGACAGTGCGGCGGCCCCGGCCGCGAGCACCGCACCCAGGTCGGGCGCGGCCACCCCCGCCCCCTCCGTCGATGTCGACGTGCCCAGGACCCCGACCGCCCTCCCCTCCCTGCTGGCCCGCCCGGTCATCCGCCCGGAGCAGGCGTTCCCGCGGACGAGCGTGCGACTGAAGGACGGCTCCCGGTACACCCGGGTCGACCTGGCCACCACCACCGACTGCGCCCGGGGCATGTCCCAGGAGCTCGCCCAGCTGATCGAACAGGGCGAGGAGTGCTCCCGGTTGACGGCGGCCCTGTTCACGGACCACGACCGGCGCTCACAGGTGACGGTCTCCGTGCTGAGCTTCCGGCGCGTCGAGGACGCCTCACGCGTGTTCATGATGGCCTCCATGAACCCGGTGACATACCAGGTGGTCTCGCTCGATCCACCGCCGGCGGCCGGGCTGCCGACCGTGCCGCCCGGCTCAGCCGGGGTCTTCCGCCGGGTGATGACGGTGCGGTCCGTGGTGTTCGCGGGCGGCCAGTGGGGCGACGGCTCGGAGACCGGCGAGGCCGAGCTCACGCGGCAGACGGAGGGCCTGCTGCGGTACGTCAACGACACGGTGGCGGCGTACGAGGAGGGGAAGACCTGAGAGCAACTGCCGTGTGACGCAGGTTACTTCACTGACTCCTGTAAACCGCTGAGTAACTTCGTTCGGTATCTCGTACATAGCGGCGTACGCTCCCCTACCTCTCAGGAGGCGCGCATGTCGCGTAGGAGAACTCTCAGTACGAAGAAGAAGGTCGCGCTGTTCGTCACCGCCGCGGCGGTGGCGGGAGGCGGCGCCTTCGCCATGGCGGCCACCTCGAACGCCGCGCAGCCCCCGCAGACCGGCGCCGAGTCGTCCGTCTGTCAGGGGCTCGCCACCGCCCTCGGCAACAACCAGAAGTTCATCGACGGTCAACGGGCCAACCCGGACGCCCAGTCCGAGGCCAGGATCGCCAACCGCGAGGCCGTCATCGCGCAGATCAAGGTCCAGCAGGAGGCGTCGGGGTGCGTCGTTGGGGAGTCGGCTCAGGACTCCCAGGCGACGCAGCCGGCGCAGGACGGTCAGCAAGGCGGTCAGCAAGGCGGTCAGCAAGGCGGAGAACAACAGGCCGGTAGCCCCCCGGCCTCCGCCCCTGCCGATTCCGCCTCCGCCTCCGCCCCCGCGGCCGGGGGTGGCGGCGCGGCCTCCGGCCAGCAGGTCTGCAACGGCTCCACCGTCACGCTCTCCGGCGAGGGCGGTGCCCCGGCCGCGTCCAGCAACCAGTTCCCGACGGGTACGAAGCTGAAGGTCACCAACCTGGACAACAACAAGTCCACGACGGTGGAGGTCACTTCGGTCTCCGGCAGCTGTGTCCTGCTGAACAACGCGGCCTTCGAACAGGTCCGTGAGCCCGGCAAGTTCCTGATCCGCCGGGCCGTGATCGAGAAGGTGGGGTGAGAATCGACCGGAGCCTCAGCCGGCGAGAAACTCGCTGAGGCGGCGGCCGAGTTCGGGGGGCGCGGCCTGCGGCAGGGCGTGATGGGAGACGTCGGGAAGGACGTCCACCTCCGCGCACGGCAGCAGGTCGGCCGCCCTGGTCGCCACCTCGTACGTGTCATGGGTCCTGCTGCTCCCGGCCAGGAGCAGCAGGACCGGCATGTCCAGGCGGCGCAGCGCGTCCGGCGCCGGGCGCGGGCCGGTCACCGGCTTCGGGGACGGGAATCCGGCGGCCGCCTCCTGCAGGCGGAGCCAGTCGGCGTCCAGGTCCCTTCTCCCGGTCTCCCACTCCAGGAAGGCGCGGACGCGGCGGGGCGCGGGCCGCAGCAGCATCGGCAGGGCGTGCAGCAGGTACGTCGCCTTGTATCCGGCGAAGCACTGGGTCGGGTCGAGGAGGAACAGGCGGCGTACCCGAGTGGGGTCGCGCAGGGCGTGGTGCAGGGCGATCCAGGCGCCGTAGGAGTGTCCGCCGAGGTCGGTGGCCTCGACGCCCAGGCCGTCGAGAAGCGCGTTCAGCCAGGCGGCCAGGTCGGCGACCGTGCGGGGGTGACGGTCGGCGGCCGGGACGCTCAGGCCCGGGGCGCCGAGCAGGTCGACTGCGTACACCCGGTGCTGCTGGGCGAGGTCGGCCGCCTGGGCGTACCAGGAGGCGGAGGTCGCTCCCCCGCCGCCCGGCAGGAGCAGGAGCGGGGGCGCGTCGGGCGGGCCGCACATGGTGACGTACGTCGTGCCGAAGGGCGTCGGGACGCGGACGGCCTCCCGCTCGGCGGGCCACTTGGCCATGACCTTGTCGTACGCGGCCCGGAAGCCTTCGAGGTCGTACGCACCGCGCGTGCTCACCGCATCCGTCGCACCCATCGTGCCCCCTCACATCCCCTAATATCTCGTTGGGCGAGATACTCGCCGAACGTGACGATAACCGAAGGAGCGCCATGCCGTCCCAGGGACCCGAGATGGAGATCGTCCATCTGCTGCGCGCGGTGACGGTCGAACTCGGCCTGCACAGTGCGCGGTTCGCGCACCGCAACGGCATGCACCCGACGGACGTACGCGCCCTGATCGCCCTCATGGACGCCAGGCGGGCGGACGAGGAGATGACGGCCGGGCGGCTCGGCGCGGCGCTCGGGCTGAACTCGGCGGGCACGACGGCGCTGGTCGACCGTCTGGAGCGGGCCGGGCACGTACGGCGGGTGCGCGCCGAGGGCGACCGCCGCAAGGTCCTGATCGAGGTGGACGAGCGGGCGGTCGAGCTCGGCCATGCCTTCTTCGGGCCGCTGATCGGCCGGGTGGTGGAGCTGGTGCGGGGATACGACGAGCGGGAGGTCGCCGCGATCCGGGGCTTGCTGAGCGGTGTGCGGGAGGCGGCGGCCGGGGAGGACTGACCCGGGGACGCGCGGGCGACTCGCTCTCACGCCGTGAGCCGCGCCACAGCATCACCAGGTAACACGGGGTTCACACTCGGGCAATGATCGGGAAATCGCCTGTTGACAGGCTCGCGGGCATCAAGCGCGGCGCCCCAGTGCCGCAGCGCCGCAGCACCCGCAAGTGCGCCTAGACCCACCCCCGAAGGATGTGGCCCGTGAGCTTCAAGGCTGAGTACATCTGGATCGACGGCACCGAGCCGACGGCCAAGCTCCGCTCCAAGACGAAGATACTGGGCGACGACGCCAAGGGTGCCGAGCTGGGGATCTGGGGCTTCGACGGGTCGTCCACGAACCAGGCCGAGGGCCACTCCTCGGACCGTGTCCTCAAGCCGGTCTTCTCCTGCCCGGACCCGATCCGCGGCGGCGACGACATCCTCGTCCTGTGCGAGGTCCTCAACATCGACATGACGCCGCACGAGTCCAACACCCGTGCCGCGCTCACCGAGGTCGCCGAGAGGTTCGCCGCGCAGGAGCCGATCTTCGGCATCGAGCAGGAGTACACGTTCTTCAAGGACGGCTACCCGCTGGGCTTCCCCAAGGGCGGCTTCCCGGCCCCGCAGGGCGGCTACTACTGCGGTGTCGGCGCCGACGAGATCTTCGGCCGTGACATCGTCGAGGCGCACCTGGACAACTGCCTGAAGGCGGGCCTCGCCATCTCCGGCATCAACGCCGAGGTCATGCCCGGCCAGTGGGAGTTCCAGGTCGGCCCGGTCTCCCCGCTGGAGGTCTCCGACCACCTGTGGGTGGCCCGCTGGCTGCTCTACCGCACCGCCGAGGACTTCGGTGTCGCCGCGACGCTGGACCCCAAGCCGGTGAAGGGCGACTGGAACGGCGCCGGCGCGCACACCAACTTCTCCACCAAGGCGATGCGCGAGACCTACGACGCGATCATCACCGCCGCCGAGTCGCTCGGTGAGGGCTCCAAGCCGCTCGACCACGTCAAGAACTACGGCGCCGGAATCGACGACCGCCTGACCGGTCTGCACGAGACCGCCCCGTGGAACGAGTACTCCTACGGTGTCTCCGACCGTGGTGCCTCGGTCCGTATCCCGTGGCAGGTCGAGAAGGACGGCAAGGGCTACATCGAGGACCGCCGTCCGAACGCGAACGTCGACCCGTACCTGGTGACCCGCCTGATCGTGGACACCTGCTGCTCCGCTCTGGAGAAGGCCGGCCAGGTCTGATCCACGGTTCTTCCCGGAAGGGGCGCCCGCCGCCTTGGCGGGCGCCCCTTCCGCGTACGCCCGAGCCACCTCCGTGCGGGGATGCGTCCCAAGCAGTGAGAGGAGGGTCCTCTCAAGGGTGTTGTTCTGCTTCAATGGGGTCATGGCCAGCTTTCAGAAGTACTTCGCGACGGGTCGCCACGACCTCGAGCCATTCTGGCCTTCCCGTCAGCACCACGACTTCGACCGGGTGTGTTGTCGCGCGATGAGCGCGCCGGCCCTCTAAAGCCGTACACCCCGGCCTTCGGCCAGCGCGGAACGACGCAGGACCCCTCGACGAGCCCGACCACGAACTCGTGGCCGTCGAACTCCCGACGAACCTCTCGCGCGAAAGAGCTGACCTCTCATGGCGACCACTCGTTCTCTCTCCACCGCCACGCTCACCGACCCCGCCCAGAACGGCTCCGCACGGCACCGACTGCGTGCCGTGGACCGGGACGAGGTGGTGGACGTCGCGGACTTCCTGCCACCCGGTACCACCTGGCTGCCGGCACCGCAGCACACCCTGCCCACGCTGCCGGGCCGGCCGCCGATGATCGGCTACCTGGTGCTGGTCCCGGCCGACCAGCAGCCGCCGTTCCTGCCGGTCGCGGTGCCCGACCAGCCCCGGCCGGTCGACACCGCGGGCGGCGACCCGCTCGTGCGCGTCGACGCCGTGCAGCGCACCGCCGAGGTGAACGGGCGGCAACTCGACCTCACCTACCTGGAGTTCGAGCTGCTCGCGCACCTCGTCGCGCACCCGGGCCGGGTGCACACCCGGGACCAGCTGGTCGGCACGGTGTGGGGCTACGGCCACGTGGGCGACGGCCGTACCGTCGACGTCCACATCGCCCGGCTGCGCCGCAAGCTGGGCGCCGAACACCGCCAGGCGATCCAGACGGTGCGCCGGGTCGGGTACAAGTACACCCCGCCGATCGGACGCTGAGGCAGACCGCGAACCGCTGGCCGTCTGCCCTCGGCAGATCGCCGTTCCGTCCCGCCGCTCCACCGGGCAGAGTCACCCGCATGAGACTTCTTGTGCTGGGTGGTACGGAGTTCGTGGGACGGGCCGTGGTGGAGGCGGCGCTGGGGCGCGGCTGGGACGTGACGGTGTTCAACCGGGGCCGGCACGGTCCCGTCCCTGGCGCCCGTCCGCTGACCGGCGACCGCACCTCGCCCGACGGGCTCACCGCCCTCACCGAGGACGAGGGCGAGTGGGACGCCGTCGTCGACACCTGGTCGGCGGAGCCGGTGGCCGTGGACCGCACCGCGCGGCTGCTGCGGGACCGCGCACAGCGGTACGTGTACGTGTCGAGCTGCTCGGTGTACACCTGGGCCCCGCCCGCCGGGTACGCCGAGGACGCGCCCCTGGTCGAGGGCGCCGAGCCCGACGCGGGCCCCACCGACTACGCCCGTGACAAACGGGGCGGCGAGCTGGCCGCCGCGGCGGCCTTCGGCGCGGACCGCTCCCTGCTCGTACGGGCCGGGCTGATCCTCGGCCCGTACGAGAACGTCGGCCGGCTGCCCTGGTGGCTGACCCGGATCGCCCGGGGCGGGCCGGTCCTGGCACCCGGGCCGCGCGACCTGCCCCTGCAGTACGTCGACGTCCGCGACCTCGCCGAGTGGATCCTCGGGGCGGTGGAGCGGGAGTTGAGCGGACCGTACAACCTGATGAGCCCGCAGGGACACGCCACCATGGGCACCTTGCTCGACGCCTGCGCGCACGTCACCGGCGGTGCGGCCGAGCTGCGTTGGACCGACCCCGACGTCGTCCTCGGCGCGGGCATCGAGCCGTGGACGCAGCTGCCGGTGTGGGTGCCGCCGGGCAGCGACATGCACGACGCGCTGCACGCCGCGGACGTCTCCCGGGCCGTGGCGACGGGGCTGCACTGCCGTCCCGTCGCCGACACCGTGGCCGACACGTGGGCGTGGCTGAAGGAGATCGGCGGCACGGCGCCGCAGCGGCCGGACCGGACGCGCAAGGGCCTCGACCCGGAGGTGGAGGCGAGGGTGCTCGCGGCGGCCACGGCTGCACCGGATCCCGGGGGTGTACCTGGCACCACCTCCTGACCGGGGGCTTCGGGCCAGTGACCGCCGGTCGGCGGCTCGGCCAGACTGACGGCATGAACACCAACTCGAAGAGCGGCGAGGTCGGTTCGAGGGCACGGGGGATGGTGCTCGCCGCCGGGCGGGGGCTCCTGCTGGCCGTCGTGTCGCTGCCCCTGGCCGTCCTGGGCTTCTGCCTCTCCCTCGTGTCCATGGCGCTGATACCGATCGGGGTCGGGGTCCTCACCACTCCGTACGTGGTGAAGGGGGTGCGTGCCTTCGCCGACCGGCGGCGGGTGCTCGCCGAGCGGTGGGGCGGGGTGCGCATCCCGTCGGCGTACCGGCCGATGCCCGAGACGGCCAACCCGTGGACGCGCACCTACGCGCTGCTGCGGGATCCGGCGACCTGGCGGGATCTTCAGTGGCTGCTGGTGGACATGACGGCCGGGTTCCTGACCGCGCTGCTGCCCGCCGTCCTGGTCCTCTACCCGCTGGAGGGATTCGCGCTGGCGATGGGCCTGTGGCGGGTCATGACGGGTGGGGCCTACGGCGAGTACGGACCGTACTGGTACGGCTTCGTGCCGGTCAGCGACCAGATTTCCGCGTTCGGCGCCGCCGCCCTGGCCGCCGTCCTCCTCATCGTCGCGCACCGGTACGCCGTGAGCGCGTTCCAGGTCCACTTCACCCTCACCAAGGCCCTGCTCTCCCCCAGTCAGGCCGAACTGGCCGAGCGGGTGCGGGTGCTCACCGAGACCCGCCGCGACGCGGTCGACACCTCCGCCGCCGAACTGCGCCGCATCGAGCGGGACCTGCACGACGGGGCGCAGGCGCGGCTCGTCGCCATGGGCATGGACCTCGGGACCATCGAGACGCTCCTGGACAAGGACCCGCAGCAGGCCAGGCAGCTCCTTTCGCAGGCCCGCCAGTCCTCCGTCGACGCCCTCGCCGAACTGCGCGACCTGGTGCGCGGCATCCATCCGCCGGTGCTCGCCGAGCGCGGCCTCGGCGACGCCGTACGGGCGTTGGCGCTGCGGCTGCCCCTCGCGACGGAGGTGACCGTGGACCTCGACGGCGGCCGCGCGGACGCGCCGGTGGAGTCGGCCGCGTACTTCGCGGTGAGCGAGGTGCTCACCAACGCCGTCAAGCACTCCGGCGCCGACCGGATCTGGATCGACCTGCACCACGCCGACGGCCATCTGCGGATGTCCGTCACCGACAACGGCAAGGGCGGTGCGGTGGTCGGGGCCGATTCGGGCCTGGCCGGGATCGAGCGGCGGCTCGGTACATTCGACGGCGTCCTGGCCGTCAGCTCCCCCGCCGGCGGTCCCACCATGGTGACCATGGAGATCCCTTGCGCGTTGTCCTAGCCGAAGACCTGTTCCTGCTGCGCGACGGTCTGGTCCGGCTCCTTCAGGCCCATGACTTCGAGATCGCCGCCGCCGTCGAGAGCGGCCCCGAGCTGGACCGGGCGCTGGCCGAACTCCGCCCCGACGTGGCGGTGGTGGACGTACGCCTGCCGCCCACGCACACGGACGAGGGCCTGCAGTGCGCGCTGCGGGCCCGCCGGGACAGACCGGGCCTTCCGGTGCTCGTCCTCTCGCAGCACGTGGAGCAGTTGTACGCGCGTGAGCTGCTCGCCGACGGCAGTGGCGGGGTGGGGTACCTGCTGAAGGACCGGGTGTTCGACGCGGAGCAGTTCGTGGACGCCGTACGGCGGGTGGCGGCGGGCGGTACGGCGATGGATCCGCAGGTGATCCAGCAGCTGCTGGCGCGGCGGTCGGGCGACGGCCGGCCGCTCGACCGGTTGACGCCCCGGGAGCTGGAGGTGCTGGAGCTGATGGCGCAGGGCCGGACCAACGCGGCGATCGCGGGCCGGCTCGTCGTGACGGAACGGGCCATCGCCAAGCACACCGCCAACATTTTCACCAAACTGGGACTTGAGGTCTCGGACGACGACAATCGGCGCGTCCTGGCCGTGCTCGCCCACCTGAACCGGGACCGTTGAGCCGGAAATCTTCACACCCCCAACTACCAGCATCGACGAGGTAGTTGGGGGTGAATTGTCTCACCTCTTGACTCACAGGTTCCTCATCAATTTCTGAGACGGCTGAACACCTCTGGGACGGCGTGCGTAAGAGAGAGCGCCGCTTCACTCCTGTCGGGCGCCTCGATGCTGCCCCGCAAGGAAGTCAGAGGAGTTCCATGGGACGCAACACACGTAAACGCCGTTCGTCGATGGCCACGAAGGCCGTGGCAGCATCGGCGGCCCTAGCGCTCGGTGGGGGCGGGCTGATCTGGGCGAACTTCTACGCTTCGGCGCACGAGTCCAACAACTCGGCTCAGAACCAGACCAAGGCCGCCGCCGCCGCACAGGTCGCGACCATCGCCTGCCCGGACGTGGGTCAGAAGCTCACGAACGTGCCGAACGGGGCACGTAACGGCGTGGCGAAGGAGCTGGCGCTCCTCGACAAGCAGATCACCGAGGCCTACGCCCGGCTCGCCTCCACGCGCCAGGCCCAGGCGGGCGACGCCAGCTTCGTCCAGAACGCGATCGTCGGTCCCCTGAAGGAGAAGCGGGCCGCGACGATCGACCGTATCCGGATCAACATCCAGCGCGTCGGTGGCAGCTTCAACAGCCAGCTGAGCCAGCTCTCCGCCTGCACCGCGCAGGCCGCCAACGCGCAGACCAACGCCGGTGGGCAGAACGGCGGTCAGCAGAACGGCGGCCAGCAGCAGAACGGTGGCCAGCAGCAGGGCGGCGGTCAGCAGCAGGGCGGCCAGAACAACGGCGGCCAGCAGCAGAACGGCGGTCAGCAGCAGGGCGGCCAGAACAACGGCGGCCAGCAGCAGGGCGGCCAGCAGAACGGTGGCCAGCAGCAGGGCGGCCAGCAGGGCAACGGCGGCCAGGGCGGCAACGGCCCGGTCGCGGCGGACTTCGTGGACATCACCAAGGTCCAGGGCAACGCCCAGCTGGGTGTGGGCCAGAACGGCCTCCCCGCGAACGGCAACAGCGGTTCGAGGGGCACCTTCACCTCGAACTGTGGCACCAACGGCAACGACAACCACAACACGGACAACGTGATTGTCGCCCCCGGTGTCACCAACGGCGCGCACCACCTGCACGACTACGTCGGCAACCAGAACAACGACGCCTTCGCGAGCGACCAGGAGCTGGCGGGTGCCGGCACCAGCTGCCAGAACCAGGGCGACAAGTCGTCGTACTTCTGGCCGGTGCTGCGTCTCCAGGACGGTTCGCAGGACTTCGACCAGAACAACGACGGTGGCGGCAAGGAAGGCAACGTCGGCAAGATCCTTCAGCCCGCCCAGGCGCAGCTGAAGTTCGTCGGCAACAAGAAGGGCAACGTCGTCGCGATGCCGACGGCCCTGCGCATCATCACCGGTGACGCGAAGGCCTTCGTCAACGGCAACGCCAACGCCAACGTGAACTGGAGCTGCACCGGCTTCGAGAACAAGGTGCAGCTGAAGGACAAGTACCCGATCTGCCCGCAGGGCAGCCAGGTCGTCCGGACGACCAACTTCCAGAGCTGCTGGGACGGCAAGAACATCGACAGCGCCAACCACCGTACGCACGTGGCGTTCGCCCAGGCGGACGGCACCTGCGCCAACGGTTTCAAGGCGATCCCCCAGCTCCAGGTCCGTCTGACCTACAACATCCCGGCGCCGAAGCTGCAGAACGGCCAGGTGGTGGCCCCGTACGCGGTGGACACCTTCCCGGAGAACCTGCACAAGCCGATCACCGACCACAACGACTTCATCAACTTCTTCTCGCAGAACACGATGAACCAGATGGTCAACTGCATCAACACCGGCAAGCAGTGCAAGTGATCCAGTGATCGACTGATCCACTGATCAACCGAGAAAGCCGGCGGTGAGGATTCCTCACCGCCGGCTTTCTCGTGTGCCAGGCCCGGTCAGTGACCGGAGTGGGTCGCGCCCTCGGAGGGCTCGTGCGACCCCTCGTGCGCGGTGTGGTCGGCGCCCTCCTCGATGTCGCCGCCGAGCGTCTTGCGCAGCGCCACCACCGTGCTGGTCTCGCCCACGGCCACCCACTTGCGGCCGACCAGGTAGTGGCCGCCGTAGTCCTTGGCCCCGTTGATCCACTCGCGTTGGCCGCGGTCGGTGGCAAAGGTCGCCAGGATGAACTTGCCGTCGGGGACCTTGCAGATGGCCTGACGGATCTCGTCGGCGTCGGTCTGCATGTTCGGCGTGCACTTCACCTCGGCGGCCAGGTGCTCCAGGCTGCCGGTGGCCGCCGACGGGACGGCCTTCGTTTCCTTGTCGGAGCCGGAGCCGGAGCCGCAGCCCGCCAGCGCCAGCATCAGCGCGGCGCCGCTCAGCGCGAGCATCGGTCGGGTCACCTTCATCTGTCCTCCCTGCGAGAGCCTCGTCCTGGATACGGCTCCCGGGTGCGGACCGCTCAAAATACCGGTCACGACGGGCACACCCGTGCGAAAGTGACCCGGTGGACCAAGACTGGGAAGATCGTGTGACCGCCGCCTGGGCGACCTTCGACGACTACGCCGAGGAGGACGCGGCCAAGTTCCGGGCCGTGATCGACAAGCTCGTCTCCGAACTGCCCGACGACAGCCCCCTCGGCCCATTCGAACAGGCGTGCGCCTGGGACTCGACCGGCCACTCGGACAAGGCGGCCCCGCTCTACCGGGAGGCGCTGGCGCGCGGCCTGAACGGCTACAAGGGCAGGCGCGCCAAGATCCAGCTGTCGAGCTCGCTCAGGAACATCGGGCAGGCCGAGGAGGGCGTCAAGCTGCTGACGCCCGAACTGGACGCACCCTCCGACGAGTTGGACGACGCGGTACGTGCAACCCTCGCGCTGTGCCTGTCGAGCCTCGGCCGCGACCGCGAGGGCCTGTCCCTGGTCCTGGGCGCCCTGGCGGCCCATCTGCCGCGCTACCAGCGATCGATGGCGAACTACGCGCGGGCCCTGGTTGCACCGGAAGAGTGAGTCGCCCGGGTGGCGGTGACCATCCACCGATTCGCTCGTTCTGCTGAACGTGCAGTCACAGGATGTCGCCCAGCACCCCTCCTCCACGCTCTCCGCCTCGCTCGAACAGGCCGAGGCCGCGCTCGTCGAGCACTACCCACGGCTCGTCCGGATCGCCTACCTGGTGCTGCCGCCGAGCCTCGGCCGGGGCAGGCGCGTCCTGGCCGCCCACGCCCTCGCCCAGCGCGCGCTGCCCCGGGGCCGGACGTCCGCACCCGTGATCCCGGCCCAGTCGTCGGGGGGCGTCGGCGCCGACGCCGGCTACGCGTACGTCCGCCTCCAGGTGCTGCGCACGGCACTGGAGGCGGGCCTGCCGATGAAGGGCAGGGTCTGGCCCAGGCGCTCCCAGCTGCCGCCGCTGCTGCCCCAGGTGTGGGGCCTGCGCCTCTTCCCCCGCTCGGGCGGCGCCGACGAACTCGCCCTGGACCAGCGGCTGTCCGCGCTCACCGGCCCGGCCCGGGCCACGTACGTGCTGCGCGGCCTCGAGAAGCTGCCCGACGCGGACATCCGCAAGGTGCTGACCGCGGCCGGCGTCGACGACCCCGCGGACGCGCTGCGGGAGGCCGACGAGGTCGGCGCGCAGTACGCGCTGCTCGACTCCCCCGAGTTCGACCCCTGCTCGCTCCAGGCCCGGCCCACCGACCTGATGCGGCGCAGGCAGTACACGAAGGCCGCGCTCGCCGCGGCCGCGGCCCTCGCCGTGTGCGGCGCGCTGGTCGCGCTGCCCGGCGACGGCTGGGGCCCCGACGGCGCCGCCGCCCCGCCGTACGCGAAGAACTCCGCGGCCGAGGCCGCCCTGGATCCCGGCCGGGTGACCCGGGCCGCGCCCACCGCCTGGCGCACCGCCACCCGCGCCGATTTCTCCGTGTGGCCCGCGCGCGGCGACCTCACCGGCGACTCGGCGCTGCTGCGCCGCGCGCTCGCGGTCTGGGCGCGGCCCGGCGAGACCGTCCGCGTCTCGGCGACCCCCGGCACCCAGTCCGGTGGCCCCGCCGGACCGCCCCAGCTGCTGTACGCGGGCAACGTCGACAACGCGCGCGTGGTGATCCTGTACGACGGTCTGCGCATCGCCCGGTACGCCGAGCCGAAGGACGGCACGGCCGGCGCCGCCCTCGACTTCGCCCGGGCCGACGGCGCGCGCGGGGCCGAGGCGAGCGCGGTGGTCCTGGAGCGGGCCGACGGCAACGTCCGCTACCTCACGGCGCCGTGGGTGACGAAGGCGGCCGAGCGGGACCTGCTGAAGCCGGGCGCCGGTGCGATGGCCCTGACGGTGACCGACGGGATCACCTCACCGCTGGCCGGCCCCGCGGCCCGGACGGGGACGTGCACGTCGTGGAACGCTCTCCAGGTGACGGACGCCTCCGGCACGCGGCTGCTGACCGACCTGGGCGAGCTGGTGCCCGCCCACCTCTCGGCTGGGCGGCCGGGGAAGTCGCGCGAGGTGAGAGGGGCGGAGGCGCTGCGTGTCTGGGCCCCGTTCGCCTGCTCGCTGGCGGACGCGCGCGGCCAGGGCGTGCGGTCGGTGAACGCGTGGAAGTACGCGAGCCAGCCGCTGCCCGACGGGAGCGGTTCCGGCGCGTGGGTGTGCACGCGTGCGGAGACGTGGCGGGGCGGCGGTCCCCGGGTGCTGGCGCAGTTCGGGACGCCGCGCTTGCCGGTCGGGGCGGTGGTGGCGAAGGCCGCGGACGTGCCGGCGTGCGGACCGCGTGATCCGCACGTGCTGGCCGGGGTGTTGTGGAAGTCGGCGGGGGGTCACTGGTACCTGCTCGCCGCGGGCAGCAAGAACACGGCGTCCATCGCGGCGACGGGCGGTATCACCGCGACCTCGCGGGGACGGTTGCTGGCGGTGAAGGCGCAACAGGGGGCCCAGGCCGAACTGAAGAGCACGTTGACGGACGGGCGGTCGATCAACGGGCTGGGGTAGAAGTGATCAGCGGGCGCCGGCCATGTGAACAACCGTGGCCGATCCGGTCCGTTCGCGGCCGGATCCGATCGGTAGAGTGTTCGCATGACTACCGGAGTTCGTCGTCGCATGGGTGTCGAGGAGCGACGGCAGCAGTTGATCGGCGTCGCCCTCGAACTCTTCAGCCGGCGTTCGCCCGACGAGGTCTCCATCGACGAGATAGCGTCCGCTGCGGGCATCTCGCGCCCGCTCGTCTACCACTACTTCCCCGGCAAACTCAGCCTGTACGAGGCCGCGTTGAAGCGCGCGTCGGAGGATCTGGCGGGCCGGTTCGCCGAACCGCAGGTGGGGCCGCTCGGCGCGCGACTGCTGCGGGTGATGCGCCGCTACTTCGACTTCGTCGACGAACACGGGCCCGGTTTCTCGGCACTGATGCGCGGCGGCCCGGCGGTTGGCTCCTCCACCACCAACGCGCTCGTCGACTCCGTGCGCCAGGCCGCGTATGACCAGATCCTTTCGCACCTGGACGTCACCGAGCCGCCCGCGCGACTGGAACTGATCGTCCGGTCGTGGATCTCGCTCGCCGAGTCGACCGCGCTGATCTGGCTGGACGGCCGACGCATCCCGCGCGCCGAGCTGGAGGCGCAACTCGTGCACGACTTCGCCGCGCTCGCCGCGGTCAGCGCCGCCTACGACCAGGAGATGAGCACGATCCTGCGCGGCATGCTCAAGGACGAGCCGGCCGACGGTCCGTTCAGCGAACTCGTCGGCCGACTGCTCGCCCTCGCGTCCTAGACCTCGAACTTCCGGTACGAGGGGTCGAGGTCGCGTACCTCGGCGGAGGCGTGCAGCGCCAGGCCCTCGGCCGGCTTCAGGTGCTGCCGCAGCAGTTCCAGGGCGGTCTCGGTGAGCCGGGCCTTGGTCTCCTCCGTGCGGCCGGCCAGCAGACCGATGTGGACGTGCACGACGGCGTGCCCCGCGGTGTCGGGGCCGACCACGGTGTCCTCGGTCGGGCGGAACTGCGTCTTGCAGGCCGGCGGCTTGGCGGCCGCTATCTCGACCGTCGCGGCGTGCAGCGCCTGAGCGAAGCCCGGGCGGTCGAAGTCCTCCGCCAGCCGAGCCGAGTAGTCGACGGTGATCTGCGGCATGGGCACTCCTGTTCTATGGCAACACGCTCACCCTAATCGGTCTCCGATCGGGCCGTCCGAGAGAAGACGGCGACCGTGCGCCCCGGGACGGCGAACGTGCCGGAGGCAGCCTCGTACCCGGCGGCCTTGACCACGGAGTCCGCGCCCGCCGCCTGCACCGGGTGCAGCCGGTAGCCCGTACCGGCGAGCGAGGCGACGCGCTGCTCCTGTGCCGTCGGGGTCGCGTTGAAGACGACGACCAGGTCACCGAGGAACATGGTGATCACGCCGGGTGTCTCGTCCTTCCCCGAGAGCGGGAAGGAGAGCCGGGACTGGACCTGCTCGGCCGTGCCGAGGGAGAAGTCCTTCTCGCTCGTACGGATCCTCAGCAGGTCCCGGTAGGCCGCCGAGGCCCCCTCGATCTGCTCGCAGCCGACCGCGACCGAGCCGAGCAGCGGCACCGCGTACGGCCACTTGGAGGCGTTGTCGGCCGCCATCGGCAGCCCGCGCCCGAAGCCGTTGCCGTCCCGGCAGTCCCAGTGGATCGCGTTGAACCAGTCGCCGCTGTCGTAGGAGTTGCGGTCGAGGGACTTGGAGCGCAGCAGGTCGGTGCCCGCCTGGGAGAGGGACGGGCCCTGCGAGAGGGTCGCCGTGGCCATGGCGAGGACCTGCATCCGGGCCCGGTCGGACGCGCTCACCGACGCGGGCAGCTTGTAGGCCAGCGCGTCGAACAGCGACTCGTTGTCGTGCGCGTCGGCGTAGGCGAGGGCGTCGCCGGGGGCGTCCGCGTAGCCGGCGGGGGCGCCGTTGTAGTCGACCTCGGCGCCGGTGACCTCCTTGCCGCCGGTGTCGGTGAAGCGGTAGCGGGCGAGGTTCCCGGAGAGACCGACCTTGATCAGGTCCTGGTAGTGCAGCAGGCGGGCCTTCTGCTCGGCGGAAGTGCCGTTGTGTGTCGATGAGTTGGGGTCGTTGTACAGCCCGGACCCGAAGCCCTGGACGCCGGGGTCCTCGTCGAAGGGGCCGCCGCCGCGCACCGCGTCCCGGGCGCGGTCGGAGAAGGTGGCGATGCCGGTGCCGGCCATGTTCTTCTGCGTGGCCTGGACGAACCGGGCGTCGTCGGCGACCTCGCCGAAGTTCCAGCCCTCGCCGTAGAGGATGATCTTCTTGCCGTCGACGCCGTCCTTCGCGGGCGTGAGCGCGTCGAGGGCCTTCCTGACCGCGAGGATGTTCGCCTTCGGGTGGTGGCCCATGAGGTCGAAGCGGAAGCCGTCGACCTTGTACTCCTTGGCCCAGGTGACGATCGAGTCGACGACCAGCTTGCCCATCATGGCGTTCTCGGTGGCCGTGTTGGCGCAGCAGGTGCTGTTCGCCACCGAGCCGTCGGCGAGGAGCCGCTGGTAGTAGCCGGGCACGATCCGGTCGAGGACGCTGGTGTCCGCCTGGC
The DNA here is from genome assembly GCF_042888465.1 of Streptomyces sp. NPDC002888. Taxonomy (NCBI): domain Bacteria; kingdom Bacillati; phylum Actinomycetota; class Actinomycetes; order Kitasatosporales; family Streptomycetaceae; genus Streptomyces; species Streptomyces sp. NPDC002888. The sequence goes on along the minus strand of NZ_JBIAPU010000009.1, from coordinate 163,800 downwards.
CGCTCGCCGCGGTGTGGTTGTAGACGACGTCCATGACGACCCTCAGGCCGTCCTCGTTCAGCGCCTTGACCATCTTCCGGAACTCGACGGTGCGTTCCGTGCCGTCGGGGTCGGTGGCGTACGAGCCCTCGGGGACCGTGTAGTGGTACGGGTCGTAGCCCCAGTTGAAGGCGTCCTTCGCGGCGATCTTCCCGACGCACTCCTGCTGCCGGTCGGAGTCGGCCGGGTAGGAGGCGAGATCGCAGTCCGTTCTCGCCTGGTCGGACTTCTTCTCGGGGATCGTCGCGATGTCGAACGCGGGCAGCAGGTGAACGTAGGACGTGCCCGCCTTCGCCAGCTCCCGCAGGTGCTTGGAGCCGTCGCTGTCCTGGTCGGCGAACGCGAGGTAGGTGCCGGGGTGCTTCGCCGTCCGGTCCGCCACGGAGAAGTCCCGGATGTGCAGCTCCTGGATCTGGGCGTCCTTCAGCGGCACGGCCTTCGGCTTGGCGAGCCCCGACCAGCCGCTCGGCGCGAGGGACCTGTCGTCGAGGTCGACGACGAGGCTGCGCCCGGAGTTCGCGGTGAGGGCGAGGGAGTAGGGGTCGGTGACCTTGTTGGTGACGACCTTGCGGACACTGGGCGCCCACACCTGGACGACGTACCGGTAGGGCTTGTTCTTCCAGGACGCGGGGCCGGTGACGGACCAGACGCCGGTGGTGTCGTTCCGCTTCATGGCGACGGTTGAGCTGTCGAGCTCCAGCTTCACCGATTGTGCCGTCGGCGCCCAGACGGCCAGCGTCGGCCGCCCGTCGCGGAACGTCGGCCCGAGCCGCGCCTTCGTCGCCCCGGGGTACAGGTCGTCGAGCACGCCGGCGATCTGTACGCCGGTCGCCGCGAGCACCGCGCCGTTCACGGCCCGCTGGGAGGCGACGAGCTGCCCGCGCAGCGCCTCGCGCACCCGGTCGCGGTCGCGCGGGTCGACGGACCAGGCGGTGTAGTCCTTCAGGTGCGGGAACTTCGCCTTCTGCGCGTCGGTGAGGGTGGTCCTGGACAGCCGCAGCCAGCGCTCGTCGTCACTGGTCAGCGCGCCGCTCTTCACCTCGATCGAGCCGTCGCGGGAGTACAGCAGCTGGCTGGAGGCGGCCGCGTCGGAGCCGTTCCAGGCGATGGTGTTCCGGTCGATCCAGACCGCCTTGGAGGTGGACAGGTCGAGGGCGGCCGCGCTGCCCGCGGGCTGCGGCAGCAGGTACTTCTCCTGGCCGTTCAACAGCCACACCTCGTGGCCGTTCGCCGTGAGGTCCAGCGACTGGTCGGAGGGCAGGTCCTTCTCGTCGCCCTTGTGGATGATGTAGCTGAGACTGGTGGCACCCTCGGTGAGCGGCACCTCGAAGACAGCGCCATAGGCATCAGTCTTCACCGGCTTCAGCGGGTTCGACCACTCGGTGGGGCCGGCGGCACCCGTCCAGACGTGCAGCCCCCAGCCGTCGTAGTTCCCGTCGGCGCGGTGGTAGTGCAGGACGGCCTTGGCCTTGTCCTGCGCCGGGTAGTCGGGCCGTTCGGTCCGTACGTCCTCCTTGCCCTGCTCGATCCAGACCTCACCCGTCCTGGTGACGTCGATCGTGCGGTCGGCGGAGACGTCCTTGTCGCCCTGCTTGTCGATGACGAGGAAGCCGACGTTCGAGGCACCCGGCTTCAGCTTGACGTAGGCGAAGGCGCCGTAGGCGTCCCGGCCGGCGAAGGGGTGGCTGTCGGGCCAGTTCGTGGACTCCCCGTCGGCGAGGTCGCCCCAGGCGTATAGGCCCCAGTCGGCGTAGTCGCCGTCGGTGCGCTTGTAGTGGACGACCGCGTAGTCGCGGGAGGAGGCGGTGGGCGTTTCGGGGGCGGGCGCAGTACCGGTGAGGCTGTCCGCCGTGGCGCTCGACGTCCGCCCGGCCGAGTCGATCACGACCGCCTTGTAGCGCAGGGCCATGCCGGCCGGTACGTCCTTGGTGAGGGTCTGGGTGACCTTGTAGGGGGCGTGGTCGGCGGAGCCGAGCGTCCGCCACTTGCCGTTACCGACCTGGGCGGCGAAGACGACCCGGTTGAGCTGCCCGCCGTCGACATCGGCGCTCAGCTCGACGGTGCCGGTGGCGCCGGCATCCGGGACCTTGAGGGTGATCGTCGGCTTGGCGGACGGCTGGGCGAGCTCGCCGGCCGCCTTGAGAACGATCGCCGAGCCGGCCGGAACCGTGACGGTGATCTTCTTGTCGGCGTCGGACTTCAGGGTGTCCTTGCTGCCGTAGATGCCCCGGAACGCCATGTTCGCCGAGCCGGTCGCGAACGTCGCCGACTTCGCCTCGCCGGCGTTGTTGAGGGCGACGACGTACTCAGCCTTGTCGGTGCCGGTGCGTGAGAAGGCGTAGACGCCGGCCCCGTCCGCAGCGAAGCGCTCGGTCTGCACGCCGTCGGTGAGGGCCGGGTTGGCCTTGCGGAGCTTGGCGAGGGTGGCGATCTGCCGGTACAGCGGTGCGTCTGTGTCGTAGGCGTCGCTCGCGTGGGTGCGGTCGGTGCCGATCTCGTCGTCGTCGAGGTAGTCGGCGGTGCGCGAGGCGAACATGGTCTGGCGGGCGTCCTTGTCCCCGCCTGCGCCGGTGAAGCCCTGCTCGTCGCCGTAGTAGACGACCGGGTTGCCGCGGCTGAGGAACATCAGTTCGTTGGCGAGCCTGTCCTTGGTGAGGAGTTCGGCGTCGGTGGCCTTCGGGTTGTCGTGGTTCAGGAAGTACCCGATACGCCCCATGTCGTGGTTGCCGAGGAAGGTGACCTGCTCGTACGCGTTGGCCTTGTCGGTCGTGTACTTGTAGTCGTCCCCGAAGACGGACGCCAGCTTCCGCGCGCTGCCGCCCTGCGAGGCGTACTGCCGGGCTGCCTCCTGGAAGGGGAAGTCGAGCGTGGCGTCGAGGCGGCCCTGGGTGACGTACGGGGACGTGATGTTCGTGTCGGCGGAGTAGACCTCGCCGAACATGAAGAAGTCGTCGCGCCCGTGCCTGGCCGCGTAGGCGTCCAGAGCCGTCGCCCACTGGGTCCAGAACTCCATGTCGACGTGCTTCACGGTGTCGATGCGGAAACCGTCGATGTCGAAGTCCCTGACCCAGCGCTGGTAGATCCGCTCCATGCCCTTCACGACCTCGGGACGCTCGGTCCACAGGTCGTCGAGCCCGGAGAAGTCGCCGTACGTGGTCGACTCGCCCGCGTAGGTCGAGTCACCCCGGTTGTGGTACATCGTCGGGTCGTTGAGCCAGGAGGGGACCTTCCTGACAGCCGAGGACGCGACGGGTGTGCGTGGGAAGGAGTCGGCGTCGACGGCCGGGACATCAGAACTGCCCGCGTAGTCGGCGTCGTCGAAGGGCTCGCCGTCCTTCGTCAGGTAGGGGAAGGCGCCCTTGGAGAGGTACTCGTAGGACTTCTCCTCGTAGTCGACGACGTCCGCCGTGTGATTGGTGATGACGTCGAAGAAGACCTTCATGCCCTTGGCGTGCGCCTTGGAGATGAGGGTCTCCAGGTCCTTGTTGGTGCCGAAGTGCGGGTCGACCTGGGTGAAGTCGGTGATCCAGTAACCGTGGTAGCCGGCTGAGGCGTTGCTTCCCGTCCCCTGCACGGGCCGGTTCTTGAAGATCGGGGCCATCCAGATGGAGGTGGTGCCGAGGCCCTTGATGTAGTCGAGCCGCTTGGTCAGGCCCTTGAGGTCACCACCCTGGTAGAAGCCCTTGTCGGTGGGGTCGTAGCCGGTGCTAGGACGGGAACCGGTCAGGCCGCCCTTGTCGTTGGCGGTGTCCCCGTTGGCGAAACGATCCGGTAGGACGAAGTAGAACTGCTCGCGTGTGTCGTCGTGCCGGGCGGGCTCAGCGGCGAGCCTCGCGTCGGACGGCGGGGCGGGCGGGGTGTCGGCCCGGGCGGCGACGGGCTGGACGAGTGCTGCGGCCAGCGCGGTCACGGTGACCGCAGCGACCCGTCCGGCATGTGCGGTACGGCGCCTTGAGGGCACCGGCCATCTGGGTATCACTGACGTGGACTCCTTGCGATGACGGCTCTGTTGGGTCCGACCCCGGGCGCAACGTATCGCCGTCGAAACGCTTACAGCAAGAGTCCTGAAACAAACGGAAAGAACTTTCAGCAGGTGGAGTTGGTCTGCGTCAGCAGGCCGAGCCACCAGGGCAGGGTGTTGTAGGGGCCGGTTGCCGAGGGGTTCAGGCCCTGGGTACAGGTACTGGGTACAGGTACTGCAGCCGGCACGGTTGATGGTGAAGGTCTGGTCGACGCCCGCCCGGATCATCTCGCCGTGGTGCGGAACATCGGATCAGAAGATCCGGAGACTTTTCCCTGTTCGAATGCGCGGACCCAGAGGGGCCCGCTAGCGTCGCGTGTGTGAAGGTCGTGGTGCAAGTGAAGCTGCTGCCGACGCCCGTCCAGGCGGCGGCACTTGAGGCGACGGTGCTCGCCTGCAACGAGGCGGCCACCTGGGCTAGCAGCGTTGCCTTCGAAAGAGATGTGAAGCACAACTTCGCTCTGCGCGAGCACGCCTACGGTGAGGTCAAGGCCCGGTGGGGGCTGGGCGCGCAAGCCGCCCAGCACGTGATCAAGAAGACGTGCGATGCGTACACCACGCTCAAGGCCAACCTGAAGGCCGGAAATCTGGGGAGGCCAGGCTCCAAGCGATATCGGAAGGCCACCGAGAAGCCGGTCACGTTTCGGCCGGAGAGCGCACAGCCCTACGACGACCGGATGCTGTCCTGCCAAATCACCGAACGGCGGATCTCGATCTGGACTGTGTGCGGGCGCGTGAAAGACGTGGCGTTCACTGCGTCGACCGAGCAACTGGCCATGCTGGCCCTGTATCGCAGGGGCGAGTCCGACCTGGTGTGCCGGGACGGCATGTGGTTCCTCAGCGCCACCTGCGAGGTGCCCGAAGCCGAGCTGAACACCGATGCGGTGGATTTCCTCGGCATCGACCTAGGCATCGTGAACATCGCCACCACCTCGGACGGCGAAATCATGGACGGCCGCGAACTCAACCGCGTGCGGGTCCGCGAACGCACCCTCCGTGCCAAGTTGCAACGCAAGAACACTCCGTCCTCCAAACGCCGCCTGAAAAAGCGGCGCCGCAAGGAGGCGCGGCGGGCTCGAGACATCAACCACAAAATCGCGAAACACGTGGTGGCCGAGGCAGAACGCACCGGTCGCGGAATCGCCCTGGAAGAACTGACGGGCATCCGCGAGCGGGTACGGCTTCGCAAGCCCCAACGGGCCACCCACGCCAGCTGGTCGTTTGCCCAGCTGGGGGCGTTCATCGCGTACAAGGCCCGCCGGGCGGGGGTACCGGTGGTGTACGTCGATCCGGCGTACACATCGCGCACCTGCGCCGAGTGCGGCCACGTAGACAAGGCGAACCGGGTCTCGCAGGCCTGGTTCGCGTGCCGGTCCTGCGGACTCGTTGATCACGCGGACCGGAACGGCTCCCGCAACATTCGCGCGAGAGCGTGGGAGTTGTGGCGACGCGGGGCCGAGTCAACGGCCCCTGCCCCACCACCGCGTCAGTGGGGCGGGGCTGGACGCAAACGCAGCATCACCGCCAGTGATGCCCGTTCTGCAATCCCGGCGGCTTTGGCCACGAGTAGTTGACGTACACCATGCTGTACGCGTCGGCGCTGACGTCGAACAGCAAGGCGAGCCTCCCCCCGAGTAAGACCCCCAGACGTCTTGTCACGCGCATCGCGACTCCTATCGCTTGATGGTGTAGGTGACGAGCGACCGGGCCGAAACCGTGGCGGTCAGCGAGCCCCCGCTGACGGCGACGGCTGACTGCCGGGCCATGCTGTTCGAGCCGTTGGTCAGGTACGGGGTCGCCGTGCCGGTGGTGATCCCGGTGTTTTGCAGGCTGTACGACACCTGCTGCGCGCTGGTGGCCGCGTTGAGCGCCACGACCGTCACCGTGCCGTCGGTGTTGCGGAACGCCGACAGCTTGAGGTCGGCGTCGGGGGTCGTGGCGCCGATGCGGGTGGCGCCGGGGCGGATGAAGCGGCTGTAGTTGGCCATCGCCCACAGGCGCTTGGAGACGTGGTAGTCGGCGCCGTCCATCTGGATGAGTCCGCGGGTCGCGCCGGTCGAGGCGCCGTACCAGTACACGTAACCACTGGTGTTGCCCTTGGTGAGCGCGTCGTGGAGGGCGGAGGCCACGGTGAATCCGTCGTAGCCACTGCCGTCGTCCCAGTTCTCGTTCCAAGTGGTGCCGTTGGGCGACCACTCCGACATCCAGGTGCGCTTCTGGGTCGGCAGGGGCCCGTCGACCGCGCTCGCGTACGTGTGTCCGGTGTGGGTGGCGACGTAGCCCCGCGCCGTCGCGTCGGCCTCTATCGCGCTGCTGTAGCTCTTCTGCTGGGTCCAGCCGAAGGAGTCGCAGCAGGCCACCTTGTATCCGGCGGCGTTCGCGACCGGGCCGAGGACCTTGGTGAACTCGGCGGCCTGGGCGGGGGTGAGCCGCATCGAGTCGTATGTGGCGGTCCAGTCGGGCTCGTTGGTGAACCCGAGGTCGGTGACCCGGATACCCTCCTGGCCGTAGAACTTCGCGTACTGGACCAGGAAGTCGGCGTACGCCCGGCGCCAGTCGCCGCTCGCGCACGTGGCCCCCGAAAGCCCGCACAGCGTCCCGCCGCCCGCGTCCGTGCCGTTGGTCTTCATATAGCCGGGCGCCGTCCACGCGTCGGCGTAGAAGCGGTTCACCCCGTACGCCTTGGCCTGCTGGGCGAGCCACAGCTGGCCCTTGTCCTGGCGGTCCCAGACGTACTTCGGGGTGGCGTTCGGACCGCCCGGGTCGGTCGGCTGGATGCCCGAGTCGATGCCGAGGCGCAGGATGCTCAGACCGGCGCCGGTCGTGCGGTTGAGCAGCAGGTCGAGGATCTCGCGTTGCTTCTGCGCGGGCAGCCCCTGGGAGCCGCGCATGATGTCGGCCCGCCCGAAGTGCTCGGAGAAACCGAAGCCGTCGACGGGCTGGTAGGTGGTGGAGCCGTTGATGGTCGCCGTGGTGGCCGCTCTGGCCTCGGGGAGGGTGGCCGCGGTGGCTCCGACGGCCGTCAGGAGGACCGCCAAGGACGTCACCAGCCACGTTCTGAGTCTGCGCATCATGATCCCGCCCAATCGTGGGAGCGCTCCCATGTCAGTGCGGAACCGTAGGGGCGGGCTCCACAACCGTCAACCCCCCGCGTACCGCGCGTTGTTGGGCACCACAACGCGCGGTACGCGGAACGGCTCAGCAGCTGCTCTTGCCCGCGTAGATCGCCAGGGCGGTGTTGGACCCGAGGGTCGCGGTGAACTGACCGCCGGCGTTGACGCTCACCGTCGTGTTGTTCTGCACGTTGCAGTAGGTGCCCGCCGGGAGGGACGTCTGGTAGGTGCGGCTCAGGCTGCCCGACTCGTGGTTGATGGCCACATAGCCCTTGGCGCCCCGCCCGAAGGCGATCGCGTCGCCCCCGTTGTCCCACCAGTTGGTGACCGACTCGCCGCGCGTGGCGTTGCGGAAGGCGACCATGCGGATGATCTCCGGCCAGGCATGCTGGCACTTCCAGCCGTCCTGCCAGCAGGCGTTGACCGTCCCGCCGCCCGGCGGTCCCGCGTCCGTGTCGGACCACTCGTAGCCGGAGTTGATGTCCGGGGCGCCGTACGGGTAGGCCAGCATGAAGACGTTGGCCAGGGTGTAGTTGGCGCCGTCCTTGTAGTTCAGGGTGGAGCCGTTGCGCTCGGTGTCGTGGTTGTCCACGAACACGCCCGCGACCGAGCTGTTCATGTACCCCCAGCCCTCGCCGTAGTTCTTCAGGTAGGCGAGGTTCTCGTTGTTGAAGACACGCTTGAGGTCGTAGGCGTAGCGGAACTCCTGGACGTCCCCGTTGCCCGTGTACTCGGTCGGCTGGACGGCCTCTCCGCTGCCGTAGATGACCTCCTGCTTCCAGTACGCGGACGTGTTCGTCAGCCGCGACTTGATGTTGGCGAGGTCATTGGTGTCGATGTGCTTGGCCGCGTCGATGCGGAAGCCGTCGACTCCGAGACCGAGCAGGTCGTTCATATAGCCGGCGATGGTCTTGCGGACGTACTCCTCGCCGGTGTCGAGGTCGGCGAGGCCCACGAGTTCGCAGTGCTGGACGTTCCAGCGGTCCTGGTAGTTGGTGATCCGGCTGGTGCAGTCGTCGAAGTCGTAGGAGGAGTACAGGCCCGGGTAGTCGTACTTCGTGTACGACGAGCCGCCGGTCCCCGTCCCGCTGCCCGCCGACATGTGGTTGATGACCGTGTCGACGACGACCTTCACACCGGCCGCGTGGCAGGTGTTCACCATGTTCTGGAAGGCCGCGCGGTCGCCGAGGCGGCCCGCGATCTTGTAGCTGACCGGTTGGTACGACGTCCACCACTGCGAGCCCTGGATGTGCTCGGCGGGCGGGGAGACCTGGACGTAGCCGTAACCGGCCGGGCCGAGGGTGTTGGTGCACTCCTTGGCGACCGAGGCGAACTTCCACTCGAAGAGGACGGCGGTGACGTCCTTGGTGCCGGGCGGGGAGGCCTGGGCGGTGCCCGGGGCCAGGAGGGCTGCCGCAGTGGCGGCGAGCGCGGTCGCGGTGACGGACCATCTCGATATCACAGGCGTGTACTCCTTGCGACGACGGCCAGGCGTCTTTGCCGGGCGCCGGCGTGACCGTACCGCCACGAAAGGTTTACAGCAAGAGAGTTGAAACTCAGAGCAAGTAATTTCATGAGGGCCCGCCGAAGCGGTCCCTCATGAAACGTGATCAGCTGTCAGGCCGTGGTCCACCACACCGTCGTGTCCGACGGGACCTTCGTCTCGCCGTCCGCCTGCGTCACCTCGCCGCTGGCGAGCAGGACACGGCCGTAGGCCGGGGTCGTCACCGACTCGCCGCCGGTGTTGGCCACGCAGACGAAGTCACCGCGCCGGAAGGCGAGAACGCCCTCGGGGGCCCTGAGCCACTCCACCGCGTCGCCCGCACCCAGGTCGGGCTGTTCGCGTCGGACTGTGAGGGCGGTGCGGTACAGCTCCAGGGTGGAGCCGGCGACGCCGGTCTGCGCCTCGACGCTGAGCTCGCCCCAACTCTCCGGCTGCGGCAGCCAGCTGCCACCGCTGCCGAAGCCGTACGACGATCCGGTGCGCGTCCACGGGATCGGCACCCGGCAGCCGTCGCGGAAGCCGTCCTGGCCGGCGCCGCGGAAGTACGCGGGGTCCTGGCGCACCTCGTCGGGCAGGTCGACGACGTCCGGGAGGCCGAGTTCCTCGCCCTGGTAGATGTACGCCGATCCGGGCAGCGCCAGCATGAGGAGGGTGGCGGCGCGAGCCCGGCGCAGGCCGAGTGCGCGGTCGCCGGCCAGGCGGATCTGGGTGCCGAGGCCGGGCGGGTTGGCGAAGCGGGTGGCGTGCCGGGTGACGTCGTGGTTGGACAGCACCCAGGTGGCGGGGGCGCCGACGGGGCGCATCGCCTCCAGGGTGAGGTCGACGACCTTGCGGAGCTCCTTCGCGTCCCAGTCGGTGCTGAGGTACTGGAAGTTGAAGGCCTGGTGCAGCTCGTCGGGGCGGACGTAGTTCGCGGTGCGTTCGACGGTCGGGGTCCACGCCTCCGCGACGAAGATCCGCCCACCCGTCTCCCGCCACCGCCCTTCTGACGAAGGCCCTTCGGGCCCCTTTTCATTTCCCGCGTACTCGTCGAGGACGTGACGCCACTGCCGGTAGATCTCGTGCACGCCCTCCTGGTCGAAGAACGGCATGACATCGTTGCCCAGCAGCTTGAGCTGGTCGTGGGATCCCAGGTCCGGGAGGCCTTCCGCCTTCACCAGTCCGTGTGCCACGTCGATGCGGAAGCCGTCGACGCCCATGTCCAGCCAGAAGCGCAGGATCGAGCGGAACTCGTCGCCGACGGCCGGGTGCTCCCAGTTGAAGTCGGGCTGCTCGGGGGCGAAGAGGTGGAGGTACCACTCCCCGTCGTCGACTCGCGTCCATGCGGGGCCGCCGAAGATCGACTCCCAGTCGTTGGGCGGGAGTTCGCCGTTCTTCCCCTTGCCGGGGCGGAAGTGGTAGCGCTCCCGCAGCGGCGAGCCGGGGCCGTCTGCGAGCGCTCGCCTGAACCACTCGTGCTGGTCGGAGGAGTGGTTGGGCACCAGGTCGACGATGATCCGCAGCCCCAGTTCGCGGGCGTCGCGGATCAGCGCGTCGGCGTCGAGCAGGCTGCCGAACATGGGGTCGACGGCCCGGTAGTCGGCGACGTCGTAGCCGGCGTCGGCCTGTGGCGAGGAGTAGAAGGGGCTGAGCCACACGGCGTCCACGCCGAGGTCGCGCAGGTACGGGAGGCGGGCTCGTACGCCCTCCAGGTCGCCCATGCCGTCGCCGTTGCTGTCGGCGAAGCTGCGCGGATAGACCTGGTAGATCACCGCGTCCCGCCACCAGTCGCGGCGCTTGACGACGGTGGCGACGGCGGAGTTCGGTGCCGGGTCGGCGGAGTGCTGGCTCATGGTGTCCTTGGAACGTAAGTGGCGTGTCGGGGTTGATGTCATGGGGCTCTTGGGACGGGGACGGTGACGAGGCGGCCGCGGTGACAGCGGGGTCGGATGGGCACCGCGGCCGCCACCCGCGCGACAGGCGCGCGGGAGCTGTTCCACCTGGGGCGTCAGCCCTTCGTGCCGCCCGCGGTGAGGCCGGTCACCAGGTTCTTCTGCACGAGGTAGAAGAAGACGGAGACGGGTATCGCGATCAGCACGGCGGTGGCGGCCATGAGGTTGCGCTGGGCGTCGTGCTCGCTGACGAAGCTCTGCAGGCCGACGGCGAACGTGTACTTCGTGTCGGACAGCATGAACGTCGAGGCGAAGGCGACCTCGCCGAAGGCGGTGAGGAAGTTGTAGAAGGCGGCGACCGCGAGGCCGGGCTTGGCCAGCGGGAGGATCAGCCGCAGGAAGGTGCCGAAGGGGCTGAGCCCGTCGACGCGTCCCGCCTCGTCGATCTCGAACGGGATGGTGTCGAAGTAGCCCTTGAGCAGCCAGGCGCTGTAGGGCACGACGGTGGTGCAGTTGACGAGGGTCAGACCGAGGTAGGTGTCGATGAGGCCCAGGTCCGACATGATCTGGTACATCGGCACGATCAGGACGGCGACCGGGAACATCTGGGTGACGAGCAGAACCCACATGAACTTCTTGTAGCCCGGGAAGCGCATCCGGGAGACGGCGTACCCGCTGGTGGCGGCGATGATCACACCGATGGCCGTGGTGCCGAGGGTGACGGCGAGGGTGCTCTTCAGCCAGTCGAAGAAGCCGGTGTGCTGCAGGACGAACGTGTAGTTGTCGAACGTCATCTTGTGCCAGATCTGCCCGGGGTGCAGATAGTCGTCCTTGTCCGGGCCGAGGGACAGGAAGATCAGCCAGGCGACCGGGAAGAAGGCGACGAGACTCGCCACGATCAGGATGCCGTGGGTGGTGAGGGCGGCGAGAGGGCCGCGCCGGCCCCGGCGGCGGGCGGTGCCACTGGGGGCGGCCGCGGTGGGCTGGTCGGTCTTCGCGACGGAGGTCGGGGCGGTGCTGGTGCTCATGGGGACTCCTGCCTCAGATCGCGAGCTGCTGGTCGTTGCGGCTCAGCCAGCGGCGGTAGAAGGAGGTGAAGACGATCAGGATGGCCAGCAGCAGGATGCCGTAGGCGGCCGACTGGGCGAAGTCGCGCGGCTGCTGTCCGAAGCCGAGGTGGTACGCCCAGGTGACGAGGATCTGCGCGTCCGGTGCGGTGTTGCCGAACAGCAGGAAGATGATGGCGAACTGGTTGAAGGTCCAGATGACACCGAGCAGCACGACGGTGGAGCTGACGGACCTCAGCCCTGGCAGGGTGACGTACCGGAACCGCTGCCAGGCGTTCGCGCCGTCCATCTCGGCCGCCTCGTACAGCGAGTGGTCGATGGCCTGGAGGCCGCCGAGCAGCGAGAGCATCATGAACGGCACACCGCACCAGGTGTTGACCATGATCGCGGCGAACCGCTGCCAGAAGGTGTCCTCCAGCCACAGCGGCGAGGGCAGGTGCAGGGCGTCGAGGGCGGTGTTGATGATGCCGCCGTCGGCGAGCATGAACCGCCAGCCGAAGACGGTGACGAAGGTGGGGACGGCCCAGGGCAGGACCAGGATCATGCGGTAGAACGTGCGCCCGCGGAACTTCTGGGTGAGCAGCAACGCGAGGCCGAGCCCGATGAAGTAGTGCAGGGCGACGCACAGCACGGTCCAGGCGATGGTCCAGATGAAGTGCGACCAGAAGCGGTCGTACGCCGTCGGCCCCCACAGGATGTCGGCGTAGTTGTCGAGGCCGATGAACTGGTAGGTGGCGTCGATGTGGTTGACGCCGATGGTGCGGGCCGTGTTGAGGCTGTTGGCGTCGGTGAGGGTGAGGTAGAAGCCGTAGACCAGGGGGTACAGCACGAGGACGCCGAGGACGATCAGCACCGGGGCGATCATCGCGTAGGCGTACCAGTGCTTCTGGTAGCCGTGCTTCAGACGCTGGCCCAGCCCGGGTCGCGGGTCTCGCTCACCGCGCCGCTTGCCGGTCGCTCGGTCGATGGCGACTGTCATGGTTCGACACCTTCGGGGACTCAAGGGGGTGGGCTGGGCAGGCACAGGCCGGTGGCCGCCGAATCCCTCCCCCAGTGGGGGATCCGACGGCCACGCGGGGCTTACTTGCTGAAGTCCGGGACCAGCTTGGCGATCGCGGTCTTCGCGTTGCTCAGGCCCTTGTCGAGGGACTCCTTGCCACCGGCGATCTTGGGCAGCTCGGTGTCGAGCGGACCCCACAGGGAGCTGTACTCGGGCAGCGCCGGGCGCGGCTGGGCGGCGGCGAGGACGCCCTGGTAGCCGGCGATGCCCGGGTCGGCCTTGACCTGCGCGGTGTAGGCGTCGTCGCGGGTGGGCAGCGTGTTGTTCTTCAGGGCGATGGTCTCCTGCGCCTTCGCCGAGGTCATGAAGTTGACGAACTTGAGCGCGGCTTCCTGGTGGGCCTTGTCCGAGCCGGCGTAGACCGAGAGGTTGTGGCCGCCGGTCGGGGCGCCGGCCTTGCCGGTGGAGCCGGCCGGGACGGTGGCGATGCCGAGGTTGGCCTTGTCCGTGAAGGCGGAGCCCTTGTAGAAGTTCGTGATCTCCCAGGGGCCCTGGACGATCGCGGCGACCTTGCCGTTGACGAAGGCGTCCTGGATGTGGGCGTAGGCGTCGGCGGTGGTGTCGGCCTTGTGCAGGCCCTTGCCGTCGAAGAGGCCGAGCCAGGTGCCGTACGCCTTCTTCGCCTCCGCCGAGTCGACGGTGATCTTCTTGCCTTCGGCGTCGACGGTGTCGGTGCCCTCGCCGTAGAGGAAGGACTGGGCGTAGTAGGCCTGGGTGGAGCCCCAGTAGCCGTCGACGCCGGTCTTGTCCTTGACGGTGGCGGCGGCCTTCTTCAGGTCGTCCCAGGTCTTGGGGGCTTCCTTGATGCCGGCCTTCTCGAAGAGCTGCTTGTTGTAGACGAGGGCGAGGGTGTCCGTGGTGAACGGCACGCCGTAGGTCTTGCCCTCGTACTTGGCCTGCTCGATCAGGCTGGGCTGGAACTTCCCCTGGTCCTTGAGGGCCTCGGTGCCGTCCAGCGGCGCGAAGAAGCCCTTCTTGGCGAAGGCGGGGGTCCAGCCGACCTCGGAGCGCAGCACGTCGGGGGCGCCCTTGGAACCGGCGGCGGTGTCGAACTTGTTCTGCGCCTGGTCGAAGGGGACGTTGACGTACTTGACCTTGATGTCCTTGTTGGCGGCCTCGAACTCCTTGACGAGGGCCTGGTACGTCGGTGCCTCGTTGGTGGCGTTGGAGGTGTCCCACCAGGTGAGGGTCACCGGACCGTCGGCCTTGTCGCCGCTGTCGCTGTCGCCGCCGCAGGCCGTCGCCGCGAGGGCGAGGGACGCCACCAGCGCGCTGGCCGCTATGCCACGCCGCATGAGTTCTCCTTGAGGGTGAAAGCCCGTCCGGTTCACAGGGGCGGTCCCGTCCACCGCCTGTGTCGACTTGCCGACTGCGCCGTTGCCGCCGCCGGGCGACGTGAACGTAACAGCGATGCAAGCACGACGAAAGACCTTGCAGAAAAAAAGTGCAAGACGTCTCCGAAGTTATCCGTGCGTGACCTGGTGGCGACCGCCATGAGACCGTTGTTGGCGCGGTTGAGCCGCTGTAGAGCGGGGCACGGGCCTGTTGTGCAAGACTCTGCAAGCTCTTGCCATCACTTTCACGAGGGAGCCCGATGACGCAGCAGCCCCGGCCGGGCCGTTCAACCGCTCGCACACGGCGTCCCATTGGTGTGCAAGGGGAGACCTGGCCGGTACAGTCCCACCCTGTGACCACACGGCTTGCCGACATCGCTGCTCAGGCGGGGGTGAGCGAAGCGACCGTCAGCCGCGTCCTCAACGGGAAGCCGGGCGTCGCCGCCACCACCCGCCAGTCCGTGCTGGCCGCCCTCGACGTGCTGGGCTACGAACGCCCGGTCCGTCTGCGGCAGCGCAGCGCGGGCCTCGTCGGCCTGATAACGCCGGAGCTGGAGAACCCGATATTCCCGGCCCTCGCCCAGGTCATCGGCCAGGCTCTGACGAGGCAGGGCTACACCCCGGTCCTCGCCACCCAGACACCGGGCGGCTCCACGGAGGACGAGCTGACCGAGATGCTGGTCGACCGCGGTGTCGCCGGCATCATCTACGTCTCCGGCCTGCACGCCGACACCACGGCCGACATGCAGCGCTACGAGCAGCTCCGCGCCCAGGGCGTGCCGTACGTCCTGGTCGACGGCTTCTCGCCCAAGGTCCAGGCCCCCTTCATCTCCCCCGACGACCGCGCGGCGATGACCCTGGCCGTCACCCACCTCGTCTCTCTGGGCCACACCCGCATCGGCCTCGCCCTCGGCCCGAAGCGCTTCGTGCCGGTCCAGCGCAAGATCGAGGGTTTCGTCCGCGCGGTGCAGGATCAGCTGGGCCTGGGCGCGGAGACGATCGAGTCCGAGCTGGTCCAGCACTCCCTCTACACCCTGGAGGGCGGCCAGGCAGCCGCCACGGCCCTGATCGACCGCGCCTGCACGGCGGTGGTCTGCGCCAGCGACATGATGGCCCTCGGTGCCATACGGGCGGCCCGCCAGCGGGGTCTCGAGGTCCCCCGGGACATCTCGGTCGTGGGCTTCGACGACTCCCCGCTGATCGCCTTCACCGACCCGCCCCTGACGACGATCCGCAAGCCGGTTCCGGCCATGGGCCAAGCGGCGGTTCGGACCCTCCTGGAGGAGATCGGCGGGACACCGGCTCCCCACAGCGAGTTCGTGTTCATGCCGGAGCTGGTGGTCCGGGGTTCGACCGCTTCGGCGCCCGGTGACCGAAATCGTCCGTAGGGCGGAGAACGGCCCCTTTCCCGCAGTGCGCCGGCAGGAGTCTTTCGGCCATACAACATGCAACGGGAACCCAACAGGGGGATGATCGGTGGGGTAACTGTTTTCTGGCAGACTCTGTGCCTATGGGTGAAACGTCCGTTACGCCGGTGGAACGCCCCGAGAAGGGCGTTCCGTACCCCGTCACGGCCGAAACGGGCCCCACCTTCCTGCGCCGGCTGCGCAGCCCGCGCCGCCCCCGGCTGTGGTTCGAGATCCTGCTGATCGCGGTGAGCTACTGGACGTACTCACTGATCCGCAACGCGGTGCCGGAACAGCGCACCGAAGCCCTGCACAACGCCGACTGGATCTGGCGGATGGAGCACCACCTCGGCATGGCCGTGGAGGAGTCCGTCAACCACGTCGTCAACTCGGCGACTTGGCTCATCATCGGCATGAACTACTACTACGCGACGCTGCACTTCATCATCACCCTGGGTGTCCTGGTGTGGCTCTACCGCAGCCACCCCGGCCGCTACGCGGCAACCCGCCTGGTCCTCTTCGCGACCACCGGCGTCGCCCTGGTCGGCTACTACCTGTACCCGCTCGCACCCCCACGTCTCATGACCGGCGGCCACTTCGTCGACACGGTCATGGTCCACCAGACGTGGGGCTCGATGGCCTCCGGCGATCTCAAGCACATGTCCAACCAGTACGCCGCGATGCCGTCCATGCACATCGGCTGGTCCCTGTGGTGCGGCCTGACGATCTTCGCCCTTGCGAAGCTGCCCTGGGTGCGCGTCCTGGGCCTGCTCTACCCCGCGGCGACCCTGGTGGTCATCGTCGCCACCGCCAACCACTTCTGGCTCGACGCGGTGGGCGGCATCCTCTGCCTGACCTTCGGCTTCACGGTGGCCCGCACCTGGTACGGCACCCTGCCGCACGCCCTGCCGAGAAAAGTGCAGGACCGCCGCCTACCCAGCTCCCGCCACCTCCCTCAGCGCCTCGATGAACGCGTCTAGGGCCGGCTGCGGCGGAGCCGTCTCCCGCACGGCCGCGTAGATCGCACGCGAGGGCTCGGGTTCCCGCACCTCCCGCACCACGACCCCCGGATGCCGGCTCCCCAGCCCCAGCCGCGGAACGAGACCGACCCCGAGCCCCGCCGCCACGAACCCCTGGGCGGTCACGTAGTCCTCGCTCTCCACGACGAACTCCGGCCGAAACCCGGCCGCCTCGCAAGCCGCCATCTGCGCATCCAGACACGGCCCGGGCCACTCGCTGCCGACCCACGGCTCCCCCGCCAACTCGGCCAGCCGCACGCTCGCCCCCGCCGCCAGCCGATGCCCCTCGGGCAGGACGGCGAGGTAGGGATCGTCCAGCAGATGCACCAGCCGTACGCCGTCGTAGGAGCTCCGAGCCGCCCCCACGAGCAGGGCCACGTCCGCCCGCCCCTCCCGCACGTCCGGCAACGGATCGGGATCGGCCAGCCTGAGATCGACCTGCACCCCCGGATGCCCGGCCCGCAACCGCGCCACGGCCGGAGCGATCAACCCGGCGCCCGCCGTGGCGAAGTACCGCACGGCCAACCGCCCGGTACGCCCCGCCAGCAGATCGGCAAGGGCAGCCTCCGCCTCCGCGACCTGCCGCCCGATGACCTCCGCGTACTCGGTCAACAGCAACCCCGCAGCAGTGGGCCGCACCCCACGCCCGACCCGCTCCAGCAGCGCGGCCCCCGCCTCCTTCTCCAACACGGCGATCTGCTGACTGACCGCGGAGGGCGTATACCCCAGCCGAGCCGCAGCCCCCGAAACGGACCCACTCCCCACCACGGCCCGCAAAACCTGCATCCGCCGCACATCAATCATGTAGCGCACCTTAATACGACCACCAAAACTTTTCACTTGTGCTCACACACCCGAGCAGCCACCGTAGATCCCATGCCCCTCGCCTCCTCCCTCCGCATGGCAGCCCTGGCCCTTCTCTGGGGCTCCGGCTTCCTCTGGATCAAGCTGGCCCTCAACCACGGTCTGACCCCCACCCAGATCACGATCACCCGCTGCGCCCTGGGCACAGCCGTCCTCCTGTTCCTGGCCCGCTCGGCAGGCCAACGCCTCCCCCGCACCCGCAAGACCTGGGCGCACCTCGCGGTGGCGGCCCTCCTCTGCAACGCGATCCCCTTCGCGCTGTTCAGCGTGGCCGAGCAGACGGTCGACTCGGGCGTCGCAGGCGTCCTCAACGCCACCACCCCGCTCTGGTCCCTCCTCATCGGCATCGGCCTGGGCACCGACCGCGCCCTGGGCCCCACACGCCTGGCCGGCCTGCTCCTCGGCTTCACCGGCACCCTGCTGATCTTCGCCCCCTGGCACCAGTCCGGCCTGCTGTCCTGGGGCGCCCTGTCCCTCCTGGGCGCCGCCGCCAGCTACGCCGTGGCCTTCGCCTACATGGCCCGCCACCTCACCGCCAACGACGCCCCCCTCGCCGTATCGGCGGCCCAACTCCTGACGGCCACAGCCTGGACGACCCTCGCCCTCCCCACCGCCGGCCCCCTCCGCCCCGACGCCACAGCCCTCCTGGCGGTCACCGCCCTGGGCATCCTCGGCACCGGCGTCACCTTCTACCTCAACTACCGCCTGATCGCAGACGAGGGCGCCACCAGCGCGGCCACCGTCGGCTACCTCCTCCCGGTGGTCTCCGTAGCACTGGGCGCACTGATCCTGGACGAAGAGATCGGCACACGCGTCGTAGTCGGCATGCTCGTAGTCCTCTCAGGAGTAGCCCTGACCCGCACAAAGACACCCCACATCCCCGCCACAGGCAGGACGACCCGCAGCCGCCCCACACCGGGAGCGGGCCGTGGCGGTGCGTCGCAGCCCGTCGCGCAGCTGGTCCCCGTACCGCCCCACTGTGGCAACGGACAGAGGGGCCCGACAGGCGACGGGCTCGACGCACCGCCACGGCCCCGACCCACCCCCACAGCACGCGCGGGGTTGGTGCATCATGACCCTCATGACGAAGCAGACACACCGAAAGGCCGATGCCGCGTAACCGGCCCGGCACGCTGCGCGCAACGCAGCCGCTCCAACACCGTCCGCACAGGTGGAACACCCCCGCCCCGGACCGCATCCACGGCCTCTCGGCCCGCACCAGCCTCGCCGTCCACCGCTACGAGCAGCTCTCGAGCCACTACGACGTCTTCCCCGGCGTCACCGACCGCGCACTACGCCGCTACCGGGCCTTCCTGAGCCCACCCGGACGCCGCCCCCGCTACCCGTACCTGGACGACTGCGGCTGCCAGGGCTGCTCACTCGACGACGTCCGCCACGCCCGCGACGCACTCGACGAGGTCCTGCACCACCTGCCCTATCGCGCCCGCGCCGAGCTGGCCCGCCTGCTCGCCCCCCTGGACGCCGCCTACCTCACCCGCACCCTGCCGGACCCGTTCGCCGACACCCGCCGGGAGTGGCGCCCCGAGGTCTGGTGGTACCGGCGCCTGGAGGGCTGCCGGTACGCCCGGACCGGGGCCACGTGATGCTCACTCCCCTCGCGCGGCCAGCGCGGCCAGCACCTTGTGCAAGGGCTCGGTCGCCCGCCTCCGGTACTCCTGGATCGCCCACCCGTTGCCGTCCGGATCCTTGAAGTACATGAAGGTCGCACCGTCCTGCGGCGCGAACTGCTGCGGCTCGCTGACGTCCAGCCCGCGAGCCGTCAGCTCCTCGTACGCCGCCTTGGCGTCGGTCACGCACAGCTGCAGCCCGTGGTACGTCCCGGGCTGCGGCGTGCCCGTCGGCACCTGGAGCCCGTCGACCAGCGCGATCGAACAGCCCGACCCCGGCGGCGTCAGCTGCACGATCCGCACGCCCGCCATCACCTCGCCGTCGAGGTCGACGTGGAAGCCGACCTTGTCGCGGTAGAACTCCTTGGCCCGGTCCACGTCGGACACCGGCAGCAGAACGACTTCGAGACTCATGTCCATCACGCGACTCCTCCGTCATAGGGCTCTGCCCACAGAACCCGAAACCCGAACGGCGCGCCAGCCCAGGAGCCCGGGTTACGCTCAACCGCGTACGACCTTGATCGACGGCTTTGATCGACGGGCTTGCTCGACGGCTCGGATTGTTCATCGCCGACGCCGATCCGACGGGAGGCCGGGCATGATGGCGCCTGGGCGCAGGAGCAGCACCTTCTCCAGGCTGCTGCGGCACGGTTTCACCGACCCGTCGGCCGCGGAGCGGCTCCTGGAGAGCGGAGAACTCGCACCGGTCCGCAACGACCCGTTTCTCCTGGAGGCCCTGGGCGGCACCGCCGACCCCGACCTCGCGCTGCACGGTCTCGTACGACTGCTGGAGGCTCAGTCCGGCCCCACCGCCCACCGCGAGCTGCTGGACACGCTGATAGCGGCCAAGCCGCTGCGCGACCGGCTGCTCGGTGTGCTGGGCGCCTCCGCCGCCCTCGCCGACCACCTCGCCCGGCACCCGCGCGACTGGCACGCCCTCGTGATGTACGAGCCCAGCGACCTGCACCCCGGGGTGGAGGAGTTCGAGCGGGGCCTCGCCGAGGCGACGGACCCGGTCTCGCTGCGCGTCGCCTACCGGCGCTGTCTGCTGTCCATCGCGGCGCGTGACGTGTGCGGCACGACCGACGTGTCCCAGACGGCGGCCGAGCTCGCGGACCTCGCGACGGCGACGCTGCGGGCCGCGCTGAGCATCGCGCGGGCCGCCGCGCCCGAGGAGGCGGCGCTGTGCCGGCTCGCGGTGATCGCGATGGGCAAGTGCGGCGGCCACGAGCTGAACTACGTGTCGGACGTCGACGTGATCTTCGTCGGGGAGGCCGCCGACGGGGCCGACGAGGGAAAGGCCCTGCGCGCCGCCACCAAACTCGCCTCGCACATGATGCGGATCTGTTCGGAGACCACCATCGAGGGCTCGATCTGGCCCGTCGACGCCAACCTGCGCCCGGAGGGCCGCAACGGCCCCCTCGTCCGCACGCTCAGCAGCCACCTCGCCTACTACCAGCGCTGGGCCAAGACCTGGGAGTTCCAGGCACTGCTCAAGGCGCGCCCGGTCGCCGGGGACCTCGGCCTGGGCGAGGAGTACGTGGCCGTGGTGGAGCCGCTGGTGTGGCAGGCCGCCGAGCGGGAGAACTTCGTCGCCGACGTGCAGAAGATGCGGCGCCGGGTGGTCGAGAACATCCCCGCCGCCGAGGTCGAGCGCGAACTGAAGCTCGGCCCCGGCGGTCTGCGGGACGTGGAGTTCGCCGTACAGCTCCTGCAGTTGGTGCACGGCCGCGCCGACGCGTCCCTCCGCAGCGGCACCACACTGGACGCGCTCCAGGCGCTCGCGGCGGGCGGGTACGTCGGCCGGGAGGACGCCGGCCGGCTCGACGAGGCGTACCGCTTCCTGCGCTCCATGGAGCACCGCATCCAGCTCTACCGGCTGCGCCGCACCCACCTCGTCCCCGAGGGCGAGGGCGACCTGCGTCGCATCGGCCGCTCGCTGGACCTGCGCACCGATCCGGTCAACGAGCTGACCCGCGAGTGGAAGCGGCACACCGGTGTCGTACGGCGGCTGCACGAGAAGATCTTCTACCGGCCACTGCTCGACGCGGTCGCCCAACTCGCTCCCGGGGAAGCGAGGTTGAGCCCCGAGGCCGCGCGGGAGCGACTGGTCGCGCTCGGGTACGCGGACCCGGCCGCCGCCCTGCGGCACCTGGAGGCGCTGGCGTCCGGGGTGTCACGCAAGGCAGCGATCCAACGGACGTTGCTGCCGGTGCTGTTGGGTTGGTTCGCGGATTCCGCCGACCCGGACGCCGGGCTGCTCAACTTCCGCAAGGTGTCGGACGCGTTGGGCAAGACGCCGTGGTACCTCCGCCTGCTGCGGGACGAGGGCGCGGCCGCGGAGAACCTCGCGCGCGTTCTGTCGGCGGGGCGGCTGGCGCCCGACCTGCTGATGCGGGCGCCGGAGGCCGTGGCGCTGCTGGGGGACGGTGACGGCGGGGGCCTGGAACCCCGGGGCCGCGCTCACCTGGAGCAGGAGATCCTCGCGGCGGTGGGCCGCGCGGAGGGGTCCGTGCAGGCGGTGACGGCCGCGCGTGGGGTGCGGCGCCGTGAGCTGTTCCGTACGGCCGCCGCGGACATCGTCGGCTCCTACGGCACCGAGGCCCAGCCGGCCGAGGCCGACCAGGGTGCCCTCGTGGACCTCGTGGGCGGCGCGGTGTCGGACCTGACGGCGGCGACCCTTGCCGGAACACTGCGGGCCGTGGTGCGCGCAGGATGGGGAGACCAGCTGCCCACCCGTTTCGCGATCATCGGAATGGGGCGCTTCGGGGGCCATGAGCTCGGCTACGGCTCGGACGCGGACGTGATCTTCGTGCATGAGCCGCGGGACGGGGTCGAGGACCGGGAGGCGTCCGAGGCCGCCCACAAGGTCGTCTCCGAGATGCGGCGCCTGCTGCAGATTCCGAGCGCGGACCCGCCGCTGCTGATCGACGCGGACCTGCGGCCGGAGGGCAAGTCCGGGCCGCTGGTACGGACGTTGAAGTCGTACGAGGCGTACTACCGGCGCTGGTCGCTGGTGTGGGAGTCGCAGGCGCTGCTGCGGGCCGAATTCGTGGCGGGCGACGAGGAGTTGGGGCGACGCTTCCTCGAGATGGTCGCCCCCCTGCGGTACCCGGTGCGAGGCCTGGAGGAAGAGGCCGTGCGGGAGATCCGCCGCCTGAAGGCCCGTATGGAGGCGGAACGCCTGCCCCGCGGGGCTGACCCGAAGCTGCACACCAAGCTGGGCCCGGGCGGTCTGTCGGACGTCGAGTGGACCGTGCAGTTGCTCCAGTTGCAGCACGGGTGGGAGCTGCCGGGCCTGCGCATCACCCGCACCCGCGAGGCCCTGTCGGCGGCCCGCGGGGCCGGGCTCATCGGGGACGAGGACGCCGAGATCCTGGACGAGGCCTGGGTGTTGGCCACCCGCGTACGCAACGCGGTGATGCTGGTCCGGGGTCGCGCCGGCGACACGTTCCCGTCGGAGCGGCGGGACCTGGCGGCTGTGGGCCGGTACCTGGGGTACGGACCGGGGCATGTCGGAGAGCTGCTGGACGCCTACCGACGGACGGCGCGGCGGGCCCGGGGAGTGGTGGAGGCGTTGTTCTACGGGGGGTAGGAGAGCGGGGCGCTGAAAGGGCCCCCGCCCGGAAGCGGAGGCCCTTTCCCTCGGTCAGAAGAAGCCGTTCAGGTTCCACCAGTCGCCGGCCGTCTCCACGCGCGAGTCCAGCGCGCCGTTGCCGCGGCCCGGGTACACGAGCTGGCAGCCGACGCCTCGGCAGGCTTCGCCGACATAGCTGCTCTTGGTGATGGTGACGAGGTCGGCACGGCCGTCGCCGGTGACATCGCCCAGGCCCAGGAACGAGTCCATGCCGTTCCAGCCGCTGTTGCCCATCAGCACACGGGACCCGAAGGCCCCGGCCTTGCCCGGGTACAGCCACAGCTGCCCGGTGGAGGCCTGGCGGGCGATCAGGTCCGCACGGCCGTCACCGTTCATGTCGCCCGCCCCGACCAGGGCGCTCATGCCGTTCCAGCCGCTGGCGCCGATGAGCTTGCGCGCACCGAGGGTGCCGGTGCCGGTGCCGGGGTACAGCCAGAGCTTGCCCGTGGACTTCTCGACGGCCAGGACGTCAGAGCGGCCGTCGCCGGAGAGGTCGCCGTAGGCGGCGATCCGGCTCATGGCGTTCCAGCCGCCGTTGCCCATGAGCTTGCGCGAACCGAGGCTGCCGGTGCCGGCGCCCGGGTACAGCCACAGCTTCCCGGTGGACGCCTCGCGGGCGATCACGTCCTCACGGGCGTCACCGCTGAAGTCGCCGTGCCGGACGAGGGCGTTCATGCCGTTCCAGCCGCTCTTGCCGACCAGCTGCCCGCTGCCGTCGCCGCGCAGGAACCACAGCCGGCCCGCCTTGTCCCGGACGAGGACGTCGGCCTGGCGGTCGGCGTTCAGATCACCGAAGCCCGCCGCCTGGGACGCGGTCGACGCGTACCACTGCGGGTAGGCCGGGAGGATGCACTCCCGCTCGGTGGGGACGAAGCTCACCGAGCTGACGGTGGGTTCCGTGTGACCCCACTCGGTACCCGCGGGGTCGGGGCCCCATATGTCGACGCCGTCGGGCTTGCTGTAGTTCGTGTCGTCGTGCAGGCAGACGAACTTGGACGTGTGGTTCACGACGGACTGGAACGTGTTGTTCCAGGTCCCCAGCGTCGCCTTGTTCGTGTTCGTCTTGAACATGGTGCCCGTGCCGTTCTCGGACTTCCAGGCACAGAAATAGCCCGCCGGGCAGTCGCTGATCGCGGCCTGTGCGGGCGCCGCGCCCGCACCGAGGAGCCCGAGCGAGGTGAGCCCCAGCGTCGTGGCCATCGTGGCCACGCGCCGAAGCAGTGATACGCGCATTTCTTCCCTCCCTGAGCGGCACGGAGAAACGCTCGACGTGCCGCGGGAGGAAGATACCTTGCCGACGCCCCAGGGCAGACGGCCCACAACCGTCTGCCCCTGGCGCCATTCCCGGGGAGCTACCCCTGCCGGCCTGCGCCTACAGCACCGGCAGGTTCTTCCGCAGCTCGAACGCGGTGACCTCGCTGCGGTACTCCTCCCACTCCTGGCGCTTGTTGCGCAGGAAGAAGTCGAAGACGTGCTCGCCGAGGGTTTCGGCGACGAGGTCGCTGCGTTCCATGAGGGTCAGGGCTTCGCCCAGGTTCTGGGGCAGCGGCTCGATGCCCATCGCGCGGCGTTCGGCGTCGGAGAGGGCCCAGACGTCGTCCTCGGCGCCGGGCGGGAGCTCGTAGCCCTCCTCGATGCCCTTGAGGCCGGCGGCCAGGAGGACGGCGTAGGCGAGGTAGGGGTTGGCGCCGGAGTCGAGGGAGCGGACCTCCACGCGCGCGGAGCCGGTCTTGCCGGGCTTGTACATCGGGACGCGGACGAGGGCGGAGCGGTTGTTGTGGCCCCAGCAGATGTACGAGGGGGCCTCGCCGCCGGCGCCCGCGGTGCGCTCGGCGCCGCCCCAGATGCGCTTGTAGGAGTTGACCCACTGGTTGGTGACCGCCGCGATCTCCGCCGCGTGCCGGAGCAGGCCCGCGATGAAGGAGCGGCCGACCTTGGAGAGCTGGTACTCCGAGCCCGACTCGTAGAAGGCGTTCCGGTCGCCCTCGAAGAGTGAGAGGTGCGTGTGCATGCCGCTGCCCGGGTGCTCCGAGAACGGCTTCGGCATGAACGTCGCCTGGACGCCCTGCTCCAGCGCGACCTGCTTCATGACCAGGCGGAAGGTCATGACGTTGTCGGCCGTGGAGAGCGCGTCGGCGTAGCGCAGGTCGATCTCCTGCTGGCCGGGGGCGCCCTCGTGGTGGGAGAACTCGACCGAGATGCCCATGGACTCCAGCATGGTGATCGCCTGGCGGCGGAAGTCCATGCCGATGTTCTGCGGGGTGTGATCGAAGTAACCCGAGTTGTCGGCCGGCGTGGGGCGCGAGCCGTCGAGGGGGCGGTCCTTCAGCAGGAAGAACTCGATCTCGGGGTGGGTGTAGAAGGTGAAGCCCAGGTCGGAGGTGCGGGACAGGGCGCGCTTGAGCACGTAGCGCGGGTCGGCGAAGGACGGGGAGCCGTCCGGCATGAGGATGTCGCAGAACATGCGGGCGGTGCCGGGGGCCTCCGCGCGCCAGGGCAGGACCTGGAACGTCGACGGGTCGGGCTTGGCGATCATGTCCGACTCGTAGACGCGGGCGAAGCCCTCGATCGCCGAGCCATCGAAGCCGATGCCCTCGTCGAAGGCCTGCTCCAGCTCGGCCGGGGCCACGGCGACGGACTTGAGGAAGCCCAGCACGTCCGTGAACCACAGGCGTACGAACCGGATGTCACGCTCCTCCAACGTCCGGAGCACGAACTCCTGCTGCTTGTCCATCTTCCGCTTCCCATCCTTGCTGGTCAGGCCGCCTGTCTCCGGTACCGCGGGAGGCGGTCGGGCACCCGAGCATCACACCACAACAGCATTTCATGCGCGTTGCGGACCTTGATCGTCGCGGCGACTCAGGGCCGAACGCCTCGTGTCCGGCGGGTGTACAGCTCTGAGGCCCATAGTGCCTGCTGAGACCGACATCCGGTATGGCCGCCCACCCCCTGACATTTAATTTGCATTCCAGATGCAACAATTAGCGGTGAGCCGCACCAGCAGCTCTCGTTTCCCAAGGAGGACCCATGCTGTCCGAGCAGTCCGCCGCGACCGTGCGCGCCACGCTCCCCGCCGTTGCGGCGGCCATCGGTGAGATCACCGAACGCTTCTACGCCGGACTGTTCGCCGCGCACCCCGAGCTGCTCCGCGACCTGTTCAACCGCGGCAACCAGGCCGCCGGCACCCAGCGCCAGGCGCTGGCCGGCTCCATCGCCGCGTTCGCCACCCACCTGGTCGCGCACCCCGACCAGCGGCCCGACGCGATGCTGGGCCGCATCGCCCACAAGCACGCCTCCCTGGGCGTCACGCCCGAGCAGTACGAGGTCGTCCACGAGCACCTCTTCGCCGCCATCGCCGACGTCCTAGGCGAGGCCGTCACGCCCGAGGTCGCCGCCGCCTGGGGCGAGGTCTACTGGCTGATGGCGAACGCGCTGATCGCCATCGAGAAGCGGCTGTACGAGGAGGCCGGCGAGCCCGGCCGGCGGGACTGGGAGGTCGTCGAGCGGGTCGAGGAGACCACCGACGTCACCACCTTCCGGCTGCGCCCCGTCGACGGCGGCCCGGTGACCGGCTTCCGCGCGGGACAGTACGTCTCCGTCGGCGTCGAGCTCCCGGACGGCGCCCGCCAGATCCGGCAGTACAGCCTCTCCGGGGCGCCGGGCGACACGGTGCGGCAGATCAGCGTCAAGCGCGTGCACGACGGTACGACGCCGGAGGGCGAGGTCTCCAACCATCTCCACGCGCGCGTGCGCGCGGGCAGCGTGCTCCAGCTGTCGGCCCCCTACGGCGACCTCGTCCTCGACGACGCCCCCGGCACCCCGCTGCTGCTGGCCTCCGCCGGCATCGGCGTGACCCCCATGGTCGCGATGCTCGCGCACCTCGCCGAGAGCGGCCACGGCGCCCCGGTCACCGTGGTGCACGGCGACCGCTCCCCCGCCGACCACGCCCTGCGCGCCGACCACGAGGCGTACGCGGCGAAGCTGCCGGAGGCGGCCGTGCACTTCTGGTACGAGCGGGAGGCGGCCCCGGGCACCCGCACCGGTCTCGTCGACCTCACGGACGTACCCGTCGCGCCGGGCACGCGCGCGTACCTGTGCGGTCCGCTGCCGTTCATGCGCGCGGTGCGGGCCCAGCTGCTGGAGCGCGGGGTGGCTCCGGCCGACATCCACTACGAGGTGTTCGGGCCGGACCTCTGGCTGGCGCGCTAACCACCGAGCACCGCGGGGCCCGCTACGGGGCCCTGGTGATCTCCAGCAGCAGCGGTCCCGTCGGCTCCGCCACGACGTCCGCCACGGTGAGCGGGTCCAGCGAGGCGAAGAACGCCTCCTGGGCCCGGCGCAGAGCGCCGCGCAGACGGCAGGCGGAGTTCAGGGGGCAGGGGACGGGGCCCTCGCAGTCGACGACGTCGCCGGTGCCCTCGAAGGAGCGCACCACGGCGCCCACCGATGCCGTACGGCCCCGCTCGGTGAGGGAGAGCCCGCCGCCGCGGCCGCGCCGGGCGTCGACGAGGCCGAGGTGCTGGAGCTCGGCGACGACCTTGGCGAGGTGGGTGTAGGGGACCTCCATGTCGGCCGCCACGTCCCGGGTGGTGGGCGTGGCCCCGCCCGCCACGGCGAGCCGCATGAGCACGCGCAGCGCCAGGTCGGTGGATCGCAACAGCCGCATACCGGCAGCCTAGGTAATACGCATCTGAGCTTCAAATATTCGCCTTTCCCGCGCCCGACCTACTGGGGCGTCGTCCTCCCCCATTACGATCAGCGGACCGATCGTCCCTCCCGTCCACGTCACCCCCCGAAGGACACACCCCATGGGTTCCGCGAAGAAGAGCAACAGCGCCGAGCGCAAGGCACGGATAGAGGAGATGCGGCGCGCCGAGCAGGCCCGTGAGCGCCGCAACCGGATCCTCACGATCGGCGCCAGCACGGTGATAGTCGCCGCTCTCGTCGTCGGCACGGTCGTGCTCGTGCGGTCCCAGTCCGACGACAGCAGCACGGCGGCCGACGGGAAGTCGACCTCGGGCAAGTTCACCACCGGCGCGGACGGTGTGAAGACCTGGAAGGGCACGCTGGGGCGCACCCACGTCACCAAGACCGTGAAGTACCCGGTGGAGCCCCCGGTCGGCGGTGACCACAACCAGGTCTGGATGAACTGCAACGGCGACGTCTACGGCAAGGCCGTGAACAACATGAACGCCGTGCACTCGCTGGAGCACGGCGCGGTCTGGGTGACGTACAACAGCAAGGCCTCCAAGGCGGACGTCGACGCGCTGGCGGCGAAGGTGAAGAAGACGCCGTACACGCTGATGAGCCCGGACGACAAACAGGCGGACCCGATCGTGCTGACGGCGTGGGGGAACCAGCGCACGGTGACGGGCGCGAAGGACCCGAACGTGGACAAGTTCTTCGAGAAGTTCGTGCAGGGCAAGCAGACCCCTGAGCCGGGTGCCGCCTGCACGAACGGTCTGTCCCAGTGAGGTTCGCCGGCGTCGCCGTCGCCGTGGCGGGTGTGCTCGTCGCGGCCGGGGCGATCACGTACTCCGTCGCCGAGGACGGCGGTTCGGACGCGCAGACGCCGGCCGCCGACTCGGCGGACGCCGGGTTCGCGCGGGACATGGCGGTGCATCACCAGCAGGCCGTCGAGATGTCGTACATCGTGCGCGACCGCACCTCCGACGAGGAGGTGCGGCGCCTCGCCTACGACATCGCGCAGACGCAGGCCAACCAGCGCGGCATGCTGCTGGGCTGGCTGGACCTGTGGGGGCTGCCGAAGGTGTCGTCCAAGGCGCCGATGACCTGGATGGGCATGGGTGACATGGCCTCCGGCAAGGACGGCGCGCTGATGCCGGGCATGGCGACCAACACCGAGATGAAGAAGCTGAACACCCTCAAGGGCAGGCCGGCGGAGGTCTTCTACCTGCAGCTCATGACGGACCACCACAAGGGCGGCGTCCACATGGCCGAGGGCTGTGTCGCCAAGTGCACGGTCGGGGTGGAGAAGCGGCTCGCGCAGGGCATGGTCGAGGCGCAGCAGTCGGAGATCGATCTGATGGCGGGCATGCTCAAGGAGCGGGGCGCGAAGGCCCGCTCCTAGGGCGTAAGCCTCAAATCGCCCCGCCTTTGGGTTACTTGGGCTCTTCTTGGTTCTTCTTGGCCTGCTCATTCCCCTGGCATGAACGGTTCATCGCGAGAGTGGCGACCGTCGAGTGATCCACTCGCGAACAGAACCGCACAGGGGGTTCCATGAGATCCAACCGCGCCAAGGTGCGCGCCGGAGTGAGCCTGGCAGCGACACTGCCGATGCTCGCGGGCGCGCTGGCGCTAGGCATACCCGCGGCGCACGCCGCGGACGCCCCGGCCCGTGACACGCTGGCCGGGACCAAGCCCGCGTGGGCCACGGCCAAGGCGGACCAGGGCGCGACGTCCGACGGCGCCCAGGTCTCCGCCCGCGTGTACCTCGCCGGACGGGACGCGGCCGGCCTCGCCGCCTACGCCAAGGCGGCCTCCGACCCGTCCTCGCCCGTGTACGGCAAGTACCTGAGTGCCAAGCAGGCGCAGGCCCGCTTCGGCGCGACCAAGGCTCAGGTGGCGGCCGTGAAGTCCTGGCTGACGTCGGCCGGCCTCAAGGTCACCGGCGTCACGCGGCACTACGTCTCCGTCACCGGTGACGTGGCCGCCGCGGAGAAGGCGTTCGGCACGCAGCTGCACAACTTCACCAAGGGCTCGAAGACCTACCGCGCGCCGTCCAAGACGGCCTCCGCGCCGGAGAGCCTGAACGGCGCCGTCCTGACCGTGACCGGTCTGGACAACGCGCCGCACAAGGCGTCCCACGACGACCAACTGCCCGGTCCGGGGGCGGCGTTCAAGAACGCCGGGCCGTTCTCCTCGTACTACGGCTCGAACACCGCGACCACGCTGCCGGACGCGTACGGCACGAAGATCCCGTACGCGGTCAAGGGCTACACGGGCAAGCAGCTGCGGTCCGCGTACGGCGCGGGCACGTACACGGGCAAGGGGGTGCGGGTCGCCATCACCGACGCGTACGCCTCGCCGACCATCGCCTTCGACGCGGCCACCTACGCGAAGAAGCACGGCGACGCGGCCTACACCAGCGGCCAGCTGCGCCAGGTCCTGCCCAAGAACTACACGCACACCAAGCCCGAGGAGTGCGACGCCTCCGGCTGGTACGGCGAGGAGACCCTCGACGTCGAGGCCGTGCACGCGGTCGCGCCCGCCGCGCAGATCACCTACGTCGGCGCCGCGTCCTGCATGGACGACGACCTGCTCGACTCGCTCGGCAAGATCGTCGACGGCCATCTGGCGGACATCGTCTCCAACTCGTGGGGCGACATCGAGGCCAACCAGACGCCGGACCTCGCGGCCGCCTACGACCAGGTCTTCCAGTTCGGCGCGGTCGAGGGCATCGGCTTCTACTTCTCCTCCGGTGACAACGGCGACGAGGTCGCCAACACCGGCACGAAGCAGGTCGACACCCCGGCCAACTCGGCGTGGGTGACGGCGGTCGGCGGCACCTCGCTGGCGGTCGGCAAGGGCGACAAGTACCTGTGGGAGACCGGCTGGGGCACCGAGAAGGCCGCGCTGTCGGCCGACGGCAAGAGCTGGACGAGCTTCCCCGGCGCGTTCACCTCGGGCGCGGGCGGCGGCACCAGTAAGACGGTCGCCGAGCCCGCGTACCAGAAGGGCGTCGTGCCGGACGCGCTCGCCAAGGCCAACAGCGCCGCCGGCAACCGCGTGGTCCCGGACATCGCGGCGATCGCCGACCCGAACACCGGCTTCCTGGTCGGCCAGACGCAGACCTTCCCGGACGGCTCGGAGCAGTACAGCGAGTACCGCATCGGCGGCACCTCGCTGGCCTCTCCGGTCATCGCGGCCGTGCAGGCCCTCGCCCAGCAGGCGCGGGGCGGCAAGGCGATCGGGTTCGCCAACCCGTCGATCTACGCCAAGTACGGCTCGAAGGTCTACCACGACGTCACGGACAACCCGACCGGCTCCGGCCTCGCGGTGGCCCGCGTCGACTTCGCCAACAGCGTCGACGCCTCCGACGGTCTGCTCACCTCGGTGCGCAGCCTCGGCAAGGACAGCTCGCTGAAGGCGGTCAAGGGCTACGACGACGTCACCGGCGTGGGCACGCCCACGGGCGGTTACGTGGAGTCCTACCGGCGCCGCTGACACCTGCTCGGCGGCCCGGCCACCGGCGCCCGCTCCTCCCCGAGGGGCGGGCGCCCTCCTGTGCCGCCGCACCGCGCCGACGGGGCGATCAGGACGAGGACGAGTCGTCCGGCTCTCCGTCCTCCACGCGGTACGTCCTGGTCGACGCGACCCCGCAGCGGCAGCGGGACCGCTCGACCAGCTCCCCGTCCTCCGATACGCCCAGAAACTCGCTGAACGGGACGTGCACGTGCTCACCCATGAGGCGTCGCTTTCCTTGTCCGGATACGCGCGCCCATAGTCACCGCAGACCACTCGTCCTGGCAGTGCCGCAGGTCACATCCTCCCGGCGGCGGCCTCCCCACGACCGCGGCACGGCCACGTGGGCTGGGCCACACCCCCATTGTGT
The DNA here is from genome assembly GCF_042888465.1 of Streptomyces sp. NPDC002888. NCBI lineage: Bacteria > Bacillati > Actinomycetota > Actinomycetes > Kitasatosporales > Streptomycetaceae > Streptomyces > Streptomyces sp. NPDC002888. The sequence continues at coordinate 132,662 of NZ_JBIAPU010000009.1, read as the reverse complement.
CGCTTTGACGATTACTGGTGTCTAGACTGGGCCCGTGCCTCAACTTCGCCTCGCTCTGAACCAGATCGACTCGCGTGTCGGCGACCTCGCCCGGAACACCGAGTCGATCCTCCGCTGGACCCGGCACTCCGCCGAGCAGGGAGCGCATCTCGTGGCGTTCCCGGAGATGGTGCTGACCGGGTATCCCGTCGAGGACCTGGCCCTGCGCTCCTCGTTCGTCGAGGCCTCCCGCGCGGGCCTGCGCACCCTCGCCGCCCGTCTCGCCGAGGAGGGCTTCGGCGAGCTCCCGGTGGTCGTGGGCTACCTCGACCGTTCCGACACGGCCCAGCCGAAGTTCGGCCAGCCGGCCGGCGCTCCGCAGAACGCGGGGGCGGTGCTGTACCGCGGCGAGGTGGTCCTCGCCTATGCCAAGCACCACCTGCCGAACTACGGCGTCTTCGACGAGTTCCGCTACTTCGTGCCCGGCGACACCATGCCGGTGGTGCGCGTGCACGGCGTCGACGTGGCCCTCGCGATCTGCGAGGACCTCTGGCAGGACGGCGGCCGCGTCCCGGCCGCCCGCTCCGCCGGGGCCGGCCTGCTGCTGTCGATCAACGCCTCCCCCTACGAGCGTGACAAGGACGACACCCGCCTGGAGCTGGTGCGCAAGCGCGCCCAGGAGGCGGGCTGCACCACCGCCTACCTCGCCATGATGGGCGGCCAGGACGAGCTGGTCTTCGACGGCGACTCCATCGTGGTCGACCGGCACGGCGAAGTCGTCGCGCGGGCGCCGCAGTTCGACGAGGGCTGTGTGGTCCTGGACCTGGACCTGCCGGCGGCGTCCGCGAACCCGCCTCAGGGCGTGGTGGACGACGGCCTGCGCATCGACCGGGTGATCCTCTCCGAGGACCCGCTGCCCGCGTACGAGCCGGAGCACACCGGTGCCTACGCGGACCGGCTGGACGACGACGAGGAGGTGTACTCGGCGCTGGTCGTGGGCCTGCGGGCGTACGTCACCAAGAACGGCTTCAAGTCCGTCCTCATCGGCCTCTCGGGCGGCATCGACTCGGCCCTCGTCGCGGCGATCGCGTGCGACGCGGTGGGCCCGCAGAACGTGTACGGCGTGTCCATGCCGTCGAAGTACTCCTCGGACCACTCGAAGGGCGACGCGGCGGAGCTGGCACGGCGCACGGGCCTGAACTTCCGCACCGTCCCGATCGAGCCGATGTTCGACGCGTACATGGGCTCGCTGGGCCTGACCGGTCTGGCGGAGGAGAACCTCCAGTCGCGTCTGCGCGGCACGATGCTGATGGCGATCTCGAACCAGGAGGGCCACATCGTCCTGGCCCCCGGCAACAAGTCGGAGCTCGCGGTGGGCTACTCGACGCTGTACGGCGACTCGGTGGGCGCGTACGGCCCCATCAAGGACGTGTACAAGTCGTCGATCTTCCGCCTGGCCCAGTGGCGCAACCGCGCGGCGGCGGAGCGGGGCCAGACCCCGCCGATCCCCGAGAACTCGATCACCAAGCCCCCGAGCGCGGAGCTGCGCCCGGGCCAGGTCGACACGGACTCCCTGCCGGACTATCCCGTCCTCGACGCGATCCTCGACCTGTACGTGGACCGCGACCAGGGCGCCGACGTCATCGTCGCGGCCGGCTTCGATCCGGCCCTCGTCGCCAAGACCCTCCGCATGGTCGACACGGCCGAGTACAAGCGCCGCCAGTACCCGCCGGGCACGAAGATCTCGGCGAAGGGCTTCGGCAAGGACCGCAGGCTGCCGATCACCAACGGCTGGCGGGAGTCGGTGTAACCGACGGGAACCGGCCAAGCGTCACCCCTCTGCGCCCACCCTAGTCAAAGTTGACTAGGGTGGGCGCATGGGTGAGAAGACCATTCCGATCCTGCCGTGCCGGACCCTCCAGCCCGTGCTCGACTTCTACACCGCCCTCGGATTCGAGGTGACCTTCCAGCAGCGGAGTCCCAACCCCTTCGCAGTCGTGGAACGCGGCGGCATCGAGCTGCAGTTCTTCGGGATGAAGCAGTACGAGCCGGCGGAGTCGTTCAGCACGTGCTACGTCACGACCGACGATGTCGACGGGCTGTACGAGGCGTTTCGGGCCGGGCTCAAGGCGGCGTACGGACGGATCCCGACCCGAGGGCTGCCGCGGGTGGGGCCGCTGAAGGACATGTCCTACGGCGTACGGCAGTTCCTCATGACCGATCCGGGCGGCAACTGCGTCCGCGTGGGGCAGAGCACGAGCGAGGACCCGCGTCATCGGCCCGCGCCCGACGGGACGTTCGCGAAGGCCCTGCACCACGCGTCCCTCCTCGCGGACTCGAAAGAGGACCCGGCGGGCGCCGCCAAGGTCATCGACCGCGTGTTGGGCCTCGGGGACGAGAGGGCGAGGGGCGTGCAGCTGCTCCAGCTCCTCGCGCTGCGTGCGGATGTCGCCGAACGCCTCGGTGACGAGGAGACCGTGGCGTCCGTACTCAGCCGGGCCGCAGCGGTCCGCCTCACCTCCGCGGAGCGGGACTTGGCCCGGGACGCCCTTCTGCGCCTGGAGGATCTGCGGATCAGCGGCCAAGACCTCCGTCGGTAGCACGGCAGCGTCCCGCCTCGCCGGGCACGTGTCCCACCAGGGAGGCGGCTCCGGGCAGGTGGGTCTCCGTGACCCGCTCGGGCGGGGTGTCCGCGTATACGCCGACGGGCAGGGGCGGCGGGTGCGATCACCCGCCGCCCCTGCCCGCAGCTTCAACGGCGCGGCGTCCGGGCCGAGCCTCAGGGGCGCCGAGGCCGGCGCCTCAGTGGTGCAGTGCCTCCGACTCCTGCGGTACGTGGGTCGCGACAACCCTCTCCCGGCCGGCGGCGGGCGCCCTGCGCCGGTCCACCGCGTACGCCGCGCCGGCCACCGCCAGGCCCAGGACCGCGAGGCCCGCTCCGGCGACCGCCGGGGACGTCGTGCCGAAGCCGGCGGACAGGGCCAGGCCGCCGATCCAGGCGCCGCCGGCGTTGGCCAGGTTGAAGGCGGCCTGGTTCGCGGAGGACGCCAGGGACGGGGCCGCCGACGCCTTCTCCATGACCATGAGCTGGAGCGGGGAGCCGGTGACGAACGCGGCCGTGCCGAGCAGGATCACTGCCAGGGCCGCGCTCCACGTCGTGGCCATGAGCAGCGGGAACAGGGCCAGGACCGCGACCAGGGACACCAGGCCGCCGAGCAGCGTGCCGCGCAGGGAGTGGTCCGCGAGCCGCCCGCCGAGCAGGTTGCCGGCGGTGGCACCGACGCCGAACAGGGCGAGGAGCAGGGTCACGCTGGAGTCGGCGTACCCGGCGGAGTCCGTCAGCATCGGTGTGATGTAGCTGTAGGCGGCGAAGAGCGCGCCGAAGCCCGCGACCGTCGTACCGAGCGCCAGCCACACCGGCAGGGACCGCAGCGCGGCCAGTTCGCCGCGCAGTCCGGCGGCCGGGGCGGCGTGGGAGTGGTCGCGCGGGATCAGCAGCGCGAGCGCGGCGATCGCCGCCAGGCCGATCGCGCTGACGCCGAGGAACGTCGCCCTCCAGCCGAGGTGCTGCCCCATGAGGGTGGCGACGGGGACGCCGGCGACGTTGGCGACGGTGAGGCCCAGGAACATCAGGGAGACGGAGCGGGCCTTGCGCTCGGGCGCGACCATGGTCGTCGCGACGACCGCGCCGACGCCGAAGAAGGCACCGTGCGGCAGTCCGCTCAGGAAGCGGGCCGCCAGCAGCCAGCCGTTGTCGGGAGCGAACGCGGAGAGCGCGTTGCCGGCTATGAAGAGGGCCATCAGGCCGATCAGGACCGTGCGGCGGGACATCCGCGCGGTCACCGCGGCGAGCAGCGGGGCGCCGATGACGACACCGAGCGCGTACGCCGAGACCAGGTGACCGGCGGTGGGAATCGAGATGTGCAGGTCGTCCGCGACTTCGGGCAGCAAGCCCATCATCACGAACTCGGTGGTGCCTATGCCGAAAGCACCCACGGCCAGGGCGAGCAGGGCCAAGGGCATGGAGAAGCCTGTGCCTTTCTGAAGAGAGCGGGTTCCGTACAGCTTATGTTCAAGTACGGAACAAACTCACTCCGGCCCGCTATTCCGGCAGGTGGCGTCAGGACGATGTGTCGACCTTCACACGCGCCGCGACCGGCAGATGGTCGCTTCCCGTCTCCGGCAGCGTCCACGAGGTCTCCGGTTCCACACCCTTGACCAGGATCTGGTCGATGCGCGCCAGCGGGAACGACGCCGGCCAGCTGAAGCCGAAGCCGCTGCCCGCCGCGCCCTGCGTGGAGCGCATCTGGGCGGTGACGGCGTTCAGGGCGCGGTCGTTCATGGTGCCGTTGAGGTCGCCGAGCAGGACGACCTTCTTCAGCGGCTCTTCGGCGATGGCCTCGCCGAGCGCGTCGGCGCTCTTGTCGCGCTGGCGGGCGGTGAACCCGGCCTCCATCTTCACGCGGACCGACGGCAGATGGGCGACGTACACCGCGACCTGCCCGGCCGGCGCCGTCACCGTGGCCCGCATGGCGCGGGTCCAGCCCAGCTTGATGTCGACCGGCTCGACCCCGGTCAGCGGGTACTTGCTCCACAGGCCGACGGTGCCCTGCACCGAGTGGTACTTGTACGTCGACGCCAGCGCCTTCTCGTACACCGGGACCGCCGAGGCCGTCAGCTCCTCCAGGGCCAGCACGTCGGCGCCGGACGCGGCGACGTCACGGGCGGTGCCGGACGGGTCGGCGTTGTCGGCGTTGACGTTGTGCGTGGCCACCGTGAGGTCGCCGCCGGCGGCCGTCTTGTCGGTGAGCAGCCCGCCGAAGAGGTTCAGCCACACGATCGCCGGCAGCACCACCGCGATCAGCGCGGTCGCGGACTTGCGGACCAGCGCGAGCAGGAGCAGCACCGGGACGAAGATCCCGAGCCAGGGCAGGAACGTCTCCGTGAGGCTGCCGAGGTTGCCGAAGCGGTTCGGGATACGCGAGTGCAGCCCCATCACCAGGGCGAGGAGCACCGCGAACGCGGCCACCACGATCCCCCGGCGCCAGACGCGCCGGTCACCCCGCCAGTCTGCGATCAGGCGGTCAGTCAGGCGCCGGAGCCGGGGTCCTTGGCGCTCGTCACCCGAGCCGCCGTCGTCCGTCTCCGTCACGTACGCCTGTTGCGCCATACCGTCGCCTCACTACCCGCCTGCACACCGTCTCCCCCGTACCTACGACCCTAGGGGATGATCGGCTCCGTTCCCGCCGTCCCATGACGGCCGTACGGAAGACGAGGACGAACGAGTCGGTGTTCGGGGTTCCGAACGAGCCCGACGAGGCGCCGTCTGTGACGAAACACGCACATTGAGACGGCCGGTCGAGGTTGAGGTCAGCGGGAACTGACGGGGCGTAGCCCTTCGAGGAGCGCGTCGACGATCTGCTCCGGGAGGCCCTCCGGCAGGGCGGCCTCGGGGCGCATGACGGTCCGCAGGAGCATCGGCCCGACGAGGAGGTCGTTCAGCAGTTCGATGTCGACGTCCGCGCGGAGTTCACCGTTGCGCTGTCCGCGGCGCAGGACGTCGATCTGCATCCTGCGCCGCCGCTCGACGACGGTCGAGTGGTACGCGGCCCAGATCTTCGGGCTGCTCTTCATCTGGGCGTACACGCTGTGCAGGAGCGCCGAGGAGCGGGTCATCAGCCCGCGCTGGCGCAGCTGTTCCAGGATCGCGACGAGGTCGTCGCGCAGGGAGGTGCCGGGCAGTTCGGGGTCGGGGGGCTCGGCGCTGCGCACGACGTCGACGAAGAGTTCCTCCTTGCCGCTCCAACGGCGGTAGATGGTGGCCTTGCCGACCCCGGCGGTGCGGGCGATGCGCTCGATGGAGAGCTCGGCGAGCGGAACGCCTTCCTCCAGCAGCTTCATGACGCCCTCGACTATGGACCGTTCGACGGCCTCACTGCGGGGTCGGCCGCGCCCCGAGGTGCCAGGAGAGGCTTGGCTGCCGGCAAGGCTCACTTCGGTCCGTCCCTTCGGTCGACAAGGCACATTGTCCTACGGGGGCCCTGTGCGGTCGGTCCCGGCTACTCCGGCGCGGTCACCAACCGGGCCTCCTCCTCGCCCTTCTGAGGCGCCGTCGGCTTGCCCGGCAGGAACAGCGCGACCACGACCGCTCCGACGAGCGCCACCGCCACGCCGCCCAGCGCGGTGACGTGCATCGCGTGCAGGAAGGCGTCGTTGGCGGGGTCGATCAGGGCGCGGCCCTGCGGTCCGAGCTTCGCGGCGACACCGAGGGTGGCCTCGATGGACTCACCCGCCGTCTCCCGCAGGCCCGCCGGCAGCGCGCCGAGCTTGTCCTCGACGCCCGAGCGGTACGCCGTGGACAGCACCGAGCCGAGGACGGCGATGCCGAGGGCGCCGCCGAGCTGGCGGAAGGTGTTGCTGAGCGCGGAGGCGGAGCCGGCCTTCTCACGGGGCAGCGCCTGCATGATGACGACGCTGGTCGGGGTCATGATGTGGGCCATGCCCGCGCCCATGAGGAAGAAGACGACCTCCAGGATCCAGATCGGGGTGTCCGCCTCGAACGTGGCGAACGCGGCGAGCGTCGCGGCGATGAGGAGCAGGCCGCCGGTCGTGGTGGCCTTGTTGCCGAAGCGGTCGACGACGAGCCGGGCGCGCGGCGCGAAGATCATCTGTGCGGCGGCCAGCGGCAGCATCAGCAGCCCGGACTGCAGCGCCGAGTAGCCGCGTACGCTCTGGGTGTAGAAGACCGAGAAGAAGGTCACGCCCATCAGCGCGAAGAAGACCAGCGCGATGGCGGCCATCGCGGCCGAGAAGACCTTGTTCTTGAAGTACGTGACATCGAGGGACGGGTGGTCGCTGCGCTGCTCGAACACGATGAAGGCGGTGAGGATCACGAGTCCGGCGACGATGGTCGACAGCACGGTCGGGTCCGTGAAGTCCGCCAGCTCACCGCCCTTGATGATGCCGTAGACCAGCAGGACCAGGCCGACGACGGACAGGACGACGCCGACGGGGTCGACGCGGCCCGGCTTCGGGTCGCGGGAGTCGGGCACCAGCCACATCATCAGCGCGATGGCGAGGATCACGATCGGCACGTTGATGAGGAAGACGGAGCCCCACCAGAAGTGGTCGAGGAGCAGACCGCCGGTGATCGGCCCTATCGCGATGGCGAGGCCGACGCCGCCCGCCCAGATGCCGATCGCCTTGGGCTGCTCCTCGCGCTCGAAGACGTTCATCAGCACGGCGAGGGTCGCGGGCATGACGAAGGCGGCGCCGAGGGCCATGAGCGCGCGGAAGGCGATGAGCTGTCCGGGTGAGCCGGACTCGGCCGCCAGCGCGGAGCCGATGCCGAACACGGCGAGGCCGCCGAGCAGGACCCTCTTGCGGCCCACGCGGTCGCCGAGGAGGCCGGCGGTGAACAGCAGGCCGGCGAAGACCAGGGTGTAGGAGTTGATCGCCCACTCCAGCTCGCTCTGGGTGGCGCCCAGGCCGGTCGGGGCGGGGGTGGAGATCGTCTTGATGGCGACGTTCAGGATCGAGTTGTCCAGCACCACGATCAGCAGGCTCAGCATCAGCACGCCGAGAATCGCCCAGCGGCGCCGGTGCACGACGTCCGGTATCCGGGGGGCGGGGGTGGCAGGAGTAGTCATGCGGTCCAGACTAGGCGAATTTCGATACGAGACCGTCTCGTATTGGAATTACTTTACCCAGCCCGTACGCGGACCGCCGCCCGGGGAAGCCCCGAGGACGGAACTCACAGGGGCAGAACTCACAGGGGGCGCCCTAGCCGTCGATGGCACGAGGTGCCACCATGGAGACGGTCCGGGGACGCCGTCAGGGCGCCTCGAGATGACGTAAGGAGCCGTTGCAATGACGCAGCTTTCGGCTGCCCAGCACAAGCCCTCCGACGGCAGCAAAGCGCTGTACGGGGGGAAGGGCACTCGCCGCATCACCGTCCGCGACATCACCGCCGCCAAGGAACGCGGCGAGAAGTGGCCCATGCTCACCGCGTACGACGCGATGACCGCGTCCGTCTTCGACGAGGCCGGCATCCCGGTCATGCTCGTGGGCGACTCGGCGGGCAACTGTCACCTCGGGTACGAGTCCACGGTGCCCGTCACGCTCGACGAGATGACCATGCTGTCCGCCGCGGTCGTACGGGGCACCAGCCGCGCCCTGATCGTCGGCGACCTGCCCTTCGGCTCCTACCAGGAGGGCCCCGTGCAGGCGCTGCGCTCCGCGACGCGCCTGGTGAAGGAGGCCGGCGTCGGCGCGGTCAAGCTGGAGGGCGGCGAGCGCTCGCACCGGCAGATCGAGCTCCTTGTGGAGTCCGGCATCCCGGTCATGGCACACATCGGCCTCACCCCGCAGTCCGTCAACGCGATGGGCTACCGCGTCCAGGGTCGCGGCGAGGAGGCGGCCCAGCAGCTGCTGCGCGACGCGAAGGCCGTGCAGGACGCCGGCGCCTTCGCGGTGGTCCTCGAGCTGGTTCCGGCCGAGCTGGCCGCCGAGGTGACCCGCGTGCTGCACATCCCGACCGTCGGCATCGGCGCGGGCCCCGAGACGGACGCGCAGGTCCTCGTGTGGACCGACATGCTCGGTCTGACCGGGGGCCGGGTGCCGAAGTTCGTCAAGAAGTACGCCGACCTGCGCGAGGTCATGGGCAACGCGGTCAAGGCCTTCGCGGACGACGTCGTCGGCGGAACGTTCCCGCAGGAGGAGCACTCCGTCCACTGAGCCAACTCCGCACCGAGGCAGCCCCGCCGACCTTCCCCCAGTCGGCGGGGCTGCTGTTTTCTGCTTGACGGTCGCGGTGGTCGTCGGGGTCCTGTCGGTGCCGACGGCCTTCTGTCGGTGAGCTGTAGGTGGTTTGTCGGTGGCGGCTGACACCGTCCTTCACATGAAGCGAATCGACAACGAACTCCGCGGAATGGCCGTCACCGTGCGAGGGATGGTCAAGCACTACGGCGAGACCAAGGCGCTGGACGGCGTGGATCTGGACGTGCGGGAGGGCACCGTGATGGGGGTGCTCGGCCCCAACGGGGCCGGCAAGACGACGCTCGTCCGCATCCTCTCCACCCTGCTCTCCCCCGACGCCGGGCAGGCGACCGTCGCCGGCTACGACGTCGTGGGGCAGCCCCGGCAGCTGCGCCGGGTGATCGGGCTGACGGGGCAGTACGCCTCCGTCGACGAGAAGCTCCCGGGCTGGGAGAACCTCTACATGATCGGCCGGCTGCTCGACCTGCCCCGCAAGGACGCCCGGGCCCGCGCCGACGAGCTGCTGGAGCGGTTCTCGCTCACCGACGCGGCCAAGCGGCCGGCCAGCACGTACTCCGGCGGTATGCGGCGGCGGCTCGACCTCGCCGCGTCGATGATCGGGCGTCCGTCCGTCCTCTTCCTGGACGAGCCCACCACCGGCCTGGACCCCCGTACCCGCAATGAGGTGTGGGACGAGGTCAAGCGGATGGTCGGCGACGGAGTCACCGTCCTGCTCACCACCCAGTACATGGAGGAGGCCGAGCAGCTCGCCTCCGAGCTGACCGTCGTGGACCGCGGCAAGGTCATCGCGAACGGCGCGATCGAGGAGTTGAAGGCGAAGGTCGGCGGACGCACCCTGCGGGTCCACCCGGCCGATCCGGGGCATCTGCGGCCTCTCGCCACCGCGCTGGACGAGCTGGGCATCACCGGGCTCGCCACCACGACCGTGGACGCCGAACGCGGTGCCGTCCTGGTGCCGATCCTCAGCGACGAGCAGCTGACCGCCGTGGTCGGCACGGTCACCGCGCGCGGCATCACGCTCTCCTCCATCACCACCGAACTGCCCAGCCTGGACGAGGTGTTCCTGTCCCTCACCGGCCACCGCGCCAGTGCCCCGCAGGACAACACGCCCGCCGACACCCGCGAAGAGGTCGCCGCATGACCGCCACAACCGTCACCGCCACCGCCACAGCGGCCACCGACGCCCGTATCCCGCTGCGCGGCCATCTGCGCCACACCGGCGCCCTGATCCGCCGCAACCTGCTGTGGATCCGGCAGGACCCGGAGTCGATGGCCGACGCGCTGCTGATGCCCATCATCTTCACCCTGCTGTTCGTGTTCGTCTTCGGCGGCTCGATCGGGCAGGCGCTGGGCGGCGGACAGGACCAGTACATCCAGTACGTCATTCCCGGCATGATCGCGATGATGAGCATGACGCTGTCGCAGGGCGTCGGCACCGGCTTCAGCCAGGACTTCAACTCCGGTGTCATGGACCGCTTCCGGTCCCTGCCGATCGGCCGCGGCTCGGTGCTCTTCGCGAAGATCTCGGTGGAGCTGCTGCGGATGCTGTTCGCGACCACCGTGCTGATGATCGTCGCCGTGGCGGTCGGTTTCGACATCACCAACTGGCCCGGCCTGTTCGCGACCGTGGCCCTGTCCACGGCGTTCGCCTCGTCGATCATGTGGGTGTTCCTCACCCTGGGCGTGATCATGAAGAGCGCGCAGTCCGTGCAGGCGATGGGCTTCCTGGTGCTGTTCCCGCTGCAGTTCGGCTCCTCGATCTTCGCGCCGACGACGTCGATGCCGGGCTGGCTGCAGGCGTTCACCGACTACAACCCGCTGTCCACGCTCGCGGACGCGTCCCGCGGACTGATGATCGGCGGCCCGGTCGCGCACGACCTCTGGATCACGCTGGGCTGGTCGGTGGCGATCACGGCGGTGATGGCACCGGTCGCGATCCACAAGTTCCGGACCAAGAACTGACCGGCGGGCGCGAGTCCTCCCCGCCTGCCGGTCACACCAGGGCGGCGGCCTCCTCCAAGGAGAGGCCGCCGCCCTCGGCGTACGCGGCCTCGTACGCGGCGTCGCCGAGCACGGCCCGGGCCGGCCCTTCGGCACGGGCGCGCACCTCGTTTTCCAGGCGGGAAGGGATGTGCCCGGGCAGCAGCAGGACGTCGGCGGCACCGAGGCAGCGGGCGGCGGCGGTGGCACGGCTGCCGCCGTCGACCTCGGCCAGGGCGACCGCGGCGATGGTCAGGTACGCGGAGGGCATGTGCGGGGCGATGGTCTTGGACAGCACGTCGTCGGCCCGCTCCAGGGCGCGGCGGACGAGGGCCAGGCACTCCTCGTATCGCCCGTCGGCCGCGTCCAGCCAGGCCTCCGCGCCCAGGATCAGGGCGTCGAAGACGAAGAAGTGAGCGATGCCGAACTCCTCACGCAGCAGCCGGAGCTGCTCGCGCGCCTCGGCCGTACGGTCGGTCATGCCGAGCCGGCCGGCCAGGAAGAGCCGGGCGGCGGGCATCGACTCGTTGGCCGTGTGCTGCTTCTCGGCGATCACCTCGCGCAGGATGCGCTCGCCCCGCTCGGCCTCCCCGGCCTCCAGCAGCACGCTGCCGAGGCGGGCCTTGAGCACCGCCACCTGAGCGCGGGCACCGAGCCGTTCGGCCTCGGCGATGGCCGACTCGTAGTCGGCGGCGGCCGCCTGGTAGTCCCCCTGTCGCTCACGGGCCTCTCCGCGCGCGGAGAGGGCCTCGGTAAGGCCCCAGGCGTCCCCGAGGCGGCGGAAGATCTCCAGCGACTCCTCGGCGTCGCGGGCCGCGTCGCCCGCCCAGTCGGTGCGGTTGGCCAGCAGGTTGGCGCGCATCTGCAGACAGCCGGCGAGCTCCCACTCGAACCCGGGCGTCTCACGGCAGGTGCGGACGTTGGCGTCGATGACCGTGCGCAGCCGGTCCATGTCGCCGGTCAGCATCACGGCGAAGAACCACAGCATGCCCGGGGCGCGGCAGGTCTGTGGCAGCCCGGGCTCGTAGACCTCGGCGATGACACGCAGCTTGGTCTGTGCCTCGGGGGTCTGCCAGGCCTCCAACTCGGTGTCCATACCGGCGAGATGGGCGAGGTGCAGGCCGCGCCGGGCCTCCTGGAGCAGCTCACCGGTCAGCGGGGGCGGGATGTCCGTGCAGCGCTGCAGGACGGGGGCGGCGGGCCGTGCCGGGGCCGCGAACGGGTCGGGCCCGAGCGCCATGACCTCGTTGCACCAGGCGCGGGCCTCGATGCGCAGGTCACGCATCTGCCAGTACCAGGCGAGCGAGAGGACGAGGCAGATGCCCTCCTGCTCGTCGCGTGCGGCGACGGCGCGGCGCAGCGCGGTGCGCAGGTTCTCGTACTCGAGCTCGAAGCGTGCGATGGCGGCGAGCTGGTGGGGGCCGCGCAGCAACGGGTCGGTGGTACGGGCGAGTTCGCGGTAGTACGTCAGGTGCGTGCGCTCGGCCGCGGTGCGCTGCGCGCCTTCGCCGAGCCGCTCCCCGGCGTACTCGGCGACGGTTTCCAGGAGCCGGTAGCGCATGGTGCCGTCGGCCGAAGGAGCGGCCACGACGAGGGACTTGTCGACGAGGGAGCCGAGCGCGTCGAACGCGACCGGCCCGCAGACCGCCTCGGCGGCGGCGAGGTCGCAGCCGCCCGCGAAGACCGACAGGCGGCGCAGGACCTCCCGTTCGTCCTCGTCGAGCAGGTCCCAGGACCAGTCGACGACCGCGCGCAGGGTCTGCTGGCGGGGCAGGACGGTGCGGCTGCCGGAGGTGAGGAGCCGGAAGCGGTCGTCGAGCCGGTCGGCTATCTGGCGAGGCGTCAACATCCGTACCCGGGCGGCCGCGAGCTCGATGGCGAGCGGCAGGCCGTCGAGGCGCCGGCAGATCTCGGCGCACGCGTCGGGGTCGTCGGCGATACGGAACCCGGGCTGGGCGGCGGCCCCGCGCTCGGCTAGCAGCCGCAGCGCCACCGGCTCGGGCAGCGGCTCCACGGGGCGCAGCAACTCGCCCGGTACGCCGAGGGGTTCACGGCTGGTGGCCAGCACCGTGAGCTCCGGGCAGCGGGCGAGGAGTTCGTCCACGAGCCGTGCGGCGGCGTCGACCACGTGCTCGCAGTTGTCGAGGACGATCAGCATGCGCCGCCTGCCGCAGTGCTCGACGAGGCGTTCCACCGGGTCGTCGTAGCGGTCGGGTGCGGCGGCGCGCATGCCCTCGGCGCCGGCGCCGTGCAGCACCGTCTCGCGGGCGCCGATCGCGGTGAGTACGGCCTCCGGCACGGCGGCCGGGTCGTCCACGGGCGCCAGCTCCGCGAGCCACACCCCGTCCCGCGCCGCGTCCCGCACCGTCTCGGCCGCCTCCTGCGACAGCCGCGTCTTCCCGGCCCCGCCGGGCCCGAGCAACGTCACGAGCCGCGCACCCGCGAGATCCTCCCGGATGGCCTCGATGTCGGCCTCCCGGCCCACGAAGGAGGTGAGCCGGGCGCGGAGGTTGCCGGGGGGCGGGGTGGGGGCGGAGGGGACAGGGGAGGCCGCGCGCTGCTCCTCGGGGCTGCCCGCTGCTGACCCGGCGACGACATCGTGCCCCTCGGCCTCCCAGGCGTCCCGCGCGCCTGCGGCCCCCGGAACCGGCTCATCCCCTGCGGCAGGACTCAGCAACTCCACGTGCAGGGCGCGGAGTTCCGGGCCCGGGTCGGAGCCGAGGCGGTCTGCCAGGAGGTGGCGTACGTGCTCGTAGGCGGCCAGGGCCTCCGCTGCACGGCCCGCGGCGCGGAGGGTGCGCAGGCGGAGGGCCTGGAGTGGCTCGTCCAGGGGGTGGGCGTCGCAGAGGGCGGTGAGTTCGGGGAGGGACTGTTCGGCCTGACCGAGGGCGAGCGCGGCGGTGTGACGGGCGCGGAGCGCGTCGAGGCGCCGGGCCTCCCAGCGGGCCGCCTCCGCCGTGCGGTCGGGCAGGTCGGTGAGGGCCGGACCGTGCCACAGGGTGAGCGCGTCGTCGAGGATGACGGCCGCCTTCGCGGGGTCGCCGTCGGCCAGCGCGCGGGTGCCGTCCGTGGCCAGCCGCTCGAAACGGTGCAGGTCGATGTCGTCGGGGGCGGCGGCCAGCCGGTAGCCGCCGTCCACCGAGGCCACCGCGCCCGCACCGAGCGCCCGCCGCAGCCGTCCCACCAGCGCCTGCAGCGCACCCGGCGCGTCGGCGGGCGGGTCGTCGTCCCACACCTCCTCGACCAGGAGTCCGGCGGGGACGGTCCGGCCGGCCCGCAGTGCCAGCACGGTCAGCAGGGCACGCAGCCGCGCCCCGCCGACCGGGACAGCGGTGCCGTCGGTACGGAGTGCCTGGGTGGTGCCGAGGATGCGATAGCGCACGGGGTCCATTGTCTCCGGTGGAATCGGGGCGGGTCACGGGGTTTCGACGGTGCGGCGCGCAGTGGGCCCGCCCTGGAACCCCCGCCCACCATGAGACGTTTTCCCCGTACGCCCGGTACGGTCGGGCAGTCCCCCCGCGTGTCCGAGAGCTCAGGGAGCCCCATGACCACCGCCCTCACCCGCCGCAGCGAGCGGCGGATCAGCCCCGTCTTCCTCGGGATACTGGCCGTCACCGCCGTCACGGGCTGGGCCACCTGGACCGGGTTCGCCGAGCAGCCCGGGGTCGCGGTGTTCCTGTTCGTGACGTCGGCGTGGATCGTCTCGCTCTGCCTCCACGAGTACGCGCACGCCCGCACCGCCCTGCACAGCGGCGACATCTCGGTCGGCGCGAAGGGCTACCTCACGCTGAACCCGCTGAAGTACACCCACGCCCTGCTCAGCATCGTGCTCCCCGTGATCTTCGTGATCATGGGCGGTATCGGTCTGCCCGGTGGTGCCGTCTTCATCGAGCGCGGCCGCATCCGGGGCCGCTGGCGGCACAGCCTCATCTCGGCGGCCGGCCCGCTGACGAACGTGCTGTTCGCCGTCGTGTGCACGGCCCCGTTCTGGCTGGACGCGCTGGACGGGGTGCCGACGGACTTCCGGTTCGCCCTCGGCTTCCTCGCCCTGCTCCAGGTCACCGCGGCGATCCTGAACTTCCTGCCGGTCCCCGGCCTGGACGGCTACGGCGTGATCGAGCCCTGGCTGTCGTACAACATCCGGCGCCAGGTCGAGCCGTTCGCGCCGTTCGGCCTGCTGTTCGTGTTCGCGCTGCTGTGGGTGCCGTCGGTCAACGCCGCGTTCTTCGACGTGGTCGACTCGATCCTGAAGAGCCTCGGGATCAGCGACCTCGACACGTACTGCGGTCAGGAGCTGTTCCGCTTCTGGCAGGGCACGAACGAGTTCTGCTCGGTCAGCCCGTGACGGGCCCGTCCTGCCGGGAGGCCTTGCCCCGCTTCACGTAGTACCAGCACATGTTGGACGACAGCCCC
The DNA here is from genome assembly GCF_042888465.1 of Streptomyces sp. NPDC002888. Classification (NCBI taxonomy): domain Bacteria; kingdom Bacillati; phylum Actinomycetota; class Actinomycetes; order Kitasatosporales; family Streptomycetaceae; genus Streptomyces; species Streptomyces sp. NPDC002888. The sequence continues at coordinate 117,512 of NZ_JBIAPU010000009.1, read as the reverse complement.
GCCAGCATCACCCACACGATGCCCAGCCAGCTGCCCTGGACGAAGGACACGACCGCCGCGGCCACGGCGAGGGCGCAGACGACGAAGGCGTAGAGGGCGAGGCGGGGCATGGGGTCGACTCCTGTCGGGGGACACTGCGGGCACTGCGGGCACTGCTGATGCCCACCAGTGTCCCCCATCCCCTCAGACGTCCGTGACCCGCAGCCCGGCGTGCGCCTTGTAGCGGCGGTTCACGGAGATCAGGTTCGCGACCAGCGACTCCACCTGGTGGGCGTTGCGCAGCCGCCCCGCGAAGACGCCGCGCATGCCGGGGATGCGGCCGGCCAGCGCCTGCACGACCTCCACGTCGGCCCGCTCCTCGCCCAGCACCATCACGTCGGTGTCGATCTCCTCGATCTCCGGGTCCTGGAGGAGGACCGCCGACAGGTGGTGGAAGGCCGCGGTCACCCGCGAGTCCGGCAGCAGGGCGGCGGCCTGCTCGGCGGCGCTGCCCTCCTCCGGCTTCAGCGCGTACGCGCCCTTCTTGTCGAAGCCGAGCGGGTTGACGCAGTCGACGACGAGCTTGCCGGCCAGCTCCTCGCGCAGGGACTCCAGGGTCTTGCCGTGGCCCTCCCAGGGCACGGCGACGATCACGATGTCGCTGCGGCGCGCGGTCTCGGCGTTGTCGGCGCCCTCGACGCCGTGCCCGAGCTCCTCGGCGGCGGCCTGGGCGCGGTCGGCGGCCCGCGAGCCGATGATCACCTTCTGCCCGGCCCGGGCGAGCCGGTAGGCGAGGCCCTTGCCCTGCGGCCCGGTCCCGCCGAGCACGCCGACGACCAGCCCGGAGACGTCGGGAAGGTCCCAGGGGTCCTTGGCGGGGGCCTTCGCCGGGGTGCCGGTGGGCTGCTGTGCACTGTCGGTAGAGGTCATGGGCCGACTTTACGTGCGGACGCGCGCGGTCATCCGCTCAGGTGAGGCGGCTCACGGGCACCCGCCGGAAGGTGATCGTCTCGTAGGCGCCGAAGTCGCCGGTCTCGTACAGCAGCCCGACGGTTTCCGCGTCGACGCGTACGAGGTCGGAGTAGGCGGCGGGCAGGCCGTCCACCGTGAACGCCGGGCGCCAGGTGGTGCCGCCGTCGGTGGAGACGCGGATCGTCATCAGGGCGCGGAAGCCGGGGTCGGCGGGACCGGAGCAGAGGAGGAGGTCGGGGCCGCGGAGTTGCAGGACGCTCGCCTCGCAGACGGGGGCGGTCAGGCCTGCCTGGGGGCGGAAGGGTTTGACGAGTGTGCGGCCGCCGTCCTCCGAGTGGGCGTCGGCGCGGGTGCCGGGCGCGGGGGAGTCGTTGCGGGTGTTGAAGTAGACACGGCCGTCGGGGAGTTCGGCGGCGGTGGTCTCGTTGGCGTTGACATGGCCGTCGGTGTGGTCGTCGACGTAGCCGATGCCCCAGGTCTCGCCGCGGTCGTCGCTGAGCAGGCAGTGGCCGCCGTTGTAGCGGCCCTCGGTGCCGTTGTCCCGGCCGGTCGGGGGGAGGGAGTGGTTGGCGGGGACGACGATCCGGCCGGTGCTCAGCTGGACGGCGTGGCCGGGGGTGGTGGCGTACCAGCGCCATTCCTCGCGCTTCACCTGCGGGGTGATCTCTCTCGGGGCGGACCAGGTGAGCCCGTCGTCGTCGCTGTGCCGCACCCACACGCGGCGGCCGTCGGCCGGCCCGACGGCACCACGCCGGATGGCGTCCTCGGTGGCGAGGGCGGCGTTGCGCACGTGTACGAGGAGGATCCGGCCGGTGTCGAGGACGACGGGAGCGGGGTTGCCCGCGAGGGCGTCGCCGTTCTCGGCGGCGACCTGGAGGGGGCCCCAGGTACGGCCGCCGTCGGTGGACCGTTTCAGGACGATGTCGATGTTCCCGAAGTCGTTCCGGGAGCCGACCCTGCCCTCGCAGAAGGCGAGCAGGGTGCCGGACGCGGTGGCGACGACGGCCGGAATGCGGAAACTGGCGTAGCCCTCGCGGCCCGCCCGGAAGGGGACGGTCGCCGCGGACGTGGATGCCTCGGATGTGGTCGCCTCGGTTTGGGGCGGTGGTGCCTCGGTCATGGGGCGGCCCCTCCCCACTGCGGGCGAATTCGCAGTGAACGCGGGGTCAACGGTGGCCGGTTACGGCAGTATGCGGGCGCATGGACGCCGTACGAGTCGCGTTGCTGCGTGAAGTACTCGCCGGGACGGAGTGGCTGGGGGCCACACGGCGGTTCGCGGGGGTGCTGCGCGGGTCCGTGGTGTCCCACGGGGGCGGGCTGCTGCTCGTGGGTACGCCGGAGTACGAGCCGTGGCATCTGGCGGCGCATCTGACGGACGAGGCCGCGTGGTCGGGGACGCCGGAGCTGGCGCCCACGCTCGTACGACATGACGCGCGCCCCTCGGATCCGGCGCACCTGGCGGTCGGGCCCGGGCGGATCGAGGCGGCGCGACGGGGAGAGACGCTGCTGGTGGTGGCCCCGCGGGGGCCCGCCGCTCCCCTGTTGGAACGGGTGCACGACGCCCGTCGCGCCGGGGTGACGGTGCTGGCGCTCGGCCCCCGTGAGGAGGAACTGGCGGGCATGGCCCACGAGGCGCTGACCGTACCGGACGGCGCGGAGCTGGACCTCGACACCGTCCAGCACCTGGTGAGCGCGGCGGCCGGCGAGAACGCCCGTCCCGCCGCCCGGGGCTTCAAGGACCGCCTGTCCAGGTTGGCGGAACTACTGACGGCCCCGCCACCTGCCCGCTGGTGACTTCCCCGTACGAAACCAGAGGCCAACGGCCGGTTTTCGCCCCCCTCACGAAAAGCGGTTGCTCCCTGTCACCCCTCCTCCGACCATGACCCCTCGTGACCGACGAACACCCCGCCTCCCCCGCGCCCCCCGCCTCCCCGCCCCCCTCCGGACTCCGCGCGCTGCTCCCCGATCTCGCCCCCTGGCGGGCCTCCGCCGACTTCCGAAGGCTCTGGATGTCGGGATTGATCACGAACTTCGGGAGTTTTCTGACGTTCGTCGCGCTGCCGGTGCAGATCAAGGAGCTGACCGGGTCGGCGGCCGCGGTGGGGGCGATCGGGGCGGTGGAGTTGGTGCCGCTGATCGTGTTCGGGCTGTACGGCGGTGCGCTCGCCGACGCGTGGGACAAGCGGAAGCTGATCGTGTGGACGGAGGCCGGGCAGGGGCTGTTGGCCGTGGGGCTGCTGGTCAACGCAGCTGCGCCGCACTCCGCCGTCTGGCCGCTGTACGTCGTCGCCGCCCTGTCCTCCGCCCTCGGCTCCGTGCAGCGCCCCGCCCTCGACTCGCTGATGCCGAGAATCGTGTCCCACGAGCACCTGCCCGCCGCGGCCTCCCTCAACTCGCTGCGCTGGCAGGTGGGCGGCGTCGCGGGCCCCGCGCTCGCGGGCGTGGTCGTCGCCTACGCGGGGCTGGGCTGGGCGTACGCCGTGGATCTGCTCACCTTCTTCGTCTCCGTGGCGATCTGCGTCCGGCTCGCCCCCTCCCCCGCCTCCCACGAGGCCGCGAAACCGTCGCTGAAGTCCATCGTCGAGGGCGCCCGGTACGCCTGGAGCCGCAAGGAGCTCCTCGGCACGTATGTCATCGACATCGCGGCGATGCTCTTCGCCATGCCGCTCGCCGTGCTGCCGTTCCTCGCGGACGAGCTGGACGCCGAGTGGTCGCTCGGCCTGATGTACGCCTCGGTCCCGGCCGGCGCGCTGCTGGTGAGCCTGACCAGCGGCTGGACCTCACGGATCCACCGGCACGGGCGGATCGTGGTCCTCTCGGCCGCGCTGTGGGGTCTGGCCATCGCCGCCGCCGGTGTTTCCGGGAACGTCTGGCTGGTGCTGCTGTTCCTCGCCCTCGGCGGCGGCTTCGACATGGTCAGCGGCATCTTCCGCGGGGCCATGTGGAACCAGACGATCCCGGACGAGCTGCGTGGCCGGCTCGCCGGGATCGAGCTGCTGTCCTACTCGGTCGGTCCGCAGCTCGGCCAGGTCTGGCTGGGCGGCATGGCCGCCTGGCGGGGCGTACGGACGTCCGTGTGGTCGGGCGGGCTGCTGTGCGTGGGCGCGGTGGGGCTGCTGGCGCTGTGCCTGCCGAAGCTGATGACGTACGACGTGCGGACGAACGAGCACGCGGTGCGGCTGCGCGACCAGCGCGCGGCAGCCGCACCCGTCTCCCCCGTGTGATCAGTCTTCGCGCCGGTCACCCGCCGGGGCGTCGTGCCACTTGGGGTCGTTCTCCCACTGGACGTTGCGCTCACGGGCGCTCTGCATCGCGTGTTCGGCCTCCTGACGGGAGGCGTACGGACCGAAGCGGTCCTTGGCAGGGCACTCCGGCCCTTCCTCGACCTTCTTGTGCTCCAGGCAGTAGTACCACTCGCCCGGCTTTCCGACGGTCCGCTTCTTGAACAGGGGCATGACCAGCTCCTCTCGCCACCGACATGTTCCCCCATACCCGCTCGCTAGACTCGCTGGCATGTCTGGCCAGTCGCTGCTCGTACCAGGGGAGCTGTCTCCCATCCGTTCCGTGCCCGGAAACATCCGCCGCCCCGAGTACGTCGGCAGGCCCGCGCCGACGCCGTACACCGGGCCGGAGGTGCAGACACCCGAGACGATCGAGGCGATGCGCCTCGCCGGCCGGATCGCCGCGCAGGCGATGGCCGAGGCCGCGAAGCTGATCGCGCCGGGTGTCACCACCGACGAACTGGACAAGGTGGCGCACGAGTTCATGTGCGACCACGGCTCCTACCCGTCGACGCTGGGCTACCGCGGCTTTCCCAAGTCCCTGTGCACCTCGCTCAACGAGGTCATCTGCCACGGCATCCCGGACTCCACGGTGCTGCGCGACGGCGACATCATCAACCTGGATGTGACGGCGTACATCGGCGGGGTGCACGGCGACAACAACGCGACGTACCTCGTGGGTGACGTCGACGAGGAGTCGCGGCTGCTGGTGGAGCGGACCCGGGAGTCCCTCAACCGGGCGATCAAGGCGGTCAGGCCGGGCCGCCAGATCAACGTCATCGGGCGGGTCATCGAGTCGTACGCCAAGCGCTTCGGCTACGGGGTGGTGCGGGACTTCACCGGGCACGGCATCAACTCGTCCTTCCACTCCGGCCTGATCGTCCCCCACTACGACAGCCCGCACGCGACGACGGTCATCCAGCCGGGCATGACGTTCACGATCGAGCCGATGCTGACGCTCGGGACGCACGAGTACGACATGTGGGACGACGGGTGGACGGTCGTCACCAAGGACCGGAAGCGGACGGCGCAGTTCGAGCACACGCTGGTGGTGACGGAGACGGGCGCGGAGATCCTCACGCTGCCGTAGGGCGGGGCCGGGAACGGCCTAGCGCTCGAGGAGAACGCGCCCTCCGATCTCCACCCACCCTCCCGGCTGTGGCGCCGTCAGGATCTGCGACCCCGCCCCCTGCGTGATGTTCAGCGCCCGCCCCAGCTGATCCGTGAGGAGCATGGCCGCCGCCCCGGTCGCCTCGTCCTCCTCGATGCCGTCGTCGCGGCCCGGGAAGGCGCGGGCGCGGATGCGGCCGGCGGGTTCGTCCTCCCAGGCCCAGGCGTAGATCCACTCGCCGGGCGGGGGGACGGACAGGTCGTCGACCTCGGCGGCGGTGGCGTACTGGCGCAGGGTGCGCGGCGGGGCCCACTCCGCCCGCGCCTCGATCCAGCTGAACTCCCCGTCCTGGCGGGCACCCACGACTCCGGCCGGGGTGACCAGTTCGGGGACGTCGAGCAGCCAGGCCGTACCGACACAGGGGTGCCCGGCGAAGGGCAGGCGCAGGCCGGGGGTGTAGATGTCGACGATCCCGCGCTCGGGGTCGTCCACGAACACCGTCTCGCTGAAGCCGAGCTTCGCCGCCAGGGCCTGCCGCTCGTCCCGCTCCGGCACCACCGAGCCCTCTCGGACGACGCCCAGTTCGTTGCCGTATCCGCCGTTCGGCGCGCAGAAGACGCGGAGCACGTCGTAGTCAGTCACCCGCGCATTGAAACAGTTGGAGCGCCTGAATTCCGCATCCGCGGTCCGGTGCGATCCTGATCACTCCCCACCGGAATCCTTGAATCCCCTTTGACCATTCCATGGGGTCCGATTTACGCCACCGTGATCATCTCGCGCTCTTACAGCGTCTATGAGAGGTGAATCACGGCACGCTGGGGTATCGCACAGGTAAGCCTCAGATAAGTTAGGCGAGCCTCACCAACCTTCGTGAGCTCTGTCACGTCATTTTTGAGCCAGCCGCTGGGAGCCCGCATGCGTGCCGTCAGACTGTCCGTCGTCACCGCCGCCGCCACCGCGGCGGCCCTGACCGCCGTCACGGGCTGCACAGAGAAGAGCAGCGCGAAGGACGGCGACCACGTGATCAGCGTGACCGCCACCGACGACAAGTGCGAGACGTCGAAGAAGGAAGTGCCCGCCGGGCACATCGAGCTCTCCATAGAGAACAAGGGCTCCAAGGTCACCGAGGTCTACGTCCTCTTCCCGGACGACCGGGTCGTCACCGAGCGCGAGAACATCGGCGCCGGCACCAAGCAGCGGGTCACCGCCGAGGTGAAGGCCGGCGAGTACCAGATCGCCTGCAAGCCGGGCATGAAGGGCGACGGCATCCGCCAGACCCTCAAGGTCACCGGCGGCAAGGCCACCAAGCGCGACCCCCGCCTGGACAAGGCCGTCGCCGCCTACCGCACCTACGTGCAGGGACAGGCCGACGAGACGCTGCCGCTGGCCGAAACCTTCGCCAAGGCGGTCAAGGACGGCGACATCGAGGCCGCCAAGAAGGCCTACGCGCCTTCCCGCATCGGCTGGGAGCGCACCGAGCCCGTCGCGGAGTCCTTCGGCGACATCGACCCCAAGGTCGACGTCCGCGAGGACGGCCTGGAGGACGGCCAGGACCCGGCGAAGGACTGGACCGGCTGGCACCGCCTGGAGAAGGCCCTCTGGCAGGACAAGAAGATCGGCGACCGCGAGAAGCAGCTCGCCGACCAGCTGATCACCGACCTCAAGGACTGGCAGACGAGGGTCGGCAAGGCCGACATCACCCCCACCTCCATGGCCAACGGCGCCAAGGAGCTGCTCGACGAGGTCGCCACCGGCAAGGTCACCGGCGAGGAGGAGCGCTACTCGCACACCGACCTGGTCGACTTCAAGGCCAACGTCGAGGGCGCGCAGAAGTCGTACGAGCTGCTCAAGCCGGTCGCACAGGAGAACGACAAGACGCTCACCACCGAGCTGGACAAGCAGTTCGGCACGCTGAACACGCTGCTCGACAAGTACCGCGCGGACAAGAACTCGTACGACTTCACCTCCTACGACAAGGTCGGCGACGCCGACCGCAAGGAGCTGTCGGACGCGGTCAACGCCCTTGCGGAGCCGCTGTCCAAGCTCGCCGCCGCCGTCGTCGTGAAGTAGGGACCTGACCATGACGGACACCGACAGCACCTCCCCCACGCCCTCCCGTCGCGCGCTGATCGGCTGGGGCGGTGCCGGGCTCGCGCTCGGCGCCGCCGCGGCCGGCGGGGCGGTCGCGATGACCCGCACCGGCAACGACGTCGACCCGGCCGGAGCCGAGGCGGGCGCCGCCATCGCCTTCCACGGCGCGCACCAGGCGGGCATCTCCACGCCCGTGCAGGACCGGCTGCACTTCGCCGCGTTCGACGTGACCACCGACGACCGCGCCGAGTTCGTCCAGCTGCTGAAGGACTGGACCGAGGCGGCCCGGCGGATGACCGCCGGGCACGCGGTCGGTGAGGGCGCGTACGGCGGCCTCGCGGAGGCGCCGCCGGACGACACCGGTGAGGCGCTGGGCCTGAAGCCGTCGCGGCTGACCCTCACCGTCGGCTTCGGGCCGTCGCTGTTCGGGAAGTTCGACCTGGCGGAGCAGCGGCCCGAGGCCCTCGTCGACCTGCCGAAGTTCGCCGGCGACAACCTCGACAAGAACCGCAGCGGCGGCGACCTGTGCGTCCAGGCGTGCGCGGACGACCCCCAGGTCGCGGTGCACGCCATCCGCAACCTCGCCCGGATCGGCTTCGGCAAGGTCGTCATCCGCTGGTCGCAGCTCGGCTTCGGCAAGACCTCGTCCACGACCCCCGAGGCGCAGACCCCGCGCAACCTCATGGGCTTCAAGGACGGCACCCGCAACATCGCGGGCACGGAGACCGACCGCCTCAAGAAGTTCGTGTGGGCGGACGAGAAGGACGGCCCGGAGTGGATGACCGGCGGCTCCTATCTCGTCGCCCGCCGCATCCGCATGCACATCGAGACCTGGGACCGCACCTCCCTCCAGGAGCAGGAGGACATCTTCGGCCGCGACAAGGGCGAGGGCGCCCCGGTCGGCAAGGCCAAGGAGCGTGACGAACCGTTCCTGAAGGCGATGAAGCCCGACGCGCACGTGCGGCTCGCGCACCCCGACTCCAACCACGGGGCGACTCTCCTGCGCCGCGGCTACTCCTTCACCGACGGCACGGACGGCCTGGGCCGGCTGGAGGCGGGCCTGTTCTTCCTGGCCTACCAGAGGGACGTACGCAAGGGGTTCATCCAGGTCCAGCGCAACCTGGCCACCGACGCGCTCAACGAGTACATCCAGCACGTGGGTTCGGCGGTCTTCGCGGTCCCGCCCGGCGTCCGCGACAAGGACGACTGGTGGGGAAGCACGCTGTTCTCCAAGGAGGCGTAGCCCATGTTCTCCAACTACCTGATCGGTCTGCGCGAGGGGCTCGAGGCGAGCCTCGTCGTCTGCATCCTCATCGCCTACCTGGTCAAGACGGACCGCCGGGACGCCCTCAAACCCCTCTGGATCGGCATCGGCGTCGCGGTCGCGCTGGCCCTCGGCTTCGGCTGCGCCCTGGAATTCGGCTCCCAGGAGCTGACGTTCGAGGCGCAGGAGGCGCTCGGTGGTTCGCTGTCGATCCTCGCGGTGGGCCTGGTGACGTGGATGGTGTTCTGGATGCGGCGCACCGCCCGGCACCTGAAGTCCGAGTTGCACGGCAAGCTGGACGCGGCACTGCGGATGGGCACGGGCGCACTGGTGGCCACGGCCTTCCTGGCGGTGGGCCGTGAGGGTCTGGAGACGTCCCTGTTCGTATGGGTGTCGGTGCACTCGGCGAGCGACGGCACCCCGCGCCCGCTGGCCGGCGCCGCCCTGGGGCTGGCCACGGCGGTCGTCCTCGGCTGGCTGTTCTACCGGGGCGCCCTGCGCATCAACCTGGCCAAGTTCTTCACGTGGACCGGCGGCATGCTGGTCGTGATCGCGGCCGGTGTGCTGGCGTACGGCTTCCACGACCTCCAGGAGGCCGACTGGATCCCGGGCCTGACCGACAAGGCCTTCGACATCACCGCCACGATCCCGCCGGACAGTTGGTACGGCACCCTGCTGAAGGGCGTCTTCAACTTCCAGGCGGATCCGACCGTGCTCCAGGTCACGGTGTGGCTGCTGTACCTGATCCCGACGCTCGCGCTGTTCCTCGCCCCGGTAGGGTTCGCCTCCGGGAAGGGGAAGGTGAAGTCACCTGATGACCAGGGATCGCAGCCCTCGAAAGCTCCGCAGGCGTGACCGGAACGCACTCATAGCGGCCTCACTGGCCGCTTTGTCGCTGACGTCGAGCGGCTGCGTGGTGGTACACGGGGAACGCGAGGTAATCCCGGCCACCACGCGGGCCGAGGCCGCCAAGGCACTGAAGCAGTTCACGAACGCGTACAACGCGGCCGACAAGGCCTACGACGGTTCCCTGGACGCCGACTACACCACCGGGGCGCTCGGGGACATCGACGCGGCACGGCTGAAGGCGGGCAACGCCACCAGCCCGGACGGCAACTCCACGCACTCCCCGCTGGTGTTGACGGACGCGAACTACACGATCCCCAAGAAGGCGGGCTGGCCGCGCTGGTTCGTCGCCGACACCAAGGCCAACAAGGGCGGCGACGCCCGCTGGTTGCTGGTGTTCATGCGCGACGACCTGTCCGAGCCGTGGCAGGCGTCGTATCTGACGCTGGTGGCCCCCGACGCCGTACCGGAGTTCAAGAAGGACGCGGACGGCTGGGCCGAGGCCGTGCCGGCGGACTCGACGGAACTGGCCGTCGCGCCGAAGAACCTGAGCGACGACTACACGACGTACCTCAAGAGCGGCGGCAGCACCTTCGCGAACGGCACGCACACCAGCGCGTGGCGGGTGGAGCGGCAGCGGAACGCCACCAGGCCGGGCCTGGCGACGCAGTACATCGACGAGCCGCTGACGAGCGGCGACTACGCGCCCCTGGCGCTGCGCACGGCGGACGGCGGGGCGCTGGTGTTCTTCACCACGCACCACTACGTCAAGCAGACGGCCGCGCCGGGCACGTCGGTCCCCACGCCGAACAAGAACGTGCAGGCGCTGACGAAGGGCGAGATCAAGCAGTCCCTCACGATGGAGTTCGTCTCCAACGAGGTGGCCCTGGACCCGGGCAAGGAGTTCGACGGCGCAAAGGTGTCCGTACTCGGCCGCGTCGAGGGACTGACGGGCGCTCAGGGCGAATAGGCCCTCAGTGCCGCAGGGGCCAGCCCGCGCTCAGATGGTCGGACTCCTGCCCGGCATGGCGGGCACCGGCGTCCGTGAGGACTTCGAGGAGGCTCAGCGGGTCCGGCAGTGGATGCTCCAGCCCGCGCACCCAGTGCACGGTCGGGCCGTCGTCACCGGGCAGCCGCGCCGGCGGTACGAGAACGTAGGAGCCCCGGCAGTGCCAGCGCATCCCGGGATGCTCGTCCATCGTCTCGGGGTGACAGTCCAGTTCGCACGGCCACCACTCGTCCTCGTCCTCGGGGGTGCCGCGGGTGAGGGTGAAGAACAGCATGCGTCCGTCGTCGCTCTCGGCGACCGGACCGACCTCGACGCCCGCCCCGAGCAGCCGCTCCAGCGCCTCCCGCCCCGCCTCCAGCGGCACGTCGAGCACGTCGTGCACCATGCCGGTGGCGGTGATGAAGTTGGCTTCGGGCTGGTGGCGGGCCCACCGCTCGATCTGGCCGCGGTCGGTGGTGGACTGCGTCTGCCACGCGAACGACACCGGGTGCCGGGCTGGAGTCGGACAACCGACGCGATCGCACGAACAGCGATAGCCGGGCGCCGGATAAGCGGCGGGCGCGAGCGGAAGCCCCACCTCGGCGGCGGCGAGCAGCAGGGCCTCACGACCACCGTCACCGGCGGCTTCCTTGGGACGGCGTCCTCGCAGCCACTGGGAGAGTTTGCCCTGCCGGCCGGACCGACCGCCGAACTCCGCGCTCATCTATCCCCTAGCCTCGCTGTGGTGCGGACAGCATGCCCTATGGTCCCACCTTCCTGGGCCCCGGGGGGCGGTAGCCGACATCCGGGGTGAGTGAGACAAGACATACCGCGTACCCGGATCGGGGTTGATCGTACGCATTTCCGGGTGTGTTTTCCCGGATACGGCGCCGGGTCAGCGCGGGGCGAGGCCGTGGAGGGCGTAGTCGACGAGGGTGTCGGTGTACTCGTAGGAGATCGGGCCCGTGTACTGGAGCCAGCGCTGGGCCAGCGGGGAGATGAAGAACTCGAGGGCGATGCGCGGGTCGATCTCGGGGCGGACCTGGCCGGCGTCCTGGGCGGAGCGCAGGCGGTCCACATACAGCTGGAGGGACGGTTCCATGAGCTTGGCCATGAACTCGCGGCCGACCTGTTCGTTGACCACGCCCTCGGCGGCCAGGGCTCGGGAGGGCGCCTCGAACCGGGGATCCGTCAGCTGGTCGACGGTGGCCCGCAACACGGCCTTGATGTCGGCGGCGAGGTCGCCGGTGTCCGGGATGACGTACAGCTCCCGCTCCGACACCCCCGCGTCCCGCGCCGCCTGTTCGCTGAGATCCAGGAACGCCTCCAGCAGGACGTCGGCCTTCGCCCCCCACCAGCGGTAGATCGTCTGCTTACCGACGCCGGCGCGGGCGGCGATTCCCTCGATCGTGGTCTTCGGATAGCCGACCTCCACGACGAGTTCGAGGGCGGCGGCATAGATGGCGCGGCGGGACTTCTCGCTGCGGCGGGTGGCGTCGGGGGAGGCTGATCGAGCGGACTGGGCGGACTTCTGAGCGGCCATGGCCCGAACTTATCACCTTGACAAGACGGATCGTCTCGCCGGACAGTGGTGACTGTCACGCAAGACGATACGCATCGTCTCGCAACTCATTCGACGTAAGGAACCCCTGATGACACGAGGCGGATCAGGAAACATGCTGGGCGTCGGCGGCACCCGCAGGAACCTCGGCCGCAAGGCCCTGCGGGGCGCCGGCGAGAGGGGCCGCATCGGAGGCGGCCTCGACCCCCAGGCCCAGAAACGGGAACTGCTGCGCAGGCTCCAGGAGGCGCGCGAAGACCGCCGGTGAGGAGACCGGCCGCACTCAGCGCTCAGCCGGTGGCCAGGGATCGCCCCAGTCGGCGTCCCTGGCCGCCTTGTACAGGTCGCCGTGACGTTTGGTGACCGTCGCCCTGGCCAGACGCTCGTCGGCTTCGCACAGGTCGAGGAGGACCTGCCCCTTACGGATCTGGGGCCGACGGACGACGCGGGCCGGAGCGGGGGCCACGGGCAGCCGACTGGCGGCGACGTAGCTGAACTTCTCGTCCTCGTAGGCGAGGGAGCCACCCTTGACCTGCCGATGCAGGGAGGACCGGCTGACCCGGGCCGAGAAGTGACACCAGTCCGTCCCGGGGACGATGGGACAGGCGGCACTGTGCGGGCAGGGGGCCGCGACATGGAACCCGGCGCCGACCAGCCGATCGCGGGCCTCGATGAGGCGGGCGTACCCGTCAGGGGTACCGGCCTCGACGATCACAACAACCTGTCCGGCAGCCGCGACGGCATCGACAAGGGCGGCACGGTCGCCCTCGGTGAGCTCGTTGAGGACATACGAAACGGTGACGAGGTCGGCACTGCCCAGGTCGAGCGCCGCCCCGATACGGGCTCGCTGCCACCGAGCACCCTCCAGCGCCGGATTGGCGGCGGCGATCTCCCGCCCGAGGGCAAGCGCGGGCTCGGCCCAGTCGAGCACGGTCACGGCCCGTTCCCCACCCCAGACGGCGCTGACCGCCCACGTCGCGGCGCCCGTCCCCCCACCGACATCCACATGACTGCCGGGCACCCACCCGGGCACGGCCTCGGCGAACGCCTCCAACGCCGACCGCACCGCCTCAAAGGTCGCCGGCATCCGATAGGCGGCGTACGCGGCCACATCGGCCCGGTCCCGCAGAATCGGCGCGTCGGTAGGCGTGACCCCGCGATAGCTGGCGATGAGCCGCTCCACGGCCCCGGCAGCCTGCCTGGGCGGAAGTCCCTCAAGCAGCCCGGCAAGGGCCCCACGCAGACTCTCGGCAACAGAAACGGAAACGTTCACCCCCCAATTCTCGCAGCCCCCACCCCCTACCCGCCCCACCACTCCCAGCGCCTCCCGAGCAGGCACGGCGGCAACAATTGGCAGATCCGTGCCAGCCCCAAAGCCCGCTCACCTCGCGGCATGCCCCTTCCGATGGCCCACATCCGCCAATTATCGACGGCGGCCCCACCAGCCGAAGCCGCCACACCCACCCGGCGCGCCCCCAACCACCTGCCGCCCACCACACACCGCCCGCAGACGCCAAGCCCCCCGGCATTCCGCCACCCCGCCGACGCGGTGGCCGTCGGCCTGGCTACGGGCCACGGCGGACCCCACCCACCGGCCGATCGCCGCCAGCCAAACCCGGCGTCCATGCAAGACGCGCCCGCGCCCGCCAACCCCGGCCCACAACACAGCAAGCCCCCACCCGCAAGCACACCTCGGCCCCCCGCTCCTCCCCGGCCGCCCGCTCGCTTCTCACCCGTGCTGGAGCGGACCGGGTCAAGGGTCGGCCGCAGGCCGATCGGCGCAGCCGACGCGAAGCGCCCTTGAGGCGGGCCGCGGAAGCACGACACTGGCCAAGAAGCGGGCGGCCCCAACAGTCACCTCACCAACAGTCACCTCACCCAACAGCCACCTCACCCAACAGCCACCTCACCAACAGGCACCCACCCAGCCCAGCCCACCTCACCTCAAGCCCCCCGCACCCCCCGCACCCCCCGCCCCACCCAAGTCCCCATCGCCGCCCTTGGCCTGCTGTCCGCCCCCCTTCGCCGAGGGTGGACCGTGTTGGCCAGCAGCACCACGAACGTGTCCGTCGCCGGGTCCAGCACCAGGGACGTCCCCGTGAACCCCGTATGCCCGGCGGCGCCCCGCCCCGCGAGTTCGCCCATGAACCAGGGCTGGTCGACAGCGAAGCCCAGGCCGGGCGGGGTCAGCAGCAGTTCCACGAAGTCGGGGCCGAGGATGCGGGCGGGGCCGTAGGAGCCGCCGGAGAGCAGGGTGCGGCAGAACACCGCCAGGTCGCGGCCGGTCGAGAAGAGGCCCGCGTGGCCGGCCACCCCGCCCAGCGCCCAGGCGTTCTCGTCGTGGACGACACCCCGCAGCATCCCCCGGTCCGCCTTGGCCCACGGCCGCCGCTGGTCCTCGGTCGCCGCCGCGTCGGGGCAGGGCCCGAAGTCCGTCGACGTCATGCCCAGCGGCCGGGTGATCCCGTCGTACACGAGGACGTCGAGGCCGCGCCCGGTGAGGCGTTCCAGAAGGTGCTGGAGGAGCAGCATGTTCAGGTCGGAGTAGAGGTACGAGGAGCCCGGCCTGCGCACCGGTGCCTCCGACCGCAGCAGCTCCAGCCGCGCCGCGTCGTCCGGGCAGTCGTACAGCGGCAGCTCCGGCCGCAGCCCGGATGTGTGGGTCAGCAGCTGCCGTACCGTGATGCCGTGCTCGACGACCGCGCGGAAGTCCGGCAGGTAGGCCCCCACACGCGCGTCGATCCCGAGCGTCCCGCGCTCGATCTGCTGCACCGCGGCGACCGACGTGAACAGCTTGGTGAGGGAGGCCAGGTCGAAGGGGGTGTCGACCGTCATCGGTACCCGTGCCCGCGCCGGCAGTTCCACTCCGGCGTCCGTCTCCGCGTCGTAGCGCGCGTATCGCACCGCCCAGCCAGCCGCCTCCTCCACCGCGATCACCGGACCTCGTCCGGCGACCACGACGGCGCCCGCCGCCCAGGGCCGCTCCCCGGTGGTGAGGTCGTGTACCTCACGGACCAGCAGCCTCAGTTCCTCGGGGTCGAGTCCGGCCCGTTCCGGTGTGTCGTTGCGCAGTCTCGGTGCGCTCAGCTGTCTGCTCCCTCCGCGCCGCTCAGCTGTCTGCTCCCTCCGCGCCGCTCAGCTGTCTGCTCCCTCCGCGCCCGCACCAGTCTTCCAGGGACGGCACATTCCCACGAAGCAGCCGAGCGCCACCAGCGATGCGGCCAGTTGGACGACGGCCATCGGGACGGCGGTGTGCTCCCCGGCGATCCCGACGAGCGGCGAGGCGATCGCCCCGATGAGGAAGGAGGACGTACCGAGGAGGGCGGAGGCGGACCCGGCGGAGTGCCGGGTGCGCAGGAGGGCGAGGGTCTGGGCGTTGGGCAGGGTGAGGCCCATCGCGGACATCAGCACGAACAGCGCGGCGGCGACGGGGACGAGCCCGACCTCGCCGAAGGCACCGGCGGCCATCAGCAGCAGTGCCGTCGCGGCCAGGATGACGACGGTCAGGCCGACGGCCATGACCTTGTCCAGGCGGACCCGGCCGACCAGCACCTTGCCGTTGAGCTGGCCGATGACGACCAGTCCGACCGAGTTCAGGCCGAACAGCAGGCTGAAGGTCTGCGGGGAGGCGCCGTAGATCTCCTGGATGACGAACGGGGAAGCGGATATGTACGCGAACAGCGCGGCGAAGGCGAAGCCGCCGGCGAGCAGGTAGCCGGTGAAGGGCAGGTCGGCGAGGAGCCGCCGCATCGAGCGCAGGGCCTCGCCGACGCCGCCGGAGTGCCGGTCACCCGAAGGGAGCGTCTCCGGGAGCCGCGCCCACACCACCCCGGTCAGCAGCACACCCACAACCGTCAGGACCACGAAGACGCCCCGCCAGTCCGTCACCCGCAGGACCTGTCCGCCGATGAGGGGCGCGACGATCGGGGCGACGCCGGAGATGAGCATGAGGTTGGAGAAGAAGCGGGCCATCGCCACGCCGTCGTACAGGTCGCGTACGACGGCCCGCGCGATGACGATCCCGGCCGCGCCCCCGAGCCCCTGCGCCAGTCGGAAGGCGACCAGCGACTCCACAGTCGGCGCGAGCGCGCACAGGATGGTGGCGAGGACGTAGACGGCGAGGCCGGCCAGAAGCGGGCGCCGACGGCCCCACCTGTCACTCATCGGCCCGACCACCAGCTGTCCCAGGGCCATCCCGGCCAGACAGGCGGTGAGCGTGAGCTGCACGGTCGCGGCGGGCGCGTGCAGGGCGCGGGTGACCTCGGGCAGGGCCGGGAGGTACATGTCCATCGCCAGCGGTGGCGTGGCGGTCAGCCCGCCGAGGACGACGGTGACGAGCAGCCCGGTACCGCGCGCCGCGCGTGCCGACGACTTCGCCTCCGGTCCGGCGGCCTGGGGCACGCTCGGTGCCGACGCGTCGACCTCGGGCGTCTGTCCCTCCCTGGCCTCGGGCATGTGCCCCTCCCTCTCCGAGTGATCCGCCCCCTATGCTCTCAGCTCGTACAGAATGCCGATGGTCTGGTCACATGAGCGAGCGAGGGCGGGAGCAGCCGGGATGACGGCGGAGAGCGTGCGGTGGGGAATCCTGGCGACCGGGGGCATCGCGGCCGCGTTCACCGCGGACCTGGTCGATCTGCCCGACGCGGAGGTCGTGGCGGTGGCCTCCCGGCGGGAGGAGACGGCGAAGGCGTTCGCGGAACGGTTCGGGATTCCCCGGGCGTACGGCGACTGGGAGGCGCTCGCGCAGGACGCGGACGTCGACGTCGTGTACGTCGCCACTCCGCACTCCACGCACCGGGCGGCCGCCGGCCTCTGCCTGGCGGCCGGCCGGAACGTCCTGTGCGAGAAGGCGTTCACGCTGAACACGCGGGAGGCCGAGGAGCTGGTCGCGCTGTCACGGGAGCACGGGCGCTTCCTGATGGAGGCGATGTGGATGTACTGCAATCCGCTGGTCCGGCGCCTGAAGACGCTGGTGGACGACGGCGCCATCGGTGACGTGCGCACCGTGCAGGCCGACTTCGGTCTGGCGGGTCCCTTCCCGCCCTCGCACCGGCTGCGCGACCCGGCCCAGGGCGGCGGCGCCCTGCTGGACCTCGGTGTCTATCCGATCTCGTTCGCCCAACTTCTCCTCGGCGAGCCGTCGGACGTGGCGGCGCGGGCGGTCCTCTCCGACGAGGGCGTCGACCTCCAGACGGGCGCGCTGCTCTCCTGGGAGGGCGGCGCGCTCGCGTCGGTGCACTGCTCGATCACCGGTGGTACGGCCACGATCGCCTCCGTCACCGGTTCGCAGGGCCGTATCGACATTCCGTCCGGCTTCTTCCACCCCGACCGTTTCGTGCTGCACCGGGACGGACACGACCCCGAGGAGTTCGTGGCGGACCCGGCCGACGGCCCGCGCAACAGCCTCAAGCACGAGGCCCGCGAGGTGATGCGCGCGCTGCGGGCGGGCGAGACCGAGTCCCCGCTGGTCCCGCTGGACGGCAGCCTCGCCGTGATGCGGACGCTCGACGCGATACGGGACCGCATCGGCGTCCGCTACCCCGACGAGGACACCGCACCGGAACTCACGCCGGCCTGAGCCCTGGCTCCCTGCCAGAACTCACACCAGCTCACGCCGGCCTGAGCCCCGGCTCCCTGCCAGAACTCACACCAGCTCACGCCGGCCTGAGCCCCGGCTCCCCCACCCCCGTCACGAACGACGCCGCCGTCGTGACCGGTGCCCCCGGCCTGGTCACGTACGGCACGGTCTTGAAGTCGGCGCGGGCCTGGTCCTCGCCGAGGGCGACGGTCACGTAGCCGCGCCGTCCGTTGTAGAACTTCAGGTGCGGGTTGGCGGTCGTGTACGTCGTCCAGTTGGCGGGCTTGTCGGAGCCGTCGCGGCCGCTGGCGATCGACGTGGCGACGATCTCCGTGCCGAGGGTCCGTGACGCCGGGTCGTCGAAGTCGTCCTTGATGTCGAAGGCGTAGCCGACGTGCACGTCACCGGTGAGGACCATGAGGTTCTCGATCCCGGCGGCCTTGGCGCCGTCCAGGATCCGGCGGCGGGAGGCGCGGTAGCCGTCCCAGGCGTCCATCGACAGCTTGGCGACGGCGTTCAGGTCCAGCTTCCGCTGGGAGAAGGTCACCTGCTGCGGTACGACGTTCCACAGCGCCCGCGAGGACCGCCAGCCGTCGAGCAGCCACCGCTCCTGCGTCGCGCCGGTCATGGTGCGCGCCGGGTCGTCGATGTCGGGTCCGGGCAGCTGGGCGCCGTCGCCGTACGCCTGGTCGGAGCGGTACTGGCGGGTGTCGAGAACGTCGAACTGGGCGAGCCGGCCCCACGGCAGGCGCCGGTAGAGCCGCATGTCCGGGCCCTCCGGCAGTTGCGGGCGGCGCAGCGGCTGGTGTTCCCAGTAGGCGCGGTAGGCGGAGGCGCGGCGCAGCAGGAACTCCTCCGGGGGGACGTTGTTCTCGGGGGTGTCGTCGGCGTAGTTGTTCTCGGTCTCGTGGTCGTCCCAGGTGACGACGAAGGGGTGCGCGGCGTGGGCGGCCCTCAGGTCGGGGTCGGTCTTGTAGAGGGCGTAGCGCAGGCGGTAGTCCTCCAGCGTCACGGTTTCGCGGTTGAAGGCGTCGGGGAGCGTGCGGTCGGTGTATTTGCGCTGGCCGCCCACCGCGTCGACGGCGTACTCGTACAGGTAGTCCCCGAGGTGGAAGACCACGTCGACGTCGTCCTGGGCGAGATGGGCGTACGGGGTGAAGTAGCCGTCGTGGTAGGCCTGGCAGGAGACCGCGGCGAGCGTGAGTCCGGTGACGCGGCTGTGGGCGAGGGGCGCGGTGCGGGTGCGGCCGGTCGGGCTGATCCAACTGCCCACGCGGAAGCGGTAGTAGAAGACACGGTCGGGGGCCAGGGGGCCTACCTCGACGTGCACGGTGTGGTGGAACTCGGGGTGGGCGGTGGCCGAGCCGCGTCTGACCGTCCGGCGGAAGTTCTCGTCGTGGGCGAGTTCCCAGCGGACGGTGACGCGCTGGGCGGGCAGGCCGCCGTCGGGCTGGTACGGGGCCGGGGCCAGGCGGGTCCACAGCAGGACGGAGCCGGGCTGGGGGTCGCCGGAGGCGACGCCGAGGGTGAAGGGGTCGTCGGTGATCTTCGCGGCGTCGAGTTCGGCGGCGGCCGCGGTGCCCGCCGTCGGCAGGTTCACCGCGAAGGCGAGCGCGGCGGCCGCGCCGGTGACGGTGAGGAAGCGGCGGCGCCCGAAGTGCCGGGCGGCGGCGCGCAGTTCGGGGGCGTGCTGGGACGGGCGTGCGGTGGGTGTCATCCGGGCCTCCCGTGTCGCAGTGGTTGCAGGAGGCATGGAAGTGGCCGGGAACGACCCACGGACGACGTGAGCTTGGCACGTACACAACAGTCGCGTGACGGATGAACGCGTTCCGCGTGGCGGACCGGGGCCGGGGCAGGGGCCCCGTACGCTGCGGCTCGCCTGTACGCTGCGGCTCCCCCGTACGCTGCCGCTCCCCCGTACGCTGCCGCTCCCCCGTACGCTGCGGCTCCATGAATGCCAACGGAACCGTGAAGCAGGCGTCGAGGATTGCGGTGGTGACCGGCGCGGGCTCCGGTATCGGCCGCGCTGTGGCCGTGGAGCTGCTGCGCACGGGCTGGTCGGTGGCGCTCGCGGGCCGGCGCACCGAGACGCTGCAGGAGACGGCGGCTCTCGTACCGGAGGCCGCCTCGCTCGCCGTACGCGCCGACGTGTCACAGCCGGACGACGTGGCCGCCCTGTTCACCGCCGTGCGTGAGCGCTTCGGACGGCTGGACCTGCTGTTCAACAACGCGGGGACGTTCGGACCGGGTGGAGTCCCGGTCGAGGAGCTGCCGTACGACGCCTGGCGGCACGTCGTGGACACCAACCTCAACGGGGCGTTCCTGTGCGCGCAGGCGGCGTACCGGCAGATGAAGGAGCAGGACCCGCAGGGCGGCCGGATCATCAACAACGGCTCGATCTCGGCACACGCCCCCCGCCCGCACTCGGTCGCCTACACCGCCACCAAGCACGCGCTGACCGGCCTGACCAAGTCACTCTCCCTGGACGGGCGGCCGTACCGCATCGCCGTGGGCCAGATCGACATCGGCAACGCGGCCACCGACATGACCGCGCGGATGCGGACGGGCGCGCTCCAGGCCGGCGGCGAGGTCGCGCCGGAGCCCGTGATGGACGTCGCCGACGTGGCGCGCACGGTCCGGCACATGGCGGAGCTGCCGCTGGAGGCGAACGTGCAGTTCGCGACCGTACTGGCGACGGCGATGCCGTACGTGGGGCGGGGCTGAGGGTGGTCCACTCTTCAACCTGCACAAGCGGAATGTGAACTTCCACCCCATTCCGGCCGGTGGCGGGCTTATGCTCAACACTCCTCCACCAGAACTTCACACTTGGAACACGGTGATTCCGAAAGCCGTGAACCAACCCGAGGGGGGAAAGGCAGTCGTTCCACGGCCCGGATGGGGGTGGACCTCGCGTGGGACCGCGGGGTACGCACCGGACCGTGGAACGGCTGCACCATCCTGCGAGGGCCCGGCCGTCCCTGCCGAGGGATTGGCCGTCACCTGCCGAGGGCTCCGTCGTCACTTACCGAGAGCGCCGTCGTCACCTACCGAGGACGCGATCGATCTCGGCCAACTGCTCCGCGGTCAGCGGCCCCTTCTCGATGGCCCCCGCGTTCTCCTCGGCCTGCGCGACCGACCGGAAGCCCGGGATCGGAACGGTGTGCGGGCTGCGCGCCCACAGCCAGGCGAGCGCGCCCTGGGCGAGCGTACGGCCGCCGTTGGTGAGGACGTCCCTGAGCGCGTCGACACGGGCGAGCCACGCCGGATCGGCCCCGGACCCGTCCCCGAACCCTTGCAGCCAGGCCGGCGGCCGACTGCGGATGTCCCCCTCCTGAAGGGTGTCGCGCCCCATGTGCTGCTTGCCGGTGAGCAACCCCATCGCAAGCGGACTCCGATTGATGCTGGCGAGCCCGAGCTCCTCGCACAACGTGAGCATGCTGGGCGCGTCCTGGAGCACGTTGAGGGCGTGCTGTACGGCCGCACAGTGCTCCCCCTCCGCGAACACGGCGGCGCGGGCCGGGTCGTCGGTACTCCACGCGTACGCCCGTACGAGCCCTTCCCGTACGAACTCCTCGCAGGTGTCGCGGAGTCGCGCCGCCTGCTCGGGGTGGGCGTCGGAGATGTGCAGCTGGTAGAGGTCGACGTGGTCGGTGCCCAGGCGGGCGAGCGACGCGGTGAGGGCGCCGCGCGCGTGCTCGGGGGAGTCGTCCTGGCCGGTGCGGGTGCGGGTGCGCTCGTCGAAGAGGTTGCCCCACTTGGTGGCGACGACGACATCATCCCGCCGCTTGCCCAGCGCACGGCCGAGCACCCGCTCGCTGTGCCCGGCGCCGTAGACGTCGGCGGTGTCGAAGAAGGTGACACCGAGATCGAGGGCGCGGTGAATGGCCCGCACGGACTCCTCGTCGTCGACCTTGCCCCACCCGAGGGGCTGCCCGTCGAGGTCCTGCCACTCACCACCGATGGCCCAGCATCCGAAGCCGAGGGCGCTGACGGGGATACCGCTGCGTCCGAGCGTCCTGTGCATCTGCGTCTCTGTGTTCTGCATGCCTGAGGACGCTAGGAGTTGGAGTGCACATCAAGGCAAGGGCTTGCGGCCTACTGGGAGGATCTACCGGTTTACGGGTTTGCGGGTTTACGCCTGCCCGGTCTCGAAGCGGGAGATACGCCCGTCGTCCTCGACGGTGAAGTTCCAGCGGGTGCGCATCTCGCCCCAGGTGTCATTGCTGTAGCGGGCGAGGAGGGCGCGGCCGCCGCTGGACTCGTTGTCGACGTCGAGGTGACCGTGAGAGGAGAAGATCTCGCGGTCGATCCACTCGGCGAGGTCACGGTCGGAGCCGTCGTCCGACATGGTCGCGTCGGGCGTGAGCAGCTCCAGGAACCCCTCCCGGTCGCGCGCGTTGACGGCGGTGACGAAGGCGCGGACGGCCGGGTCTCTGAGTCGGGCGGTCTGAATCGTCATACCGGCCACGTTCACACCGCTCCCCCGCCCCCGCCACTCGAACGGCGGCCCGGACGCGCCTGGCAGGTGTGGACGGTGCGACGGTGGAAACGCGGGAGGGGACCTGTTCCTGCTGACGTGTCTGGAGTCACCGTGACCACCTACGACCGACGTGATCTGGGCCTGCTGCTGCTCCGACTGGGTACCGGCGGGGTGCTGGCCGCGCACGGCGCGCAGAAGCTGTTCGGCTGGTTCGGCGGACACGGCGTCGAGGGGACGGGCCACTTCATGGAGTCCGTCGGCTACAAGCCCGGCAAGGCGAGCGCGACGGCGGCGGGCCTGGCTGAGACGGGCGGCGGCACGCTCCTGGCGCTGGGCCTGGCCACCCCGGCGGCGGGCGCCGCGGCGGCCGGCGCGATGGCGGGCGCGGCGACCGTGCACGTACCGAACGGCTTCTTCGCGGCGGAGGGCGGCTACGAATACGCCGCGACCCTCGGCCTGGCCGCGACCGGCCTCGCCATCGCCGGCCCCGGCCGCCTCTCCCTGGACCACGCGTTCCGGCACGTCTTCGACCGGGGCTGGATGGTACCGACGGCCCTGGGCGTGACGGCGGCGGCGACGGCGCTGGTCGTGGGCATGCGGACGAAAAGGGTGCGGGAGGAGAAGGAGAGGGAGCAGGCGGGCGAGCAGGAGGTGTTGTTCGAGGAGTAGCCGGGCGTGGCAGGCTGCGCCTTCATGACCGATCAGGACACCCCTGCTGCCCCTGCTGACCCCGCTGACCTCTGGCCCGCCATCGACGTCCTGTGGACCTGGCTGGAGTCGACCCAACCACACGGCGGCCAGGCCGGCCTGCTGCTGCGCATGCTGAAGCTGTCGGAGGAAGTCGGCGAGGTCGCCCAGGCGGTAATCGGCGCAACCGGCCAGAACCCGCGCAAGGGCGTCTCCCACACCTGGGAGGACGTCCAGTCCGAACTCTGCGACGTCGCGATCACGGCGCTGGTCGCCCTGCGCACGCTGACACCGGAGGCGAGGGAGGTGTTCCTCCGCCACCTGGCCGGGGTGATGCAGCGCTCGCTGGGAGAGACGGTGCCCGGCCAGGGGCGTGCTTGAAGGAACCGGGGGCGTCAGCCCTGCTTGGCCCCGGCCTGCTGAACCACCTCGAACGACCACAGCGTCGCGTCGGTGGCGGCAGGCTTGGGCCGCTCGCCCTCACCCGACTGGGCACCCCCACCCCCATGCGCCGCCTGCGCCCGCCCGGACATCCACGCCTGGAAGTCCTCCTCGCTCCGCCACCGCGTGTACACGAGGTACTGGTCCGTCCCCTCCACCGGCCGCAGCAACTCGAACCATTCAAACCCGTCCGAGCCCTCCACCGCCCCCGCCCGAGCGGCAAACCGCTTCTCGAGCGTCTCGCGCTGCTCGGCGGGAACCGTGAGTACGTTGATCTTTACGATGCTCATGGGCCCATTGTTCCGCGTGCGGGGGTCAGGACGCTCAGCGGGGCAAGCCTCGTACGCGGCAAACTTCGTCCGCGCGTCATCCGGCCTCTACGGCGACATCAAAGCCCTGCATCCCTTCCGCGAGGGCAACGGAAGCGCCCAGCGCGCCTTCCTCGGCGAGCTGAGCAAGCAGGCGGGCCGGCCGATCAACAGGGCCACGCCGGCCCCCGACGAGAACCAGGAAGCCTCGATCAAGAGCTTCCTCGGCGACAACCAGCCCTTGGAGCGCATGCTGGACCGGCTGGTCAGCCAAGGGCCCGGCTGACCGCGTCGGCCTCCTTCCCCATCGCCGCGGAAGCCGTTCTCCCAGGGAGCACGTACTCCGCCCAGACCGTCTTCCCCGGACCGTCAGGGCTCGGGTGCCAGTCCCAGCGCGCGGCGAGGCCTGATACGAGGAGCAGCCCCCGGCCCGTCTCTTCGATACCGGCAGGATCCGGGAGGGCGGGACGCCGAGGGATGCGCTCGGCACGGGTGTCGGTGACCTCGACACGGACATTGCGGCCGTCGTCCGGGGCGTGCACGCGGAGGTGAAAATCGCGACCGGGTACGTGGCCGTGCCGCACGGCGTTCGCGGTCAGCTCAGCCACGATCAGCACGATCTCGTCGTGGGGTTCGGCGCCGTACGGGATACCCCATGCGTCCAGCCGTACGGCCACCAGGCGCCGGGCGAGACGGGCGCCGCGGGGTGTGGAGGTGAAGCGCATCTCGAAGGTGCGGTCGTCGCGTGGTTCGGGAGCGGTGATCAAACCCGGGGTGGGGGCGGTGAGTTGCATGGGGGTGGTGGGGCAGTCGGGCTTAGTAGTCATGCCGATAACGATCCCGTTGGTGGCGTAGCGTGACCAGTGGTGACGCACCGACGCGGACCGGCTGTACACGTGGTGTCGGTACGAGTACGAGGCGCGCGGCGTTACAGCGTTCCCTGCGGGGGCGTTGGGCCGGGGAGGCGGTGGTTCGATGACGAACGGTACGGCGGGCACGGCGACGGGGGCCGCGGCAGTAGCGGGCGCCGGCGAGGCGGTCGCGAGTCTCGGAGACGGCTGGGAGAACGACGAGGGGGGCGGCCGTCGGCCGGAGGAGGATGCTGGACGGGGCGTCGTCACGGCATTCGGGCAAACCATGAAGACGCTGCGGTTACGGGAAGGGATGGAACGAGAGGAGTTCGGGAGGCGGCTCGGGTACTCGGCGTCCACGATCGCGTCGTTCGAGCAGGGGCGGAGGATTCCGTCACCGCGGACGATCGAGCGGGCGGATGAGGTGCTGAGGGCGGGCGGCTTGCTGTGCTTGTGGAAGGAGCAGGTGGAGCGGGCGCAGTATCCGGTGTTCTTTCAGGGGATGGCGGCACTGGAGAAGGAGTGCCTTGAGCTGCTCATGTACGACACGCATGTCGTCAACGGACTCCTCCAGACCGAGGAGTACATGAGGGCGCTGCTTGCTATGCGGCGGCCACCACTGGACCAGGAAACGATCGAGCAGCGGGTAGCCGCGCGGCTGGCTCGACAGGACATCTTTGACCGGCGCCCCGCACCGCTCCTGGGTTTCGTGATGGACGAGTCGGTGTTGCGGCACCGGTACGGCGGCAAGGACGTGCTGCGAGGACAGTTGGAGCATCTCCTGCTGATCGGCCAGAAGCAGAACGTCGAGATCCAGGTCATGCCGATCGACTGCGAGGACAACGCGGGCGTGAACGGGCCCTTCACAGTCGTCACGCGGAAGGACGGCAAGAAGTTCGTGTACGCCGAGACCTACGCGACCAGCACTCTCGAGACCGACCCGGAACAGACGGTCCTCGCTGCGGCCCGCTATGGGATTATCCGCTCACAAGCTCTCACTCCGCGAGAGTCACTGGAGTTCATGGAAGGGTTGCTGGGATCGCTATGAACAACGCTGAGTCCTCAACCGTCGCATCTGGCCTCGCCTGGTTCACGAGCAGCTACAGCGGAACCGAGGGTGGTCAGTGTGTAGAGGTCGCGGCGGCTACGGCACTTGTGCACGTCCGGGACTCCAAGGCCGCCGCCGGGCCCGTCGTCACGGTGTCGCGTGAGGCGTGGGCGGGGTTCGTCGCGCTGGCCTCGTCAGGGCGGGACGTCTGACGCTCGTACGGTCGCGGAGAGCCCTGCCGGTTCGTGTTGGACGGCAGGGCTCTGGTGCAGCGAGGGGTCTGATCAGCTCTCGGCGTCTCCCGGGGCGATGACGACCTGGCGCCCTTGACGAATCCCGGCGTCTCGACACCCGGCAGTCTCTGCCGCGCACGAAACGGGCACCCAGCACGGCTGAAACTAGACAGACCCCGCCGGGGCTCGGACCGAAACAACTACGCGGCTGGCAGATTCGACGACGGCAGGGCCACGAGTTCATCCTGGTCGGCGCCAGCAAAAGCGTTCACTCCGAAAGCAACCCTCGTACTGTGACCGCTGGACAGCCAAGTGCTTTGGCGACGATCTGCCCGTCACCCACTCAAGAAGCTATGACCAGTCGCTACTTCGAACTGTCTCGGGATGACCTTGTCCAGACCTTCGGCGCCGAGCATGTCAGGCAGGTCCCACTCGCAGCAGCGCAGGCTGCCGGATTCACCGGCGAAGCTCTTGCGCTCCTTGCGAACGTCGGTCTTCCGGAGAACCAGTTCATCTCCTTCCCCGACTTTGATGACGCAGATACCGGCTTCCAGCAGGTCTCCCTTGAGGAGCTGGGAGCCACATGGCACTGGCCGTCCTCGGCCGCCAACTGGGTCTACCTGGGGAACTTCGAGATCAGCGCCATCGTGATGGACACCCAGACCGGAGAGGTACACCAGCTGGCCGAGGGCATCATGCGCCCTCTCCCGTTGCACGCGGACCTCTCGTCGCTGCTCTACACGATCACCGAGTTAACCAAGATCGTCGGAAGCCTGCCTGAAGACTACGAGGACAATGACGAGTTCCTCGAAGGCCTGGAGGAAACCGTGGACGGCCTCAAGAGCGACGTCAGTCTCCGCGACGCCAACCCCTTCGGCAGCGAACACAGCGAGTGGGTTGAGATCGTCACCAACATCGGCGCTGGGATGTGGGGGTAGTTCGCCCGCTCTCGATGATGGCGATTCTTTGCAATGGCTTGCCGCAGGTCCGTGAATCCTCAGATGCGGGGCGGCAACGGCAGATCGATTCGGCAGCTTTGAATGACGCGGCAAGCCGCCGACAGATCGGAAAAAACCTCCGCCGCAGGCCAGAGGCCTTCCGTGGCAGAGCCGCAGGTAGCGGCAGACGAGTCGGGCTGTACGCCGGGGAGAGTTACCGCAACGCGATCGCCGCGTGCAAGCTCTACGACCAAGGCTGACTCAACGGCGATGGGCCTGATCGGCGCGCTCGGGGCCGGAAGGATCGGACTTCATCATCCGCTCATACTCCCCGTCTGGCAGGTACCGCCGCTGCCTCGTGTCCGAATCTGGCAGGGTGCCATGCTCGAAAGAGCCGCTGCATAGGGTCTACTCCCACGATCACGTTCCAGTCCTTGTACGAGGCCGTGGAGTTGTGGTCCGAGCTGCCGCAATCGTCCTCGCGAGGTCGTCGATGCGTGCTGTGAGCGCCTGGGGCGGCAGAGACAGGTCCACCACATGCTGGTAGAGCATGATCGCACCGCCGGGAACGGGGACGCGTATCCCCGTGCCGTCCTCGTCCCCCGCGACGGATACGAGATGTCCCTCGGACAGTCCGAAGCAGGTACAGTACGCCAGCATCTGGTAGAGATTGGCCCGCTTGACGCCGTCCTGGTACTTGGCGTCCACGAGGATAGCCGGGTGCAAGGCCCCGTCCTCACCCGGCAGTTTGTGCACGAGGTCCGGCAGGAGGGGGTACTCACTCCGGTCGTCCAGGAAGTGTGTGTTCGCCTGAGCCTGGAAGCGCCCTCCGATCTGCCGTTCAAGTGCGGACCCGAGGGCCTTCGCGAGGAACTCCTCGAAGGCTTTCTCCATGTTGAGGAGGAGGCCGTCGACCCTGACCGGCCGGCCGTCGGTGTATTCGAAGGAAGCACCCTTGAGAATGATCTCGGCGAGGCGCAGAGCCGGGATGTAGTGGGCGTTGAGTCTGTTGGGGGTCCACGCCGCCACGGGAGCTCCGCGCACCGGTGCGGTCACGCCGTCCAACAGGGCGTCCAGCCTCCGAAGGCTGGCACGGTCCTGCGACTGGACTTCTGGAAGCCGGGTGAGGCGACGGGCCGCACCGAGCAGCAGTTGGTTCTCGGGGATGTCGGGAGTGTGTTCGTCGTACGAGATCTCCAGGGGAAGGGCGAGACCCGGGCGGCTGCGGAGCTGAGCGGCTGCGCGCAGCCTCCCGCGCAGCATCATCGAGGTGTCCTCGCGCCCCCGGTATCCGGACAGCGGGCCGCGACGGAGTGCCTGTTCGGCTGCTCGAGCGAATGTGTGGGCGATCGCCGGGAACAGTTCGTTCCGTACGGCCGCGTCGACCGGGTCGGGCTGCCAGCGCGCCCAGCGCGGCGCGTAGGCCAGCAGATACAGCAGCCGGTCCACCGTGACCTTCGGGGCGATACGCAGCTGGACGGCGCCCTCGGCTGTGCCGAGCCGGACCGCACCGACCGTCCGTCTGGCCCTCAGCTCCCAGCGGGAACGATCCGTGCCCCGGCCGGCTGGACGAACCTCGATGAGCTTGCGGGCATCCTCGGAGCTGAGCGTGTCCACCTGTGCGGCGGTCAGGGTCCAGGCACTCCATCCGCCACCCTCGGCCACATCGACTGGGAACGGGTCCCGACCGCGCCAAGCCGTTGTCACACCAGTGGCGCGCGGCACGGCCTCGACGGTGGCGCCGGCAGGCGCCGCAAGAGCGGCCCGCACCGCGATGTCGGGCCGCTGCCGCCCGCTGACCTCCGTCACTCAGCGGCCCCTCGCGCCGCCGGAACGCCTTGGCCCGGCCCCTCCTCAGCGGCCGGGGTAGCGGTGGGTGCGCCGAGTCCGAGCTCCTCCCGCAGCCCTTCCAGGCCGTACTCGGATGAGACGTCCATGTCGTCCCCCCAGTGGAGTTCCTTGAGCAGGGGCAGGATCTGGTGGCGCCAGACCCGGTCCAGGCCCTTGGGATGGGTGTGCACCGGCGTCCGCATGAAGTAGGACGGGCCGATCCGGAAGTCGCGGTCGTCAAGCCGGGCCCGCTCGATGCGGTTGTTGAGGGCGTCGAGGAGACGAGCGGCATCCTGCGGGTACTGCTTCTTCGCCAGCCAGTCGGCGAGAACGGTGTCCACCGGCCTCTCGGACGGGTGCAGTTCCATGAAGGAGAAACGCCGGCGCATGGCCGCGTCCATGAGGGCGATCGAACGGTCCGTCGTGTTCATCGTGCCGAGGATGACCAGGTTGCGCGGCAGCCTGAAGCGGCGCCCCTTGTCCGAGCCGTACAGGAGGTGCACGAACTCACGGCGGTATTCGAGGAGGAAGTACAGCTCGCCGAAGACCTTGGCGAGATGGCCACGGTTGATCTCGTCGATGACCAAGACGAAGTTCTCGCCGGGGTTGTCGTCGGCTTTCTCGGCGAGGTTCTTGAGGGGGCCCGGGACCAGGTCGAAGACGATGCCGGACCCGGCGTCCGAGAGATCCTTTCCAGCAGGTCCTCCCGTCACGGCCTTCGGGCCGCTCCCGCTCTTGGTCTCCTCCGGCGCGAGAGGGACCGCGCGCGGGCGGAAGCCCTCGAAGAAGTCCTCGTACGAATAGGCCGGATGGAACTGCACCAGCTGGACGTTGGCCGACCGGCCCGCCGTGAGGTGGCGGGCCAGGGCTAGGGCCGTGAAGGTCTTTCCGGTGCCCGGCGGTCCGTGCAGGATCAACTGGGGCCGATCACGGAGCAGTTCCACGCAGTCCTGGAGCCATTCGGTGTCACGCATGGTCAGTTCGTCGGCCAGCTCCTTTGTGGCGTCGGGCAGTTCGGCGGCGTCGACCGCACCCGTGGGGGTCTGCTCGGGGTCCTCGTCGAGAAAGACTTCGAGGTCGCCGGTGAACTCGGAGAGTTCGAGCAGGCCGGAGTTCGGGTTGCCCAGCGGTCCGGCGAGCGCCTCGGGCAGGTCGCCCATGGTGAGCGGGCTGTCCAGGTTGCTCCAGTCGACCGCCCTCTGCAGAACGGTCCCGTCCCCTGTGACGGTCGACACGGCCGGTCCCCTGACCTCACCGAGGTAGATCTGGTCGCCATCGGTGGTGACCACGATGTCGCCCTCCCTCATCCGGGACAGGAAGGTGTAGAAGGCGGTGGCCGTTTCGGTGCGCCGGGACTGGCTGAGATCGGTGTAGTACAGGTCGACGACCTGCCGCACGTGCTCCGGTTCATCCCCCTCTGCCAGTCCGGGAAGCCGGTCCGCCGAGAGCGTGCAGACACCCTTCTCCCGCCACAGCGAGCGGATCAGCGTCGCTCCCCTCCCGTCGGTTCCACGGATGAGCCAGGCTCGCCGACGCGGCTTGTCCTCCGGGGCCGCGGCCTTGAGTTCCTGAGGGACGAGGTCCTGAAGCTCCTCCCCCCGGATTCTCTTCGTGAGCAGTGCGCGCACCGCATGTGCCCCGGAGGCGGCCGGGTCATAGACCCGACTCTCCTCAAGGAGCGTGCGCCACTCGTCATACTCGCTCTCTGCCAGAACGAGTTGCTCGGGGACTTCCCCGTCCGCTCCCAGGGCGAGATGCCAGCCGGTCGGGCGATGACTCTGGAGCCACGCCCGCAGCGGCTCTTTGTCCAGGCCGACAGCCCGCGCCAGCTCGGCGATCTCCACCCACTGGTTGGCGTCCGGCAACGTCTCCAGGATCTCCGCCGCCCGGTCGAAGGCCGCGCGCTCGGTACTCCAGTACCCGTATCGCTCGTACGCGCGGGTCAGGAGTGCCGCCGGATCGCCCTCGTAGGCCAGGAACGCCTGACGCCCCGGGCCGGTCAGCCTCCACGTCCTCCCCGTCTTGCGTAGCCAGCCCGCCTTGCCGAGGTTGACACTCTCGTACCGCAGCTTGGTCCTGATCGTGGTCGACAGGTCCGGGAATGCCTCCTCCCAGTCCGCCTTCAACAGCGGGTCCAGCTCCTGCACCCGCTCCCACACCTCGCGGAACGCCAGCCCGTGGCCTTTCGGCAGCTTGGCGAGCACCTGCATGGCGCCGTGCACCGCACGCGCGTTCAACTCGAAGACCACGGTCATGGCATCCCCCCAGCCCCTCCGTCCTCGTCCCATCCCGGCACATACGCCCGGTCACAGGCCGATCAACTCCAGCACCTCCAACATAGCTGCGCCCACTGACAATCCGGCGATGGGACGGTGTTCAAGCCGCAGCGAGATCCGTCCTGGCGAGGACAGGGGCGGCGGCGGGTGCCCATGTCGGGGTGCGGCCGACCGGTGACGATGCCGCTCCGGGAGGAGCGGTGTACTTCCGGAGCGGGCCGCACGCCCGGCGGCATGCCCTACCGCGTGGGTATCGCCGTTCAATTCAGCATCGGCTGAGCGGGCACGGGCACCCGGCAGCGCACCTGCTTCCCGATCGCCGACCGCCGTACCTGCCAGTCCGGCGCGAGCAGATCGACCAGGCCGAGCCCCCTCCCCGTCTCCGCCTCGGCATGGTCCAACGGTGTCGCCCTTCGTCGTGGCAGAACCCCGAGGTCCGGGTCGTGCACGTTCACCGCGATGCCGTGCGACGTTCATCCCGGGGCTGCTGCAGGCCGAGGTGCGCCAGGCGCGGCAGTCCGTACTCACACGCCCCGATGGCCCGCTGAAGGTTTGGGCGGTCATCCATGAGGCCGCCCTGCACCAGCGGTTCGCTCTCCGCCCCACGACCATGCGCGAGCAGTTGCAGCGGCTACTCGATGTCGCCGACATGCCCCATGTGACCCTTCAGGTCATGCCGTCGGACGCCACACCGCACCCAGGGAACGTCGGCGGATTCAGCTGGTCAGCTTCCCTCCGCCGATGCCCGACGTAGTACTACTGGAGAAGCTGATCGGCTCGTCCTACGTTTGAGGGCGTCGGCGATGTTCGGACTTTCGCTGATGCCTTCGAACGCATCGTCGCGGCAGCACTCCCCCCGATGACTCGTTGGCTCTGATCACGCGCATCGAGGAGAAACAGCGCAAGTGAACGGCAACCGCAAGTCGGACCTGTACGCCGTCGACCTGGCGCCACGGCGGTGTGGCGCAAGGCGTCAGCAAGCGGAGGAGAAGGGAACTGCGTAGAAGTCGCCCAACTCCCTGGCGGCGCCAGGGCCGTCCGGGATTCCAAGAACCCCGGACGGGAACCCCTGCGCTTCACGGCCTCGGAGTGGGCCGCCTTCCGGGAAGGGGTCATCGCCGGCGAACTGTGACCGGCGCTGATCCACCCCTGCCGCGCCTCAGCTCCAGAAGCCGAGCTGCTCGTCCACCCCTATGTCCGCCATGCCGAACAGGACGTCCTCCGCGTCAGGCCGACCCACATCGGCGACCGCCTGCCCGCCCGAGTCCGGCGGCTCCGGGGCCGGGGACACCGACCGGGTGAGTGGACTCGTACCGGGCCCGTGCCGACGGCCCCGGCCGGGGGCCGGGCTCAGCTCGGCGTGGACGTACCGCGTGCCCTGCTCCGCCGCCTTCGCCATCTCGCGGTAGATCGCCAGGATCTCGTCCTTCGTACGCTGGAACAGCTCAGGCTTCTTGTTGCGGAATGCCCGGAAGCTGTCCAGCACGAGGGCGGCCTCTCCCTCGGACACGCCGTACAGGTGGAAGTACGCGGCGTCCAGCTCCGCCTGCATCAGGAAACGGCGCTCCTCGTCCCAGACAAAGGGGGCACCTTCATCGCCCAAGTGGCTGGCGAAGGGGGACAGTTCGTGGGAGGTGTAGGTGAGTTCGAGGACTCGGTCGCGGATCCAGGAGGCGGGGGACTCGTTCGCAAGCCAGGGGGCCGCGCGCGTGTATGCGTCGGGTTCAAGGACGGGCAACTGCTCTACTACGAAGTACGAAAGCGATGCACCAGAGTGCTTTTGCCGCGCGGTGAAATCAAGCACAAAGCTAGTCAGGTTGGCCAGCAAGAGATCAGGGGACTGTTGGGGGAACATCAGGGGAAGCTTGTCTCCGGCCGCCACGCGGGGCACCGGAGTAACGATCACAGTTCGCTGGTCCGAGGCCCTGCTGACATTTCGCCTTCCCAGGTACCAGGCATGGGGCCATGTACGCCCTTCCTTAGCGATCTGACTCTCAACCTGCTCTTCCAGCACCCAGTACCGGGGCAGCGGCACCGCATAGGGATCCTCATGCGCCCCGGTGCCCAGCCGGGGTAGCGTCCCCTTGTTCTTCTGCGCCTGCGTCGCGTTCTCGTACGTCGCGAAGCGCGAGTCGTAGTGGTGGACGAACTTGCCCTCGTAAAGGGGCAGGGCACGCTCGTCCTCGCGCACGAACGTAGTGCCCGCGCGAGTCCAGCCGTCGTTAAGCAGAGTCTCGTCCGTCAGGAACCGCTTCGAGTCGCTGGCCATGTCGAACATACGCATGAACCGCAACCCCCAAGCATTCCGTTCACCCCCCATCCCCTTGTCCGCCCACAGCACCGGCACCCGCTCATGAATCCCCCGCAGCACGCTCAGGTGCTCCGGGCTCTCGCACACAGGTGAGGTCCGCGTGTTGGGGTTGATGTCGCGGAAGCCCTGCGCGTCCAGTTCGAAGGTGCGGGCGTCCAACTGATCCGGCCTGCGGGCCCGGAACGCGAGCCGCGCTCGCTCGTGGCGCCCGTCCGGTCCGCAGACGGTGAACAGGCAGAAGCGGTACTGGTTGTGGACGTCGGGAAAGACCTTCTCCTCGTTCTCCATGTCCAACACCGTCACCAGCTGCCGCCGCTCCACCAGATCCCCGAAGAACCGCGACGTCGTCATGTCCGTCGCGATCCCCGTCGGCAGCACAAGCCCCGACATGCCCTTCGGGGCGAGCAGCATCCGGGCGCGCTCGGCGAACACCGCGTACGTGTTGACGTCGCCGTGTCCGGTGAGCGGGAAGATGCCGGAGTTGCGGAGCATCAGCGTCGTACCTGCCGCCTCGCGCAGCGCCACCTGGAAGTCGTCGTAGTGCTCGCGGTCGACGGCGTCCTCGCTCTCCTGAAGCGCCGCGATGAGCTTCTTGCGCTCGTGGGCGTTGAGCGCGTCAGCGACGGTCTCGTCACGGGAGGCGAACCACTCCTTCTCCTGGATCTTGACGCGCTCCCAGGGCGGGTTGCCGAGGATGCAGTCGAAGCCGCCCTGCCAGCCGGTGTCCGGGTTGTGGTCGTCGTCTTCGTCGTTCTCGACGCGGAAGACGCGCGGGAACTCCAGGTGCCAGTGGAAGAACTGATTGCGGGAGGCGATGTTCTGGAGGGTCTCGGTCTCCTCTTCGTCCAGGGTGCCGCCGTCTGCCAGGTACAGCAGGGTGGTGCTCGTGATCGCCGAGGGAGCGCCCTCGTACTTGGGCCATAGGAAAGCCGCGCACCAGGCGTCCGCGACGCGCTGATGGCGTTGGCGCTCCTCGGACTCCCGTACGAACTCCTCGTAGCGGCGGGCCTGTTCACGCACCTGGGACAGACTGCGATCCGGCAGCTTGGCCAGTTCTTCGGCCTCCTGACGGAGTTCGGCCGTCCCGACCCGTAGCGGGCTGCGCCCCAGGGCTGTCTGGATTCCGTCGCCGCCCGCACGCTCCTTCTTGTTGGTCGCCTTGAGCCGCGTGAGGATCTTGCCGTCGTCGCCCGCGAGCTTCTTGAACGCGCCGTCCGGGATCGCCTCCGCGACAAGCTTCGGCGTCGTACCGAGCAGGGCGTTGCCCACTTTGACGCGGTCGTCGAGGAAGGCGAGGGGCCGGCCAGGCTCCAGGGACTCCAGCCACAGGGAGACCTTGGCGATCTCCACCGCCATCGGGTTGATGTCCACGCCGTGCACACAGTGGCGTACGACCTCGGCGAGCGCGGCTCGCACCTGCTCCGGGGCCGGTTCGGGGTCCCCGGTGTCGAGCTGGGCGTAGCGGAGGGCGACGCGGCGCGCGGCGGCGACCAGGACGTGGCCCGAACCGCAGGCGGGATCGATGAACCTCAGGTCGAGGAGACGGCGTGGGTCCGTCGTCGCGAAGCCATCTATGACCGGGTCGAGTGCCTCGTCCAGAAGTTTTTCGATGACGCTTACGGGCGTGTAGTAGGCGCCGGTCGTCTTGCGCTTGTTGCCGGCGAGGGTCTGGAGCCAGAACCGTTCCGGCTGGGCGCTGCGCCGGGGCCGCAGTTCCAGCAGCGACTCGTAGACGCTGCCGAGCTCGTCGGCGCCGAGGTGACGGTAGTCGACACGCTGCCAGCGGCGGTTCGTGTCCTGGACCTGGCACAGCAGCCGTACGGCCTCCAGGAGGCGGTCGTTGGGCAGCCTGGCGGTACGCAGCGGTTCGGCCGAGCCGAGCCGGGTGGCGGCGACGTCGTCATCGTCCCGGACGTCCCGGAAGTACAGGCCGCCGAGTTCGGGCAGGGCGAGAGCGGGTGCCCCGCGGTCAGTGCCGAGGGCGTCGAGCACTCTGCACAGGGTGGGCCACAGGTCGGTGTTGCGGTCTCCGGGGCGGCGGAAGGCAATACGGCGCAGGCGTCTGGTGGAGAAGTAGGCCATGTACCGCTTACGGGCGCGCGCCACCTCCTCGGACTCTTCTGGGTCGAGGAGAATGCCTCGGTCCTCGGCTACGAACAGGAAGATCAACTGGTAGGCGAGGCGCAGCAGTTCGTGGTGGAACTCCTCCAGAGTCTCCTGGCCGCCGCGTGCGACGGCGTCCCGCAGATGCTCGTTGGTGTCCAGGAAGCCGGTGCCGAGCACGCCGAGGGCGTCGGCGACCTGGTCACGGAGGTGGTCGCGGGCGCGCAGGCCGGTCTCGACGGAGTGGGTGCGCAGCCACTCGATGCGGCAGTCGGCCGGGGTGAGGGCGGGGGCGTCGGGGTCCCCGGTCTCGTCGAGCGTCGGTTGCGCGACGCCGCCGACCGCGTCGCCACGGGAGTCGTACTCGCCCTCGCCCTCGTCCTCCTCGTTGTCTCCTTCATCGCCCTCGGACGTCTCCGCCGACTCCGGTTCTTCGGCGGTGTCGCCGTCCGGTTCCTCTCCCCCGTCCCCGACGGCTCGCCCACGACCGCGCTTGCGCGGCTTGGCCACCAGCTCGAAACGGGAGGCGTGCAGCAGGGAGTACAGGAGGACGAAGTCGGCGTACTGGTCGTTGTCGAAGATCGCTTCGAGGTCGAACTCCAGATATGCGGAGCCGACCAGGGAGGTGGAGTCCCGCAGGACGCGCAGGAGTTGGCCGTTGGAGAGAATGCCCCAGAGGTGGCCGGGCGAGACGTTGAGGAGTTCCTGGAGGACAGACTGCGGGGCGCGTCGGTTGCCCACCTTCCGGTCGAGCGGCTTGTCCCAGGCCAGCAGGTGCACCGGAAGGTGGTCCTGCCAGCGGTGGCTCGTGTGCAGCCGCTCGCCCCGGCCCGGGTGCTCGACGGTGACGCCGTCGGCGGCCAGCGGCCCGTAGCCGAGTTCCGTGAACAGACGCAGCAGCCACGCCCTGCGGGTGAGCGTGGTCGCGGACTTCTCTCCGGGCAGCCGGTCGAGGTCGTCGCGGAAGGCCCGGTAGGCGCCGGTGAGCGCCGTCCAGGCGCGGCCCGCCGCGTCGCCGATGCGTTCGCCGCGGTACAGGCCGTAGTCGGCGGGGGCGCAGCCGGGCAGCTCGCGGTCCCCCGCGGTGACCCGGGCGAGCAGATCAGCCGTGAAGAGCCGGCCCTCGACCCGAACGGCGGACGTGGATACGGAGAGGACGGCGGCCCGCGGGTCGGGCAGTACGGCGGTCAACGGCGGACTCCGGCGGGTACGAAGGCGTAGACGCCGAGCTCGTCGGGCGGCCCGGCAGGGGTGACTGTGATACGGCGGGCCGCGGCGGCACCGAGCGCACGACCACGCTCGCCTGCGGCCTCGCGCACCCGCAGATGCGCGGTGGTGAGCTGCGCGGCAAGCTGATCCCCGTAGGCGTGCAGATAGTCGCGCACCTCGGGAAGCCTCAGCTCGCCGAGGGCACGGCTGACGGCGCGCACGCGTTGCTCGGTGATGACGCTGCCCTTGGGTTCGGCAGCGAGGAGACGGGCGGTCTCCTCATCGGTGAGCCATTCGATACCGCCGTCGTCGTCAGGGCGCCAGCCCAGCACACGGGCGTCCTCGGCGACCAGTTCCTTGGACTCGCCACTGCTTTTGAGGGGCAGTTTGAGCTGGAGGCGGTAGCGGGCCAGCAGGAGCACGGTGTAGGTGTCGACGGATTCCGTTCGGATCACGCCGAGACGGCGGGCGGGCCGGTCCTCGGTCGATACGGCGGGGTCGAGTGCTGAGTCAAGGACGTAGCGGGCGATGGCGCGAACCGCGGGGTCGGTGCGTACCAGCGCGTGCTCGTTCGGCGGAACGGGCAGGTCCCGGTGGAAGACCAGGTCGCGGGGGCCGGACGCGGAACCTGCGGTCTTCTTCAGGGACTTGGTACTCCGAGGGGCCTTCGCCGTCGTTCGGCGCGCGGTCCTTCCAGTGCCGGCGGCAGCCGCCGCCTGGTCCTCGGTCTCGTACACGCCGAGCGAATGGCGCAGGCCGGCAGGGAGCGGGCCGGGCTGGGCGGCGAAGCCCGGAGCATGCGGGAGACTCCGTACCGGGGCGCGCAGCGCGGCGAGGGACTCCCGGGTGAACTCGACGATGTCGCCGGGTACGCCGAGGACTTGCCGCAGCGCGGTCAGCTCGTCCTCGACGTCCTGCGGCCGCATACCCGAGTGGGAGAACTTGGTCGGAATCCGTGACTCCCGTTCCGCGGCGCTCTCCCATTCGCGGTGCAGCGCGTCGCGAGCCGCCCCGATCTGTTCGTCCGCCCCGAAGTCGAAGGACATCTGGCCAGCAGCCGCCGCTTCGGGCCGACCGCGCAGGAGCAGGCTGTTGGTGAGCGCCTCCAGGACGCGCTCACCCGCCTTGGGCACGGGCAGGGCGACACCGGTCTGCTGAGCGATGTCGCGGTGTTTGCGGATCAGGACGTCCAGGACGAGTCCATCGATACCGGTGTCGGTCTCGTAGAGCGTGACGGCCATGACACGTTCGCTGCGCTGGCCGAACCGGTCGACCCGGCCCTCGCGCTGCTCGTGGCGGGTCGGGTTCCACGACAGGTCGTAGTGGAGGACGGCGCTGAAGCGTTCCTGGAGGTTGACGCCCTCGGACAGGCAGTCGGTGGCCACCAGGACCTGACGTCCGGGCCGTACGGTGAGCTCCGCGACGCGTGCCTCTCGCGCCTCGGGGGGCAGGTTGCCGGTGATCGCCTCGACGTGGGCCCGGCCACCGAGAGCATCGTGGAGGTGGGTACGGACGTAGTCGGCGGTGGGAATGTAACGGCAGAACACGATGGGATCGTGGCCGTCGGCGATGAGTGCCTTGACCTCGTCGATCAGCAGGCGCAGCTTCGCGTCGTGCTCGGGGCCCGCGAGTTCGGCGGCACGCTGGGCGAACTCCTTCAGTCGGCGGTCCGCCT
The DNA here is from genome assembly GCF_042888465.1 of Streptomyces sp. NPDC002888. Taxonomy (NCBI): domain Bacteria; kingdom Bacillati; phylum Actinomycetota; class Actinomycetes; order Kitasatosporales; family Streptomycetaceae; genus Streptomyces; species Streptomyces sp. NPDC002888. The sequence goes on along the minus strand of NZ_JBIAPU010000009.1, from coordinate 79,451 downwards.
TGCGAGGACGGGTGGCCTCCTCGGACGCCCCCGTGCTCGCCGCATCCTCGGTCTTCGCGTCCGTGACGGGCGGTTCCCCTCCATCGAGGAGTGTGCCAGGAACGGCGTCCAGGCCCTCCGACGCCTCCGCGTCCGGGGCTTCCAGGACCGCGTCGCGGCCGATGCGGTCGGCCTCCTGAGGGGTGCGTGCGGCGCCGACCGCGGAGCGGGTGGTCAGGGTCGCCCGGCCCGCCGCCGGGGAGGACAGCACACAGCGCAACAGCGCGAGGACGGACCACCAGCTCATGCGCTGGCGCAGCTCGCCGTCGGGCCGGCGGATCTGCTCACGGGCGTACGTGATCACGTCGGAGACGAACTCGGCGTACGAGGAATCGAGCCGGTACGGAACCTCCCGCAGCATGCGATCGGCCGGGAAGGGAGTGTCCTCGTCGAAAAAGTGGCGGATGTCGCGGCGGCGGCGCTGCACCAGGTGACGGGCGATCCGGTCGCGGTGCGCGGGTACCGTCGGATCCAGCTGGGCGAGGCTCTCATCGAGCAGGCCAGTGAGTTTGGCGAAGGCGTCGCGGTCTCCGCTGTGCGGGGTCGCGGTGATCAGGATCAGATGGCGGTCACGATCGGCAGCCAGGTCCTTCAGCAGCTCGTAGCGCTGCTGGCGGCCCGCACCGGCTCCGATGCAGGTGTGCGCCTCGTCCACGATCAGCAGGTCCGGGCAGGTGCGCAGGAAGGCGTCGCGGCGATCGCGTTGCTTGATGAAGTCCGTGGACACGACGGTGTACGGATACCGGTCGAAGATCGTCTGATCGGTCTCGATGATCGACCGCTCCAGCTTGCCGGCCGTGGAAGGCAGCACGAGTTCAGCATCGAGGCTGAACTTGTCGTGCAGCTCCCGCTGCCACTGCTCGGCCAGCGCCGGGGAGCACAGCACGGCCATCTTCGTCGCGGAGCCCTGTTCGATGAGTTCCTTGGCGATCAGCGATGCCTCGACGGTCTTGCCGATCCCGACATCGTCTCCGATCAACAGCCGTACGGTGTCCATACGCAGAGCGGCCATCAGCGGCACCAGCTGGTACTGACGTGGCTGAACGGCGATTCCGGACAGGCAGCGGAACGGGCCCGCACCGCTGGACGCCGATACCCGAAGGGCCGTACGCAGCAAGGACGCGGAGGCGAAGTCGCCGATGTCGTCGCTGTCGACAGCCTGGGGCCGACCCGTTCCGTCATCCTTGACCAGCAGCTCAGGGGCGGAGAAGTGCGGGTCGCCGGTCTCTTCGGGGAACAGCAGGGTGTCGAATTCGCTGTCGCCGTCGAGTGGGCGGGCCAGCACGAAGTCCGCCGTGGTACCGGGCAGCACCACCCAGTCCCGGTTGCGAGCGCGGACCAGTGCACCGGGCGTGTAGAGGTTGGTCATCGCGGCGCCCGTCCCGGGCCGAAGACGTTCGGATACGCGCGCACGGTACTGTGCCACTCCTCTTCGCTTTCGTCGCTCATCTCGATCACGAGCCAGCCACGGTTCTCCAGCCAGGTTCTGGCCTTGGTGTCGCGCGACTCGTCGGGGACGCCGTTGCCGGGCAGGTCCAGGAAGACCGCGACGTCGGCGTCGGGTAGACGGTAGACGAAATCGGGCACGGCCCGTGCCGAAGCCGTCTCCTCGCCGGTCTCGTCCGGCAGCCGGTAGCCGTGGCCGCGCAGCCACTCCACGAATCCACCGCCGCTGTCGTGCGACGAACGCAGCGCCAGTGCTGCCGCGTGCTCGACGGGGCTCGCCGCCTGCGGCTGGTCCCTGACCGCCCGGCACTGAGCGAGTTCTTTCAGCACCTCGACGGCCGTCTGCCTACGGATCATGGGATGGAAGAGCTGGTTGTGGTAGGTGAGCAGGCAGTCGTAGCAGCCGAACTCACAGGTTTCGCGGGCTCCCCTGGCGTGCTTCCGGTCGTGCCACTGCCCGTCCTCCCACTCGTGATGAATGATTTCCAGGGCTTTGGCGGCGACCTTGGCGATCGTCTCGTGGTCATCGTGCAGCAGCCTCAGCACTCCGGCGCCGCCCTCCGCGCCCTCGACGAACAGCATGCGGGCCCGGTCCTCGGGATCGGGCAAGTCCTCGCTGTGCAGCTCGGCGTCCTCCAACTGGAAGTGCGCTTCGATGCCGCGCTCCAGGGCGTAGCGGAGCGTCACACGCGTGTAGTGGTCGACCGGGGTGGACAGCCGCAGTACGGCGATGTTCTTGCTGTCCTCGGCGTAGGGCACGACCTTCTCGGTCCGTGTAGTGAGCCGGAAGGTGCCGAGCGCCTCCTGCTCCGCCGAGGTCTCGGCGCGCTCGGCGGCCTTGGTGTCGCTCAGCCAGCGCCCCGAGACGGGGTCGAGCCAGAAGCCCTCGTCGCCAGGGGGGCGACGGGTCCGCCGTCCCAGGTTGATGACCTGCACCGCCGCGTCGCCATAGGTGAGTTCGGCGATCGCGCGCTCGGCGTCCGCGGTGCCGGGAAGGCAGAACCGGGCCGTGAGTTTGCCATGGTGGAAGCGGTAGGCGGTCTTCAGGTGGAAAGGCTCCCGCAGGCGCTCCTCCTCGTCGGAGGAGATACGGCGTCGGGGTTCCGCGTACACGGTGGTCAGCTGCATCAACCGGCGCAGGACCGGTACGAGGCGGGCCCCGCAGCCGAGGCAGTCGTCACGCTTTTCCCGGGTGTCGTGCCAGTAGCCGCAGTCGCCGCACACCTTGGCGTCCACCGTGGCGATCCGGCCAGGGGTCTCCCCCATCGGGACCTGAACGTTGGAGACGGTGTAACGGCGGCCCTCGTGGTAGATCAGTGCTCCAGGACCGAATTCGCCGATGGCGATGAACCGCGGCCGCTGAATGTAGGCACCGCGCTTCTGACCATACTTGCTCTCGCCGGGCTCTCCGGGAACGTACGCGGCAAGCGGCAGCCTCGGGAACGAGTAGCCGGGCAGGAACCCCTCGGAAGCGAAGTAGCGGTAGGTGTAGAAGTCGGAGCGGGCGCCCTCGTTGTCATCCGAGTCGTTGCGCAGCAGGTCGAGCTGCTGCTCGGCCTGAATACGGCGGGACCTCGCCTGCCTGCGGTCCCGGGCGCCGATCGAGGAGTCGTTGGCGAGGCGGTCCTGCTCGTCGCGTTCGTCGTGCGCGTTGCGGTACAGCCGACGCCAGCGGTCGCAGGCCCGGTCGAAGGTGCGCAGCGCGTCTCGTACCTGGTCCTCGATCCAGCCGTCATACCACCAGGCCGTGTCGGCGAGATCCCCCTGCAGCGGGGCGAGGATCCGTACGCAGCGTGCAATGGCGTTGCGGCGGTAGGCGTCGGTCTCCAGGGTCTTGCGCAGTTCCTTGTCGAGCGGCAGCGGAAGAGGGCCGCTCGCCGCGCTCGCGGGCGCGGCGACATCGAGTACCTCCGTCATACGGTGCCCCAGGCTCGCTCCCGTCTCGGCCAGCCACACCGCCTGTACATGGGAACGCAGCAGATCCTCGTTGGTGAGGTCGATACGCGGAGGCACCACACTGCCGGACACCATGAGTTCAGGACGGCGGAAGTAGTACTGGTCGTGGGCGCTACCCGTCGAACAATACGTCGTCACCAGGGCCGGCTGACCCGACCGTCCTGCACGGCCCGAGCGCTGCGCGTAGTTGGCTGGGGTCGGCGGGACGTTGCGCATGGTGACCGCGTTGAGTTCCGCGATGTCGACGCCCAACTCCATGGTGGGTGAGCAGAACAGCAGCGGAAGATCGCCGTCCCGGAAGCCCCGCTCACGCTCCCGTCTCATCTCCGAGTCCACCTGAGCGGTGTGCTCCCTGGCCTCCAGCCCTCGCAGTTCGTCGGCCGCGTCCCGGTACAGGTCCCGGAAGAACGGATTCACCCGGGCTCCGGCGCCAGAGTCGAACGTCTTGCGTACGAGGTCCGGTTCGCCGGTCTCGCCGTCACCGGGCAGCCAGATCAAGGAGGAGACCTTGAGCTGGTGGCCGAGGCTGCCGCCGGACCGCTCGTCCACGACCTGAAGCAGACCGGCGGTGCGCAGTGCCCGGAGGAGGTCGCCGATGATGACATCGGCGTCAGCCTCACCGAGACGTTTGCCCGCTAGCTGCGGCAGTGCTCCGAACTCTCCCGGCCTGCGCAGATAGCGGCCGTAACCACCGCGGGCGCTGAAGTACACGGTGTCCGCTGTCGAGGAGCGCTTCGGCCGCGGCCCGGCGTACGCGATTCGGGCAGGTGTGCGCGGATCCGTGTCCGGCACGGCCCAGATACCGGCGAGGTGTTCCTTGCTGAGAGCGACCAGTTGCTCGTGTCCCAGCTGGGTCAGCCACTTCTCGTTGACGGCGAGAGCCCGGCGCAGTTCATCGAGCAGGGTGCGCGCGATCTCCTGCCGATGAGCGGGGTCGTCGTTCTCCAGAGCCCAGTGGGTGCCGCGCCAAAGGTCGGCGTCGGCGGCGATGTCGGCGAGCGAGGTGTAGTCGAAGCGCAGCAGGCCGGTCTGGGAGAGGTTGGGCATGGTCAGCCGCCAGCCGCGCTCCAGGTCCGCGTAGATGCGGTAGGCCAGTGCGGAACGCAGGGCCGCCTGGGTGTCCTCCAGCGGCCCGTACTTGACCTGGGCGTTGCGGGCGTAGGCCGTCAGCGGCAGGTTCAGCGCCTCGGCGACGGCCTGAGGCAGCGCGTCGTGGCGCAGCCCCGCCGTACCCGCCTTGTCCAGGGCCCGGTACAGAGCGCCCCTGATCTGGGTGACCTGGACGAAGTCGTTGAAGTGGCCGGCCTGGAGACTGGCGTCCTGACGGTTATCGACGAACGTCAGCAGCTTCTGAGCACGCTTGCCGAGGTCGGCTTGGCCACGCAGTGACCGCACTACGCTCGCACTGACCAGGGACACTGCGGAACTGCGCCCTTCGGCCGAGAAGGTGGCGAGCTTGGCGAAGTCCCGGACGCGCAGCTGCTCGTATCCGACGCGGCAGCGGGGGCAGAAGCGGAACGGTGCCCTGATCCACCAGGCGCGCAGTCCGGTGCCGGGCTGCGCCCGCCGCCCGTCGGGGCTGATCCACACCTGTTCGGGAAGGTCGTCCTTGCGGGCTTTGACGACCGTGCGCTGTCCTTGGTCGTCCGTCTCGATCCAGCTTGCCGGAAGCCGGTCCAGGATCTCCTCGGGGTCGCTGGGCCAGGGACGTTCCTTGTCCACGTAGAGGTAGCCGTCACCTGCCTCGGCCGGGGCCTCGGGGTCCTTGCGTGCGAAGTAGCGCTCCTGCCGCCCGTCGTGGGTCACGGCCAGGTAGTCGTGTCCGCATTCACGGCAGAAGTGGAGCGGGACCAGCGGCCGATCCCGGTGTCCGGGTACCCGCAGCTGGTACTGACTCGTGAGATGGCGAGGGGCGGCGGGTGCCTCAAGGCTGGCGTAGACCGTGTCGCCCTTGGAGAGGAACTGGTGGAGCCTAAACGCGAACAGGGGGCGGCGGGTGCCGGAATCCTTCACCCGTGCGCCGGCCTCCAGCATCGCCTTGATCGCTTCCCTGCAGTCGGCCTCCGACACGGTCTGTTCGCCGCACGCCCGGCGCAGGTCGACGGCAGCCCGCGGAATCGTGGTGGGACTGCGGCGGCGGAAGCGCCGCGGGTCTCCGTCCGTGGGGCCCGGCTCCAGTTCAAGGCCGAAGGCATGCTCGACCCAGACAGCGAGCGGATCACGGCTGAGGACCTGATACGAGGACGGCAGGGCATCGGGACCGGAGACCGCACGGCGCACAGCGGCGGTGAGGGCGACTGCATGTTCCTCGGGCGCGAGTGGCCGGCCGGGATCAGTGGCCCTCTCAAGCGTCTCTCCGATCACCCGGTCCGGATCGACGGGGGTGCCGAAGAGCCGTGTGGCGACCTCGGCCACCGTTTCTTGGGCCTCGGCGAACGTCTCCGTCGTGGCCATGGTCGCGGACGTCCCGACGCAACGCAGATCCGTCGCCTCGCACGCCTCCCTGAGCCTACGCACCAGGATGCCCACGTCAGCTCCCTGGCGGCCGCGATAGGTATGCAGCTCGTCCAGGACGAGGAAGCGCAGGCCCTTCGCCGCCTTGATCAGCTCCTTGCGCTCATCGGGACGGGTGAGGAGGTACTCCAGCATCATGTAGTTCGTGAGCAGGATGTCCGGCTTGCTGTTGAGTACGGACTCCTTCTCCTTGCGCTTCTCCTGCCCTGTGTAGCGGGCGAAGGTGACGCGGCGGTCCTCGGAAGCCACCCCGTTCTCGAGATAGTGCTTGAGCTCGTCCATCTGGCTGTTGGCCAGGGCATTCATCGGATACACGATGATCGCGGAGATGCCGTCGGGGTTCGGGTTCTCAAGGACCTCGTTCACGATCGGAATCAGGTAACAGAGGCTCTTTCCAGACCCGGTTCCGGTGGTCAGGACGTACGAACTCTTCGACGCGGCGATCTCGATCGCCTGGCGCTGGTGGTAGTGCAGGGTAAGCGTGATGTCTTCGTCCGCGGCCGTATCACCCGCGCGGTTCTTGTTGCGGAAGTACTGCGCGCACAGCGGATGAAGGAGCCTGGTGTCATCGGATCCCGGTTCGGTCAGTTCCGCAACCGTTCCGCCCTTGCGGAATGTGGGATTGAGCGAAATCCATGGATCAGGCCACCTGGACTTTCTGTCCCGCTCCACCTTGAGGTGCTCACGAATGGCAGTATCCCTCACCCAGACCAGGGAGCGCGTGAACTCGTCGTAGTCCTCGATGAGCCGCTCATGCGCGCCGAACACATCCATGGCGTTGCCAATCCCCCTCATGCACGACTCGTATCTCGCGGTACCGCTGCTCTTGCGTCTGGCTGATCACAACCGCACAACCACCCACCCCTGAGCCCACCGAGCAACCCTACCCGCGAGATCACCGGTGACAGCAGGGGGCGCAGACCCTGGCTTGATCAGGATCCAGTGTGCGCGGGCGGCTGGCGACATTGCTGTCGGCTGCAGCAGCCAGGCCGCTTGAATCGAACACAGCAGTCCTTACTGCCTTGAGTTCGCCGGGACTGACCATGACCCCATCGGCAAGGAAGAAATCCAGACCAGACACGATCGCCGCGACGCACCCGCGAGACGTATCAGTACGGACGCCGTGTGCCGTGTGCGCCACTGCAGCGGGTGACACCCCCATTCCTCAGCAGCAACAAACGAACTATTCAGGCCACCGCGCCCGTAGCAGCAGCACGGCGGCCATTCCACCAAGTCCGATCAGGACCGGAAAGACGAAGTCGCCAGGCACCCCTGAACCTTCCCCTTGACCCAGGACACCTGGAGATTGGGACGTGAGCTTCCAGAGGAAGCAGGCCAGGTGGGAAGCAAGAGCAACCGCAGCAGGCGGTACACGGAGGGGTTCGAACGGAATGCGGTCGCGTTCGTGCGCTCGTCCGGGAAGCCCGTCACCGAGGTGGCCCGGGAGCTCAGGTCAGTGCCGAGGGACTGCGGAACTGGGTCAAGCAGGACACGATCGACCGTGGGCAGGGGGCGCCGGGAGAGCTGACGGCCGAGCGTGAAGTGCTGCGCCGGCTGCGGAGGCTGGCCGCCGAGCGCTTGACCGCAAGTTCAAGTCCTGCCGAGGAATCCTACCCGCGCGCCCTTCACAGCCCGCAGCCCCACCCAACAGCACCCCACCTCCGGCACATCCAGTGCACAACCGCCCGAGAGCTCCCCCGGCCAGGTTGTTTTCCCTGGTCAGGGCTCAAATGGCAGACGAGTCGGGCTGTACGCCGGGTTCTGTCACCCAGTCGCCTCGCGGCGGCCGGGGAGACGGCCATCCATCTAGGACCGGTGTTGCCACCGGCCTCGTGCGGTCTACCCGCGGACTCGGGCGGGCAGCCCTCGAACGTCCGCGCAGGAGCGCCTCGTATCCCTACAGGCACTCCCTTTTGACCTTGCTCCGGGTGGGGTTTACCTAGCTGCCCAGGTCGCCCTGGGCACTGGTGGTCTCTTACACCACCGTTTCACCCTTACCCGGCGCCGAAGCGCCGGGCGGTTTGTTTTCTGTGGCACTGTCCCGCGGGTCACCCCGGGTGGCCGTTAGCCATCACCCTGCCCTGTGGAGCCCGGACGTTCCTCGGGGAGTCCTCCGAGAGAGGATTCCACGCGGCCGTCCGCCCGGCTCGTCTGCCGTGTCGACCATGTTACCGGGCGGGAGGGGCGCTTCCTGCCGGGTCCGGCCGTCGCCAGGACCGAGCCTGCGAGGATCAGGCCGAAGGCTACGGCGATCCCTGCCGTCAGGGGCTCGTCCAGGAGCAGGGCGCCCGCCGCGACCGCTACCGCCGGGTTGACGTACGTGATGACCGTCGCCCGGGTCGGGCCCGCCTCCTTGATCAGCTCCAGGAAGGCGACGAAGGCGACCGCCGTGCAGATCACGCCCAGGCCGGCGAGGGCGGCAAGGACTTCGGCGGAAGGGAGTTCCGTGGGCCAGGTTGCTGCCGCCGCCGGGGCGTAGACCAGCGCCGCCAGGGCCAGGCAGGGGGCCGTGAGGTGGAGGGAGGGGACGTCCTTCAAGTGGCGAGCGGCGATCAGCGGGGCCGTCGCATACCCGAGCACCGTCAGGAAGACCTCGCCCAGGGAGCGGGCGTCGCCGCCGGTGAGGTGGGGGACGGTGAGGACGGCCACCCCTGCGAGGCCGAGGGCGAGGCCCGTCACGCGGCGTATGCCCAGGGTCTCCGTGTCGCCGAAGTAGCGGGCGAAGAGTACTCCGACGATGGGGACGCCCGCGATCAGCAGGCCCGCCGTGGAGCTGGAGAGGTGGCGTTCGGCGTCGGTGAGGGTGAACCAGGGGCCGATGATCTCGATGCACGCGAAGGCCAGCATGGGGCGCCAGTGGGCGCGGATCGTGCGGGGCAGGCCGGGCTGCCGGAGTGCGAAGGGGAGCAGGAGCACGGCCCCCAAGGCACATCGCGTGAACACCACCATGGACGGGGAGAGGTCCTCCACCGCCACTTTGATCATCAGGTAGGGGATGCCCCAGATCACGCCCATGAGGGAGAAGAGGAACCAGCCGCGTGCAGTCATGCGGGGAGTGTCGGCCGGGTCAACCGCCCGTGTCTTGAACGCTGTTGCGGTACGCCGCCGGTGTCACGCCCAGGACGCGGCGGAACCAGCGGGTCAGGTGTGCCTGGTCGGCGAAGCCCACCATGGTCGCCACCTCCGCCGGGCGCAGGCCGGACTCCAGGAGGCCGCGGGCCCGGTGGACCCGGTACTGGGCCAGCCATGCGTACGGCGGCACCCCCATCGTCGTACGGAAGGCACGCAGGAGCTGGTAGCGGGACAGGCCCAGGTCGGCGGCGAGGGCGGCGAGGGACGGTGGGGCGAGGAGTTCGTCGGCGAGGCGGTCGCGGACGGCGTGGGCGACGAGCGCGGCGCCGGGGACCGTGTCGCAACCCGCGCGGGCCGTGGAGTGGCGTCGGGCCAGTGCCGTGAGCAGCCACGGCAGGCGGGACTCCGCCTCCAGCGGGTCGGGGCAGGCGCTGAGCTCGGTGTGCGTCAGGCGTAGGGCGGCGGCCAGCTCGGGGTCGTCGAGGAGGGGGTCACGGAAGTGCGGGAGGCCGCTGCCGAGGGTGCCCTCGGTGAGGAGAGAGGGTTCCGCGTACAGGGCGCGGTACGCGTAGCCGTCGGTGGCGTTGGCGGGGCCGCCGGTGTGCATCTCGCCGGGGGCCAGTACGACGATGGAGCCCGGGCCCGTGTGGATACGGCCGCCGCGGTAGTCGATGAACTCGGAGCCGCCCACGCAGACGCCGATGGTGAACTCGTCGTGGGCGTGCGGGGCGTAGACGTGGTGGTCGAAGCAGGCGGTGAGCAGGTCGAGCGGGGGTCCGCAACGACCGAGCCGCGCCCTGGTCCACAGGGCCTGTTCCCGTGCGCTCACCTCACACCCCCTCCCGGCTCACAGGGGATCAGAGGAAGTCGCTCGTGTCCAGGTCGAAGGCGAAGGGGTCGGGGAGGTTGAGCGGCTTGCCGAAGGGGACGGTGCAGCGCTGGCGGTAGTCGTCTGGACCCGGATTGCTGAGAAGTGTGACCTCAGTGGTTTCGCGGTCGACGAGCAGGTAGAAGGGAATGCCGGCGCGGGCGTAGCAGCGGCGTTTGACTTCACGGTCTGCTTGGGGCTTGGTGGACGTCACCTCCAGCACCATGGCGACGCCCTGGCAGGGCATCCAGGGGTCGGCGCCCCGATAGAGCCGTAGTTCCCTGGGAGCGAACGTGCCGTCCGGAATCACGTGGTCCTTCGGGCACCCCTCCGCTTTCCCCAGCTTCAGCCCCTTGTGCCCGGCGAACTGCATCCTGGTTCGGGACCGCTGGAGCACCTGCTCCAGGATGAGCCCGATGTAGTCCTCGTGATCCCCGTCCGGCGGCGGTGTCACAACGATGTCCCCCTCGACAAGCTCCGCCCGGAAACCCTCCGGCGTGTCCAGGGCGAGAAAGCCGTCCAGCAGGATCTCTTCCTGTGTGAGCGGCTCATGGGCCATGGCAGTCATGTCACGCCCCTCCTTCGGTCGCTCGCCAGACTGGGACATCGGTGGATCACCTGTCCGTGGATCGGGAACCGTTCCCTCGATCGTGGCACACGATCACGGCGGCCGTCAGGCACCGAACCGCTCGCTTGACCCTGCTCGACGCGCTCGCGGATGCGGAGACCGATGATCCCCGGGTGACGGAAGCGGCCCGGGTCCTGGCCTCCCTCATCCCCCGGGAAATGCTCCCGGAGGGCGACATCGACCACGACCACGCCTTCCTGCGTGCCCTGTACGCGGACTTCGCCCCGGCGCAGGCGGAGGCGCTCCGTCTTGCGCTGCGGATGCTCATCGACGGAACGGAAGGAACGCCATGAGGGTCGCGTCCGTGCTCCTCCGGCATGAGCTGCGGCTGTTCACCGGCCTGGGGCGGATGAGCCACGAGCGGAGCGACGGTGAGCTGGATGTCGCCGTCGGCTCGCAGACCTCCCTCACTCTGGAGCCCGCCGAGCCGGTCACCCACCTCACCTTGCTCGGCCGGGCACGGCAGGTGAGCCTCGTCCGCCTTCACGCCGACGACGCCGACGACCTCGTACGGGCCCTGACCCATGCCCTCACGCGGGAGCGAAGCGGACCGTCGCAGCTGTCGGGTCGGCCCGGGTGAGGCGGACCGGGAGGCGCTCGCCCAGGGGGAGGGGGTCGCCGTCGATGCGGCCGATGACGGCCGGGGACTCCAGCTGGACCGTTCCGACGGTCGGTCGGCGTTCCTCCACGTCCACCACGCAGCCGTCGAAGATCTCGCCGACCCGGTCCCTGAGCAGGGCGGCCTCGACGATGTCGACGCAGGCGCGCTCGATGCCCGCCGCTCTGCGGCCGCCCTCGGCCATCTCGCCGGGGAGCGTGTCGAGGGCGGCGAGCACCCAGTCGGGTGGGGCGGGCCGGCTGCCTGCCGCCGCGAGGCAGATCTCGGTGGCGTAGCGGTCGGCGAGGCGGCGCAGGGGGGCGGTGCAGTGGGTGTACGGGGCGGCGACGGCGGCGTGTGTGGTGATGGCGGGGAGCCTGCCGTCGCGGAAGACCGTGTAGCCGGCGCCGCGCAGCAGGGTCGTGCACTCCTGGAGGAAGGCCGCGTGGTCGGGGCGGTGCGGGTCGAGGGAGCGGATCAGCTGGGCGTACGAGACGTGGTGCGGCCAGTCGATGCGCAGGGCGCGGGCGGTACGGCGTAGACGGCCGACGGCGCCGTCCGGGGCGGCGGGGAGGGTGCGCAGGACGCCGGTGCCGTAGGCCAGCATGAGGTCGGCGGCCGCCATGCCGGTGAGCAGGGAGATCTGGGCGTTCCAGCCCTCGACGGGGAGGGGGGCGCGGTAGGTGAGTTCGTACGTGTCGTCCCGCTCGACGATCTCCTGTTCCGGCACGTTCAGTGAGATGCCGCCCCGCTCCGTCTCCAGCCGCTCGCGCGCCTGGCCGAGCTCCTTGAGCAGCGCCAGCGGTTCCTCGGCCGTCTTGACGTCGATCTGTTTCTGTACGGCGGTGTAGTCGAGCCTGGTCCGGCTGCGGACGAGGGCCCGGCGGACATCGACGGCGAGCGTCCGGCCGTCCTCGTCGAGGTCGATCGTCCACAGCGCGGCCGGGCGGGGCAGGCCGGGGAGGAGACTCGCGGCGCCCTCGCTGAGCACGGGCGGGTGCAGCGGGGTCTTCTCGTCGGGGAAGTACAGGGTGGTCACCCGGCGGTGGGCCTCCGCGTCGAGTGCTCCGCCGGGTACGACGAAGGCGGCGACGTCGGCGATGGCGTACCGGACGCGGTAGCCGGTGCCCTGCCGGGCGAGGTACAGCGCCTGGTCGAGGTCGGTGGAATCAAGAGGTGGTCGCGTAGCGACTCGTGGGAAGGGTGGTGGCGGGCGACGGGTGGGAGGGTCGATGGTGAAGAAGGGGATGTCGGTGGCGTCGTAGGGCGGCGGGTCGGCGGACTGCGCCGCGCGGTCCGCCTCGGCCAGGACCTCCGTCGGGAAGTTCTCCGGCACACCTAGTCGGACACGCAGGGCGGTGAGGGCGGCCCGGAGGGGGTTTTCGGGGGCGCCGGTCACGCGGATGTGGCGGCGGGGCATGCAACGAGCGTAGGGCCGGGGTCGCGGGGCGGCACGCCGTACGCTGTCGCAGAGCTCAACCGAAGGAGATCCCCCGTGCTCGTCCTGCTGCCGCCCTCCGAAGGCAAGGCCTCGTCCGGTCGTGGCGCCCCGCTGAAGCTGGAGTCGCTGTCGCTGCCGGAGCTCACCGCCGCCCGTGAGACCGTGCTCGGCGAGCTCGTCGAACTGTGCGCCGGCGACGAGGACAAGGCCCGCGACGTGCTCGGGCTGAGCGAGGGGCTGCGCGGTGAGGTCGCGAAGAACACCGGGCTGCGCACGGCGGGGGCCCGGCCCGCCGGGGAGATCTACACCGGTGTGCTGTACGACGCCCTGGACCTGGCCTCGCTGGACACGGCCGCGAAGAGGCGCGCGGCCCGGTCCCTGCTGGTGTTCTCGGGGTTGTGGGGTGCGGTCCGGGTGACGGACCGGATTCCGTCGTACCGCTGCTCGATGGGGGTGAAGCTGCCGGGGCTCGGGGGACTGGGCGCGTACTGGCGTGCGCCGATGGCGGCGGCGCTTCCCGAGGTGGCCGGGGACGGGCTGGTGCTGGATCTGCGGTCGTCGGCGTACGCGGCGGCCTGGAAGCCGAAGGGGGAGGTCGCCGGGCGCACGGCGAGCGTGCGGGTGCTGCACGCGCCGACCCGGAAGGTGGTCAGCCACTTCAACAAGGCGACGAAGGGGCGGATCGTACGGAGCCTGCTGGCGGCCGGGATCGCGCCGAAGGGCCCGGCGGAGCTGGTGGAGGCGCTGCGCGAGCTCGGGTATGTGGTGGAGGCGCGGGAGCCGGCGCGGGCGGGGACGCCCTGGACGCTGGATGTGCTGGTGGACGAGGTGCACTGAGCCGATCAAATCGCGCATCCGGGGTCGATATTGCAACATACGCAATGACCTTTGCGCAGGCTGCACCCCGAGGGCAGGATGAGGCGCATGACCTCACCGCTGCCCTCCTCTCCGGCTGCCTCGGTACTGGATCTGGCCCCTGTCGTGCCCGTGGTGGTCCTCGACGACGTGTCCGACGCCGTACCGCTGGCGCGGGCGCTGGTGGCAGGCGGGCTGCCCGCGATCGAGATGACTCTGCGGACGCCGGTCGCGCTCGACGCGATCCGGGAGATCGCCGGGGCGGTCCCGGAGGCCGTGGTCGGGGCGGGGACCGTGATCGCGCCGGAGCAGGTCACGGCGTGCGCGGCGGCGGGGGCGCGGTTCCTGGTGAGCCCTGGCTGGACGGACGTACTGCTGACGGCGATGCGGGCGTCGGGGCTGCCGTTCCTGCCGGGGGTGTCGACCACGTCCGAGGTGGTGGCGCTGCTGGAGCGCGGGGTGCGGGAGATGAAGTTCTTCCCGGCGCAGGCGGCCGGCGGGACGGCCTATCTCAGGTCCCTGGCCGGGCCGCTCCCCCAGGCCCGCTTCTGTCCGACGGGCGGGGTCGGCCCGGACAACGCGGCGGAGTATCTGGCGCTGCCCAACGTGGCGTGTGTGGGCGGGACCTGGATGCTTCCGGCGGACGCGGTGGCGGCGCGGGACTGGGCCCGGGTCGAGAGCCTGGCGCGCGCCGCCTCCCGGCTCAGGGCCGCAGGTGGGACGTGTCGTTGAACAGGCGGACGCTCGCGTTGCCGTCCGCGTAGTACGCCACCGCCGAGAGCGCGGCCGCCGAGAGCTCCATGCGGAACAGGGACTCGGGCGGGGCGCCCAGGGCGAGCCGTACGAAGGTCTTGATCGGGGTCACGTGGGTGACGAGCAGGACCGTGCGGCCCGCGTACGCCGCGATCAGCTTGTCGCGGGTGGCGGTGATCCGGGTGGCGGTCGCCGCGAAGCTCTCGCCGCCGCCGGTCGGTTCGGCCTCCGGATCGGCGAGCCAGGCGTTCAGGTCGTCCGGGTAGCGTTCGCGGACCTCGCCGAAGGTGAGGCCCTCCCAGGCGCCGAAGTCGGTCTCCCGCAGCCCGTCGTCGACGCTCACCTCCAGGCCGAGGCGCGCGGCGACGATGCCGGCGGTCTCGCGGGTGCGGGCGAGGGGGGAGGCGACGACGGCCTGGATCGTGCCGCGCCGGGCCAGCGCCGCGCCGACCCGCTCGGCCTGCTCGCGCCCGACGTCCGACAGGGACGGATCCGTCCCGCCACTCCCCGAGAACCGCTTCTGCGGCGTCAACGGCGTCTCACCGTGCCGCAGCAGCACGAAGGTCGCGGGGGCACCCATGTCGGCGGGGGCCCACCCGGGGCTGACCACGGCACGCGCGGCCCGCACGTCGGCATCGGCCTTGGCGGCATCCGTGCCGAGGGTGGCATCCGTGCCGAGGGTGGCATCGGCACCGAGCGTGGCGTCGGTAGCGCCAGTGACATCGGTGCCAGTACCGAGGGCGGCATCGGTGCCAGTACCGAGGGCGGCATCGGTGCCGGTACCGAGGGCGGCATCGGTGCCGGGAGACCCGGCCGTCGGAAGCGACGGGGTCGCCGCGTCCAGTTCGGCGGTCGACGTCGACGGCTCCCAGCGTTCGCCCCGCTTGCCCGCGTCCATCGCCTCGTTCGCCAGGCGGTCCGCGTGCTTGTTCTGCTCGCGGGGGATCCACTCGTAGGTGACCTGCTCGGGCGGGAGGACGCGGGACGCCTCCATCGCCAGCGGCTTCATGTCGGGGTGCTTGATCTTCCAGCGGCCCGACATCTGCTCGATGACGAGCTTGGAGTCCATGCGGACGTGGACCTTGGCGGACGGGTCGAGTTCGCGGGCGGCGTGCAGGCCGGCCACGAGGCCGCGGTACTCGGCGACGTTGTTCGTGGCGACGCCGATGTACTCGGCGCGTTCGACGAGCGCCTGCCCCGTCGCCGCGTCGATCACGACGGATCCGTAGCCCGCGGGCCCCGGGTTGCCCCGTGATCCGCCGTCCGCCTCGACGATGAACTCCCGCACGACCAAAGCCCCTTACTGTCGCTGACGCGCTTGCCGCGCTTGCCTCTTACAGCCCGGACTCGCCCGTACGCACCAGGATGCGGCTGCAGTTCTCGCACCGGACCACCATGTCGGGCGTGGCCTTGCGAATGTCGTTGATGTCGGTGATCGACAGCTCCTGACGGCAGCCCTGGCAGGTGCGCTGGAGCAGCCGGGCCGCGCCGACGCCGCCCTGCTGCTGGCGCAGCTTGTCGTAGAGCTTGAGGAGGTCCGCCGGGACGGCGGCGGCGATGACCTCGCGCTCCTTCGTCACCGAGGCCACCTCGCCGTCGATCTCCTCGAAGGCCGTGTCCCGGCGCCCGGTCGCGTCGTCGATCTTCGCCTGGACGGAGCCGACCCGCTCGGTCAGCTCGGCGACCCGCTCCTGGGCGGACTCGCGGCGCTCCATGACCTCCAGGACGACGTCCTCGAGGTCGCCCTGGCGCTTGGCGAGGGAGGCGATCTCGCGCTGGAGGTTCTCCAGGTCCTTCGGGGAGGTGATCGCACCGGAGTCGAGGCGCTGCTGGTCGCGGGCGGCGCGCTGGCGGACCTGGTCGACGTCCTGCTCGGCCTTGGTCTGCTCGCGGGCGGTGTCGCTCTCCTCGGTCTGCGCGGCCACGAGCAGGTCGCGCAGCTGCGTCAGGTCCTTGGTCAGCGACTCGATCTCGGCGTGCTCGGGGAGCGACTTCCGCTTGTGGGCGAGCTGCTGGAGGCGGACGTCGAGGGCCTGGACGTCGAGGAGTCGGATCTGGTCGGCGGGCGCGGCGTTCAGTTGGGGGCTCCCAGAGATTCGGTGGCGGTGGACGCCGCGTGGGCCGTCCAGGGGTCGGTGACCGTCTTCGAGACGTGGACGCGAAGGCCCCATCCGTGACGGTCGGAGATCTCGTCGAGCTGGGCGGCGGCCAGCTCGCACCAGGGCCATTCGGTGGCCCAGTGCGCGGCGTCGAGCAGCGCGAGGGGACTGTGGGCGCGGGCCTCGGAGGCCGGGTGGTGGCGCAGGTCCGCGGTGAGGAAGACGTCGACGCCGGCCGCGCGGACGTGGTCGAAGAGGCTGTCGCCGGATCCGCCGCTGACGGCGACCGTGTGGACGACCGCCTCGGGGTCTCCGGCGATCCGGATGCCCTGCGCGGTGGCGGGCAGCCGCTCGGCCGCGCGGGCGGCGAACTCGCGGACGGTGACGGGGTGGTCCAGCTCGCAGACCCGGCCCAGGCCGCGACGGCCCTCGGGGTCGGTGGGGTCCGGCACGAGCGGTCGTACGACACGGAGGTCCAGGGCGCCCGCAAGGGCGTCGGAGACACCCGGGTCGGCCGTGTCCGCGTTGGTGTGCGCCACGTGCAGCGCGATGTCGTTCTTGATGAGGGTGTGCACCACTCGGCCCTTGAAGGTGGAGGCCGCGACCGTCGTCGTCCCGCGCAGATAGAGCGGGTGGTGGGTGACGAGCAGGTCGGCGCCGATCTTCACCGCCTCGTCGACGATCTCCTGGACGGGGTCGACGGCGAACAGGACCCGGGAGACCTCCTGGCCGGGGTCGCCCACGACGGTGCCGACCGCGTCCCAGGACTCGGCCCGCTCGGCGGGCCACAGGTTCTCCAGCGCGGTGATGACTTCAGACAGACGGGGCACGGGGAAAGGCTACCTGGCCGTTCTGCGCGAACGCACCGCTCCCGGGGGCGAACGGCCCGGTCAGCACATCCGCCCCGGTCGGCTCAGGCGAATCGCTTCTCCACCACCCTTATGTGTGAAGCGTCCGGCCCCGCTCCCACGTCCGTGCGTACGAAAACTACCTTCGTCGCCGAGAGTGACCGGAGGTGACCGAACGATGACAGCCTGTGCCATCGAACCCGCCGCTGAGGACGAGGACGACCGGACGCCGCAGGCGGGATGCGTGATCACGGTGGACGGCGGCTACGCCGCGCGCCTCGCCCGGGGCGCCGGGCCCGACATCTGGTTCCCGGAGCGCTGGACGCTCGACGGCCCCGAGCCGTACGCCGTGCCCCTGCCCGGCAACCAGCCCGAGGAGCCCGGCACCGAGGTGCAGCCGATGAAGGACGGGCGCGTCCTCATCCGCCGGTTCGTCGACGGACGGCACGCGTTCTCGCTCCTCTACCCCACCGGCCCCGGCACCGGCGAGCTCCCGCTGGGCGCGGTCGAGTGCCCGGACGACGTCACCCGGTTGCGACTGCTGCCTCCGGCGCCGGGCGGCGAACGGGCGTACGCGATCGCCGCGGGCCCGCACTCCACGGCGGTGTGGCTGGTGGCGGGCGGCGCGTTCGGGCCCGAACACCTGGCCGAGATCCCCGGGCACTGTTCGGGCGGGGTGTGGCTGGACCGCACGGGGCGGATGCTGGCGCTGGACCGCGAGGTCGGCGGCCGCACCAAGGCGGTCGTGGTGGACCTGGAGCGGGGTGGCGAGGTGTCGCCGCTGCTCCAGATCACCGCCGACAGCGACGACCGGCTGCTGCTCGCCGACCCCGACAGCGGGCTGCTCCTCATCGCCTCGGACGCGCCCTCGCCCGGGCGCCGGCGACTGGGCTGGGGCGTGCTGGGCAGCTCGCTGCCGGTGCGCTTCCCGGAGTGCCTGCGGGTGTCCGGCTGCACGGTCACGCCCTTCGCGATCCAGCCGGAGCAGATGCTGACGCCGGAGGGCTGCGCGGTGGCGCTGCGCGTCGACGGGCCGTACGGCAGCTCGCTCGCGGTGTGGCGGCCGGCCCAGCGGCAGCTGCACCATCTCCGGGCCCCGGAAGGGTGGTTGACGGGGGCGGGCCTGTGGACGCCGGAGGCGGTACTGCGGTTGCCGTACGCCACGACGGAAGTGCCGTGCGGTGTGGCGGAGTTGGAGGTTCCGATGGGAGCGATCCAGGAGAGTACGGCTTCGGCGCCGGCACCGGAGCCGGTGTCGGTGCCGGTGTCGGAATCCGCGCCCGAGTCGGTACCGGCACCGGCTCCCGAGCCGACGGACCCGGCGGACGCCGAGTCGCCTCCGGAGCCCGTGGCTGCACGGCCCGTTCCCCTGCAACAGGCCCCGTTGGGACGCCTTGTAACGAACTAGTGCCGGTTGGCGTGTGCGGCTGGATTCGGGCCGAGGTGTGCCGGTTAGACTCGCCCGGCTGTAAGAAAGATCATGTTGACGGGGTGAATTCTTCCGATGAACGACGCCAGCACGACCCAGCCGCTGCAGACCGACGCCAAGGAGGCCCAGGAGGCCACCGGGCACGGAAAGCACCGGGGGCCGGTCTCGGCCCAGGACAGCGAGGCGGCCCCGCGCGGCCGCCACCGCAAGCCGGCGGACCGAACCGCCGAAACGGCGGCCTGACGGTACGTCAGCGTGACCCGGTCTCCCGGGTACGCGGCACACGGCCCCGCTCGTCTCCGGACGGGCGGGGCCGTTGTCATGAACGCCGTGCGGCCGGACCGCCTTACGGCCTGAGCACCGTACGGCCGGAGCACCGTACGACCGGAGTTCCGTACGACCGGACCGGCTTACGGCCGGACCGGCTTACGACCGGACCGGCTTACGGCCGGAGTGCCGTACGACCGGACCGGCTTACGGCCCGACCGCCGTGCGGCCGGGGACGATCACCCCCGCTTCAGCGCCAGCACCTCCGCCGCCGCGAACGTCTCCCCCGGTGGCCGGTCCGCGTAGTGCGGTGTGAGCAGGGTGTCCAGCTCGTCGTACGTGAAGGCGTCCTGCTTGCTGTCGAACTTCGCCTGGATGCGTGGCCGTTCGACGATCGCGACCATGCCGCCGTGCACGACGAGCAGTTGGCCGTTGATCCGCCCGGCGGCGGGCGAGGCGAGGTAGCCGACGAGCGGGGCGACATGTTCGGGGGCGAGCGGGTCCAGGCCCTCGGCGGGCTGCTCGATGCGGGCGAAGACGTCCTCGGTCATCCGGGTGCGGGCGCGCGGGCAGATGACGTTGGCCGTCACGCCGTACTTGGTGAGGGCGAGGGCCGTGGAGGTGGTCAGCCCGACGATTCCGCCCTTGGCGGCCGCGTAGTTGGGCTGTCCGGCCGAGCCGGCCAGGAACGCCTCGGACGAGGTGTTCACGATCCGCCCGTACACCGGCCGGCCCGCCGCCTTGGACCGCTCCCGCCAGTGCGCCGCCGCGAACCGGGTCGTGTTGAAGTGGCCCTTGAGGTGGACCCGGAGCACCGCGTCCCACTCCTCCTCGGAGAGGGAGAAGACCATACGGTCACGCAGGATGCCCGCGTTGTTGACCAGGATGTCCAGCTTGCCGTACTCGGCGATCGCCAACTCAACCAGTTCGCGGGCCTGTTGGAAGTCGCCGACGTCCCCGGTGTGGGCGAGTGCGGTGCCGCCCGCCGCGCGGATCTCGGCGGCGACCTCCTCGGCGGGGCCGGCGGAGGCCGGACCCGATCCGTCGCGTTTTGGCCGCCCGTAGTCGTTGACGACGACGGCCGCGCCGAGCCGGGCGAGCTCCAGCGCCTCCGCCCGGCCGAGGCCGCGCCCGGCGCCGGTGACGATGGCGGAGAGTCCCTCGAGTGGCAGTGACATGAAGGCCCCCGTGCCTCAGATCTCGACGCAGGTGCGCAGCGAGGTCCCCGTGCGCATCTGGTCGAGGGCCTCGTTGACCTCGGCGAGCGGCACCCGGTGCGTGATGAGGCCGTCGAGGTCGACGCGGCCCGCCCGCCACAGGGCGATGGTGCGCTCGTAGGAGCGCAGGACGTCGCCGCCGCCGTACATCGAGGGCAGGATCCGCTTCTCGTCGAAGAACAGCTCGAACATGTTGAGCTGGAGGAAGTCGTCCATGGCGCCCGCGCCGACGACGACCAGGGTGCCGCCGCGCCGGGTCGTCTCGTACGCCGTCCGCGCGGTGGCCGACTTGCCGACGACCTCGAAGACGTAGTCGAAGCCCTCGCCGCCGGTGACGCGCTGCTTGGCGTCGGCCAGCTCGTCCGGCGATACGGCCTGCGTGGCGCCGAACCTGAGGGCCGCCTCGCGGCGGGCGGAGACGGGGTCGACGGCGACGATCTCGGCGGCGCCCCGCAGCCGCGCGCCCTGGATCGCGGAGATGCCGACGCCCCCGCAGCCGATGACGGCGACCGACGAACCCGCTTCCACGTCGGCGGTGTTGAGGGCCGCGCCCAGTCCGGTGGTGACCCCGCAGCCGATGAGGGCGGCGATGTCGAAGGGCACGTCGCCGGGGATCGGCACCGCGCAGCCCGCGTCCACGACGACCTCCTCGGCGAAGGTGCCGGTGCCCGCGAAGCCGAAGAGATCCCCGCCGGGGCGGCGGAAGTTGGGCGTGCCCGCGTTCATGAACCCGGCCAGGCACAGCTCGGTCTGCCCGCGCTTGCAGGCGGGACACACGCCGCAGGCCGGCAGCCAGCAGACCACCACCCGGTCGCCCGCCTTCAGGTGGGTGACGCCCTCGCCGACTTCGAGTATCTCGCCGGCGCCCTCGTGGCCGGGCACGAACGGTGCCGGCTGCGGCAGCACCCCGTTCATCGCCGACAGGTCCGAGTGGCACAGGCCCGTGGCCCGCACCCGGATCCTCACCCTGCCGGGACCAAAGCCCACCGCCTCGACGTCGTCCAGCACCTCCAGCTTTTCCTGGCCGATCTCCTGCAGTACGGCTGCGCGCATGGTGCGGCTCCCCTCGACGGTGGGCTGGCTCAGGGCTGTTCGGCTCGACGGTGGGCCGGCTCAGGAATGTGGGACTCGACGGTGGGCCGGCTCAGGGCTGTTCGGCTCGACGTTGGGCCGGCTCAGGAGTGTGGGACTCGACGGTGGGCGGCTCAAGAGTGCGGGACTCGACGGTGGGCGGCTCAAGACTGCGGGACTCGACGGTGGACTGACGGTGGGCGGCTCAGGAGTGTTCGACGACGGTGTCGGCGAGGGCGGGTGCGTCGTCGCGTTCCACGGCGGTCACGGCGACCTGGACCCTCCCGGTCTGCCGCCACATGCGGACGCGCAGCGTCTCGCCCGGATACACGACTCCGGCGAAGCGCGTGGTGTAGGAGCGGACGCGGGTGACGTCGCCGCCGAGCAGCGTGTCGACGACCGCCTTGAGGGTCATGCCGTAGGTGCACAGGCCGTGCAGGATGGGCCGGTCGAAGCCCGCGCGCTTGGCGAACTCGGGATCGGCGTGCAGTGGGTTCCAGTCGCCGGAGAGGCGGTAGAGGAGGGCCTGGTCCTCGCGGACCGGGCGCTCGACGACACGGTCCGGCTCACCGGCCGGTGGCTCCAGACGCCCGGACGGCCCCCGGTCGCCGCCCCAGCCGCCCTCTCCCCGTACGAAGATCTGCGCGTCGCTCGTCCACAACGGCCCGTCGGTGTCCCCGACTTCGGTGCGCATGACGAGGACGGCCGCCTTGCCCTTGTCGTACACGGCGGCGATCCTGCCGGTGGCGGTGGCGGTGCCCCGGACCGGGAGGGGGCGGTGGACGGTCAGGGACTGGCCGCCGTGCAGGACGTGGGCGAGGTCGACGTCGACGCCGGGCATGGACAGTCCGCTGATCACGCCGGGCGAGCCGGAGCCCGCGACGGTGGCGAAGCTGGGCAGGACGTGCAGCCGGGACTCCAGGGTGTAGCGCAGCTCGTCGGGATCGGTTGCGGGGCTGCCCGCGCCGATACCGAGGTGGTAGAGCTGCACGTCCTTGTGGTCCCAGGAGAGCTCGCCGGAGCGGGGCTCGGCGGCGAGCGCCTTGGCTGCATCGATGGGCATGGGGCTCCTGAAGTCGGCGGTCACTGCGTTCACTGCCACTGTGGTCACTGCGGCCACTGCGGCCACTGCGGTCACTGCGGTTACTGCGGTCACTCATGGAGAAGACCCCGGTACGGCCGTCCGCACCGTCGGCCGTACCGAGGTCGTTCACGGGCCGCGGAAGGCGCGGATCTAGAACGCGTTCCAGTACGGCGGACCCTCTGTATAGCCCAGGCACCTGCACTTGTGAAGTCTCCTGACGGCATGTCAGAAACACCGATGCAGAATGAGCGGCACCCCTGACATTTGTCCTACGGAAGTCCGGACAAGCGCATCTGCCGGGCGGGAGCGCCGGGTCCGTAGCGTCGAGGCCATGACACAGACAGAGCGGGCCGTCTCCTTCCGAGGGGCGGTCAAGGCCTACGGCGACGTCCGCGCCGTCGACGGCGTCGATCTGGAGATCGCGCACGGCGAAACGGTCGCGTTGCTGGGCCGCAACGGCGCGGGCAAGTCGACGACGATCTCCCTGCTGCTCGGCCTCGCCGAGCCGGACGCGGGCACGGTGGAACTGTTCGGCGCGCCCCCGGAGGTGTCCGTGCGGGCGGGCCGGGTCGGCACCATGCTCCAGGAGGCGCGGGCGGTGCCCCGGGTCACCGTCGGCGAGCTGGTCGCCTTCGTGGCCGGCCGCTACCCGGCCCCGCTGCCCGTCGCACGGGCCCTGGAACTGGCCGGGATCGCGGAGTTGGCGGGACGGCGCGTGGACCGGTTGTCCGGCGGCCAGACCCAGCGGGTCCGGTTCGCGGTCGCGCTCGCCGGCGACCCCGCGCTGCTCGTCCTGGACGAGCCCACGGCGGCCCTCGACGTCGAGGCACGGCACGCCTTCTGGGAGGCGATGCGGGCCTACGCCCGGCGCGGCCACACCGTGCTGTTCTCCACCCACTACCTGGAGGAGGCCGACGCGTACGCCGACCGGGTCCTCGTCCTCGACCGCGGGCGGGTCGTCGCCGACGGCACGGGCGAGGAACTGCGGCGCTCGGCGGGCGGCAACCTAGTCTCCGTCGACCGGGCGGGCCGCGGCCCGGCGGACCTGGCCCTGCTGCCCGGCGTCCGGTCGGTGGAGGTCACCGGGGGCCGGGCGCGGCTGCGCACCGACGACTCCGACGCCACCGTGGTCGCCCTGGCCAGGCTGGGCGCGATCCGCGGCCTCGAGGTCGCCCCGGCGTCGCTGGACGACGCGTTCCTGAACCTCACAAGGCGGGAGACGGCACAGCAGAAGGAGTCGGCGCGATGAGGGACTACGTGTGGCTTGAGGTGCGCCGGACGCTGCGTGACCCGGGCTTCGTGATCGGCGGGATCGCGATGCCGGTGCTGATGTACCTGCTCTTCACCAACCTGGGCGCCGACGACGGCGGTTGGCGCACCGAGGCGATGGTCGGAATGGCGGCGTACGGGGCCGTCGGCTCCGCCGTCAACACCGGTGGCGGGGTCGCCGAGGACCGGGCGATCGGCTGGCTGCGGCAGCTGAGGGTCACCCCGTTGAGCTCGCGCGCGGTCGTCGTCGGCCGGGCGCTGACCGGCTCGGTGACCGTGCTTCCGGCGATCGTCGCGGTCCTCGCGGCGGGCGGCCTGCTCAACGGCGTACGGCTGGCGGCCTGGCAGTGGGCGGCGGTCGCGCTGCTGCTGTGGCTGGGTTCGTTCCCCTTCACCCTGCTCGGCCTCGGCAACGGCTACCAGCTGACCGGGCCGGCCACGGGCGTGGCGAACATGCTGTGCAACCTGGGCCTGTCCGTCCTCGGCGGCCTGTGGTTCCCGGTCGCCCTGTTCCCGGGCTGGCTGCGCGCGGTGTCGTCGTACACGCCCACCAACCGGTTCGCGCAGCTGGGCGGTTCGGTGGCGCAGGGCCACGCTCCTGCGGCGGGTGCCGTACTCGTCCTTTCGGCCTGGCTGCTGGTGTTCGGTTCGTACGCTGTGCTGTCGTACCGCCGCAGCGGCACGGCCGTCTGATCGAGGGGGCAGGGCATGTCCTGGAGGAGCACGACGCAACGGCGGCTGTGCCACTGGCGGGAGGCGGCCGCGCGGCAGCGGGCCGAACGGCAGCGGTTCCGGACCCGGCAACGGGAGTGGCGCCGGACGGGACGCACGCCGGAGAACTTCGGACCCGCGCCCTCGGGGTTCACCCTGGTGCCGTGGCTGCTGATGGGCCTGGGCTCCTTCTCGAACCTCTTCCAGGGCGAGACACCGAACCCCGTGGTCGCGGGCCTGGGCCTGTTCACCTTCAACTCCCTCTACATCTACGTGGTGTTCCGCGCCTTCGTGAAGGAGAAGCGCGAGGCGGTCCGCACCCGGGTGGCACTGGCCTTGATGGGCCTTGTCACCTGCGGTCTGGCCGCCGGATACGGCGGCAGCTGGCTGTACTTCTTCCCGCTGCTGGGACTGGCCGTCGGCGCGGTCATGCGGGGGCCGCTGCTGGGCCGCGTCGGCATCGGACTGGCCGCCGGCGCGGGCGTCGTCACCGCGTACCGCTCCGGCTGGGACGCGATCAACGTCGGCTACAGCACCCTGCTGTCGACGATGGTGACCGCCGCGCTCCTTTCCCTCACCGACGCCGTACGGGAGCTGCGCACCGCCCGTGAGGAACTGGCCCGGCGTGCCGTCGAGAAGGAGCGGCTGCGTTTCTCCCGCGACCTGCACGACCTGCTGGGCCACACCCTGTCGGTGATCGTGGTGAAGTCGGAGGCGGCCCGCCGGCTGGCGGGGCGGGACCTCGACGCGGCACTCGGTCAGGTCGCCGACATCGAGTCGGTGGGCCGCCAGGCGCTGACCGAGATCCGCGAGGCGGTCACGGGTTACCGCGAGGGCAGCCTCGTCACGGAACTGGAGCGGGCCCGCTCCGCGTTGGGCGCGGTGGGCGTCGAACCCGTGCTGCACCGGTCGGGCCCGCCGCTCGGACCGCAGACGGAGGCTCTGCTGGCCTGGGTGGTGCGCGAGGCGGTCACCAACGTCGTCCGCCACAGCGGCGCGACCCGCTGCGAGATCACGGTGTCGGGCGCCCCGGAACGCGTCCGCCTGACGGTCGCGGACAACGGAACCGGCACCCCCGAGGCGGAAACCCGGGAGGGCATCGGCGGCACCGGCCTCACGGGCCTCAAGGAACGCCTCACCGCCGCCGGCGGCTCCCTCACGGCCGGCCCCGGCCCACGCCACGGCTTCACGGTCACGGCGGAACTGCCGGTGGACACCCCGGAGCCCCCCGAGGGTCCGGCGCCGCAGCCCACCGAACAGCTCGCATGACCGGCGCCCTCGTGCCGGCACGGAGGTCGCACGAGGGCGCCGGGGGCAAGCCATGACGTCCCGCCACGACCAGCACCTCGTTCCGCCATGACCAGCAGCAGCTTCGTTGCCGTCTCGGCCACCGACCAGCGCCCTGCGCCCTACTCTGAGCCCGTGAGCGAGATGCCCCGGGACCACCGGCCCGCCAAGTCCATCAGAGTCCTGCTCGCCGAGGACCAGGGGATGATGCGCGGCGCGCTGGCGTTACTGCTCGGGATGGAGCCGGACATCGAGGTGGTCGCGCAGGTGGGGGCCGGGGACGCGATCGTGGACGCGGCGCTGACCCACCGTCCGGACGTCGCGCTGCTCGACATCGAGCTGCCCGGCATGAGCGGCCTGGACGCCGCCGCCGAACTGCGCGACGAGGTGCCGGACTGCCGGGTGCTGATCCTGACGACCTTCGGCAGGCCCGGGTATCTGCGGCGGGCCATGGAGGCCGGAGCGGCGGGCTTCCTCGTCAAGGACGGTCCCGTGGAGGAACTGGCCGTCGCGATCCGCCGGGTGCTGACCGGGGAGACGGTCGTCGACCCCGCGCTCGCCACCGCCGCGCTCAGCGCCGGGCCCAGTCCGCTCACCGCCCGCGAGTGCGACGTCCTGAAGGCCTCCGCCGACGGCGCGACCGTCGCGGACATCGCCGGCAGGCTCCACCTCTCCGAGTCCACCGTCCGCAACTACCTCTCCGCCGCCATCGGCAAGACCGGTACCCGCAACCGCATGGAGGCGGTGCGCGAGGCCCGCCAACAGGGCTGGCTCTAGGGGTCGGCCAGGGTCGGCTCCAGGGGGCGGCGCGTCAGTCGCCGCTGCTCGCGGACACCGAGTGGTCGTGATGGATCAGCGGCGCGACGATCAACCAGAGCGGCGCGATGCAGGCGAGCGCTTTCGCCCAGACCTCGTGCCGTTCGACGAACGCCCCGGTCCAGCCGAGCCGCTCCCCCACCAGCACCGGGGCCGCCAGCAACGCGGGCAACGCGTACACGGCGATCCGTCGCACCGCCCTCACCGGTGTCCACGAGGCGTTGAAACTCTTGTCGCGCTCGGGAGGGCAGAACCAGGTGACCACGCCCGAGAGGATGGCACCGAGGAAGAGGAGGAAGCCGGTGACCGGCCACCGCAGCATCTCCACGCCCTCCGGTGCGCCGGAGTGGACGATGGCCAGCACCAGCGCGGCGGCGGCGAGGTCGGACCAGAGCAGCACCACGAACAGCACCGGCGGCCACCAGTCCCTCCCCGGGAACCAGTAGTCGGGCCGAACTCCGCACACCTCCGCCAGCCTGCGCCGCCCGTCCCCGTCGGTGACGATCCCGCGCCGCAGCCAGCGGCGGACGCCGGTCAGCACCAGCACCCACCCGACTGCGCTGGCGACTGCCGTGCCTGCCAGCGCCAGCACCGTCGGGCTCGCGGGTGCCGACGGACGCCACCAGGCGAGCGCCACCGCCGTCATGGCCGACACCGCCGACACGGTCCCGAAGAGCCTCGCCGCCCCGATCAGGTCCGTCCCGACCCGCCGTGCGCGTGCCGCGTCGGCGTGCAGCCGCTCGACCTCTCTCAGGTCCAACAACATGTCCCGGCCCCCTCCGATCCGCCCTACGGCGACCAGCGGATCATCCGTTGTCCGTGACGAAGCTGCCAAGCCCCCCGACGCACGCCCCCAGGCCTACCGCCCCCGCCAGGCCGGTGCCCCGCGCCCGCTACCCGGTCACCTTCACGTCCTTGTACACCGTCCCCTTCGGCGCCAGGCACACGAACCAGTCGAACGGCAGCCCCTCGACGCTCCGGATCACGAACTCGTCGCTGTTGACGACGTCCTTCTCGCTCGCCCTGCGGACCTCCGTCTTCGTGCCGTCCTTCCACGCGCAGGTCACCTCCTGGGCCGTCTTGGCCACGCTGCCGACCACCAGGCGTTCGGGGCCGTTGGGGTCGAGTTCGAGCGGGAGCATGCCGGCCTGGAGGTCCCTGCCCGACATGCCGCTCGACTTGGTGACCACGTCCTCCATCGTCCGCTTGCGTTCAACGTCCTCCCCGTAGCTGCGGTGGACGAAGTACGCACCCTTGCCGACCAGGTCGGCGGCCTTGCGGACGTCTCCCGGCATGTCGTCGTACTGCACCATCGCGTCGAGTTCGGCCTGTGCCTCCTCCTCGTCGCGCGGGGCGGCCCACACGTCGATGGAGACGTTCCACTCCTTGCCCCCGTCGGTACCGGTGGCCAACAGGGTGGTGGACTGCGGCCCGTCCAGCTTCGGCGATCCCGACGGCCCGGGCCCGGCCGGTGTCACACCGTGTTCGTGCCCGCCCGGCAGCCCGCTCAGTGCCAGCGCACCGGTGGAGCCGGCGACCACCACGGCCGTGGCCGCGGCCACCGCCCAGCGCCGGGCCCTGCGGCGGCGACCGCCGCGGATCACGGCCTGGGTGGGGGCTATGCCGATCTCGACCTCGTCCGCGGCGTCGGCCAGCAGGAGGGCGATGTCGTGGTGCGTCATGTCGTGGTTCGTCTCCCGGTCCGCGTTCATTACTTCCGCCCTCCGTACGTCACCGTCTCCGCCAGTTCCGGTATGGCGCGGAGTTTCGCGATCCCCTTGGCCGCGTTGCTCTTCACCGCGCCCACCGAGCACCCCATGGCCTCTGCCGTCTGGGTCTCGGTCAGGTCCTCCCAGTACCGCAGGACCACCGCCTGCCGCTGCCGGGGCGGCAGTTGCGCGAGCGCCCCGAGCAGGGTGTTGCGGTCGTCGGCCTGGGAGATGCGGTCACCGGTGTCGGGCACCTCGTACGAGATGCCCGAGTCGTCCTTCGGTGCCAGGAACTCCTTCAGCCTTCTGCGGTGTTTGCGCGCGTGGGCGTTGATCATCACGCGCCTGACGTACGCCTCCGGGTCGTCGGCCGAGCCGACCCTGCGCCAGGCCACGTAGACCTGTTCGAGCGTCGACTGGACCAGGTCCTCCGCGGCGTGCTGCTCCCCCGTGAGGAGAAATGCCGTCCGCATCAGCCGCGGCCAGCGGCCGATGACGAAGGCCTGGAACTCCTCGTCCCGAGCCTGCTTGCGATCCCCCATGGGCACCTCCTAGATGTACAAAGGAGTCCACGAGCCGCCCGGATCGTTGCCTCACCTCGCAGGAGTTTTTCGCGGCAGCCACAGCAGCATCAGCACCGCCCCCGCCACCAGCACCGCCGTCCCCGTGCGGAACACCAGGGCGTACCCGGCCGTGACGGCCTCCGGTGTCCCGCTGCCCGCCGTACGCGTCGCCGCGAGCGTCGACATGACGGCGAGTCCCAGCGAACCGCCCATCACGCGCGAGGTGTTGACCAGCCCGGACACCAGCCCGGCCTCCCCCGGCGCCACCCCGGACGTGGCCAGCGCGGCGAGCGGAGTGGCCGAGAGGCCCGCGCCCACCATCATCAGGACCCCCGGGATCATGATCGCGGTGACGTAGGACCCGTGCGCGCTCATCGTCGACTGCCAGGCGAAACCGACGGCGGCCACGAGCGTGCCGAGCACCGCCACCGTGCGCGCGCCGGCCACCGCCAGCAGCCGGGGCGCGAGCTTCGAGCCGAGGACGACGGCGAGGGAGCTGGGCACGACCGCGAGTCCGGCCTCCAGCGGGGTGTAGCCCAGCACGTTCTGCGCGTACAGCGTCATGAAGTACCACATGCAGAACATCGCGAAGCCGCAGAGGAACATCGCCGCGTTCGACGACGACACCGAGCGCTTGCGGAACAGTCCGAGGGGCATCAACGGGGCCGTCGTACGGGCCTCGACGGCGAGGAAGAGCCCGACGAGCGCGAGGCCGACGGCCAGCGGCACCAGTGTGGCCGCCGCCGTCCACCCCTCGGCCTCGGTCTGCGATATGCCGTACGCGAGGGTGGCGAGACCGGCCGTGACCAGCACCGCGCCCGGCAGGTCGAGTCGCCGTCCGTCCCCGGCGCGGCTCTCCGCGAGCCGGGCGGCGGAGCCGGCCAGGACGACCGCGCCGATCGGCACGTTGATCAGCAGCACCCAACGCCACGACATCGCCTCCACCAGCACCCCGCCGACCAGACCGCCCGCGGCCCCGCCGCCGGCGCCCACCGCTGTCCACGTCGCGATGGCCCGCGCCCGGGCGGCGCCCTCCGGGACGGCGGAGGTGAGGATGGTGAGCGTCGAGGGCGCCAGCACCGCGGCGCCGAGCCCCTGCACGGACCGCGCCAGCAGCAGTTGCCAGCTCTCCTGGGCCAGCCCGCCGGCCAGCGAGGCCAGCGTGAACAGGCTGAGCCCCACCAGGAACATGCGCTTGCGCCCGTACAGGTCACCGGCCCGCCCGCCGAGCAGCATGAACCCGGCGAAGGCGATCGAGTACGCGTTGGCCACCCACTGGAGCCCCGACGCGCCGAGCCCCAGATCGGCTCGGATCGAAGGCAGCGCCACATTGGCGACGGACACGTCGAGGACGACGAGGAACTGCCCGGCGCAGGCGAGCGCCACCACCAGCCAGGTGGGGGGCGGGGGACGACGGGAGGCGCGGGTGGTGTCGGCGGCTCGCAGCATGCGGGTCATGGTCTCAACCACTCCACCGTCCCGGCACCGGGATTTCGGCCGGGGCACCCGCATGGCCTGGTGATCACTCCCCTGATCACCAGGTGATCTCTCCCCTGATCACCAGGTGATGTCTTCCCTGATCACCAGGTGATGTCTTCCCTGATCACCAAGAGAAGGTCAAGAATTCGTTAGCATGCCAAAGCAACGGAATAGTTGCCCCAGCGCACGGGGTTCACCCTGCACACATGTCCCACTCTTCCCTTCTTTCCGGCCTGGAGGCCACACTCAATGACGCTCACGACGACCGACCAGCCCTCCCGGAGAGCGAGCGGCGCCCTGGTTCCGGTGCTCGCCTTCGCGGGCATCGTGGTCGCGGTGATGCAGACCCTGCTCGTCCCGGTCATCAAGGACCTGCCGCAACTGCTGGACACCGCGCCCAGCAACGCCACCTGGGTCCTGACCTCGACGCTTCTCTCCGGGGCCGTCGCCACGCCGATCATGGGCCGGCTCGGTGACCTCTACGGCAAGCGGCGCATGCTGATCACCAGCCTCGCGGTGATGGTCGTCGGCGCGCTGGTCAGCGCGCTCACAAGTGACCTGCTCATGATGATCGTGGGCCGTACGCTGCAGGGCTTCGCGATGGGCGCCATCCCGCTGGGCATCGGCCTGATGCGCGACATGCTGCCCCGCGAGAAGCTCGGCTCGGCGATGGCCCTGATGAGCTCCTCGATAGGCGTCGGCGGTGGCCTGGCGCTGCCCGCCGCCGCCGTGGTCGCCCAGCACGCCGACTGGCACGCCCTGTTCTACGGCGCCGCCGGCCTCGGCGCCCTCGCCATCGTCCTCACCCTCCTCGTCGTACCGGAGTCCCCGATGCGGGCGGAGGGGACCTTCGACGTCCTGGGCGCGCTCGGCCTCTCCACCGGCCTGGTCCTCTTCCTGCTGCCGATCACCAAGGGCAGCGACTGGGGCTGGACCTCGGGCACCACGCTCGGCCTGTTCGGCGCGTCGCTCGTCGTCTTCCTCCTGTGGGGCGTGATGGAGCTGCGCGTGAAGGCTCCGCTGGTCGACCTGCGCACCACGGCCCGCCCCGCGGTGCTCTTCACCAACCTCGCGTCGATCATGGTCGGCGTCTCCTTCTACGTCGTCTCCCTCGTCCTCCCACAGCTGCTCCAGCTGCCGAAGTCCACCGGCTACGGCCTCGGCCAGTCGATGGTGGTCGCGGGCCTGCTGGTGGCCCCGCTGGGCCTGACGATGATGTTCACGGCCCCCGTCTACGCCCGCCTGTCGGCGAAGTACGGCCCCAAGGTCACCCTGATCCTCGGCATGCTGATCATCGCGATCGGCTACGGCGCCGGCCTCGGCCTGATGAGCGCGCCCTGGCAGAGCCTCGTCATCGCGGTGGTCCTGGGCGCGGGCATCGGCCTGGCGTACTCCTCGCTGCCCGCGCTGATCGTGGGCGCGGTCCCGGCGTCGGAGACGGGTGCGGCCAACGGCCTCAACACGCTGATGCGGTCCATCGGTACGTCGGTGTCGAGCGCTGTGATCGGCATGGTGCTGGCCAACACCGCGAACAATGTCGGCGGCGTCGCGATCCCGACGATGCACGGCTTCCGCGTCTCCTTCCTGATCGCGACGGCCGCGGTCGCCGTGGGCCTCGTCCTGGCCCTCTTCCTCCCCGGCCGCCGCCCCGCCGACAAGCTCCAGCTGCGCGCGAGCAGCGAGGAGGAGGCCAACCTGGAGCGTGCCGAGGAGGTGCTCCGCGGGTTCCGCGGCCGTGTCCTGGACGCCGACGGCTCCCCGGTCGCCCGCGCCAGGGTCACCCTGATCGACCCGCGCGGCCGCCAGGCGGGCGCGACGCTGTCCGAAGAGGACGGCACCTACGCGCTCACGGTGCCGGCCGAGGGCGCGTACGTCCTGGCCGCGAAGGCCACCGGCCACGCCCCGCTCGCCTCCTCGGCGACCCACGCGGGCGACGACCGCCCGGTGGACCTGGACCTGTCCCTGCCGGGCGAGACGCTCACCACCGCGTAGTCCCCGCGCAGTCCCCGCTTTCCGCACCCCCTGTCGCCGGCCGGCGGGGGGTGCGGCAGCATGGGCGCCCTGTGAGCTCGTACGCCGTACGGGCGTACGAGCCGTACGCCCGTAAGACCGGAAGGACCCCGATGACCGCGGCACCCAAGCCCGAGATCCTGGCCGCGTTCGAGGCGGCGAAGGGGTTCATGCCCGTGGACGAGGGGCTCGCGCTGTACGCGGCCGCCGTCGAGGCGGGCGGGCTCGGGCTGCCCCTGCTGGAGGTCGGCACCTACTGCGGCCGCTCCACCGTCCTCCTCGCCGACGCGGCCCGCGAGGCCGGGGTCACCGCACTCACCGTCGACCACCACCGGGGCAGCGAGGAGCAGCAGCCGGGCTGGGATTACCACGACCCCGAGACGGTCGACCCCGAACTCGGCGTGATGGACACGTTGCCCACCTTCCGCCGCACCCTGCACCGCGCGGGCCTCGAGGACCACGTCGTGGCGCTCGTCGGCCGCTCCCCCCAGATCGCGAAGATCTGGAACTCCCCGCTCTCCCTCGTCTTCATCGACGGCGGCCACACCGACGAACACGCCACCGCCGACTACGAGGGCTGGGCCCCGCATGTCACCGAGGGAGGGCTGCTCGTCATCCACGACGTGTTCCCGGACCCGGCGGACGAGTTCACCGGCCAGGCCCCCTACCGCGTCTACCTCCGCGCCCTGGCCTCCGGCGCCTTCACGGAGGCGGGGGCCACGGGCTCTCTGCGCGTCCTGCGGCGGACCGGGGCCGGGATCTGAGGGCTCGGAGCGCCGGTCACTTGCCGATGCTGATTTTTTCGTTGTCGAGCAGCGCCGTGTGCGTCGCCGACGCGATGATCAGCAGCATCAGCACGAAGCCCGTGAAGGGGTTGCCGCTGTCGGGATCCGGGTCCATCGCCATGGCCACACCGATGATCGCGATTTCGGCGACGACGTAGCCGACCGCCAGCCACGGCTTGACCACGCCCTTCACCGCCGCGACCACGAACGGAACAGCCGCACACAGGCCAAGGGTGACGACGGGCACGACGGTCCACACGACCTTGGCGAGGGTGCTGTTGAACATGCGGGGCCGGACAGGCGTGAGCGGCTGGTCGAAGTAGGGGTTGCCGGCCATGGATGTCTCCCGTTCGTGGTGTCGGTGTGTGGGGCAGTTTGGTGTCGATGCGGTGGGCTGTCAGCCGTTTGCCCCGCAACGACATGCGTAGGCGCCGGTGACGCCCGATAGAGTCGAGGCGTGTCGTACGCAGGTCCGGAATTCGAACCCTCTCAGCCCCGTCGCTCGCCGCTGAGGCGGGTGGTGATCGGGGCGATCGCCGTGCTGGTGCCCGGGGCGGTGCTCGGGTGGGTGGTGTATCAGGGCGCCCCCGGCGGGTCGGACGGGGCGGACAGGACTCCCGTCGGGACGGCCACCAGCGCTGCCGACGGGAAGGAGCCGAGCGCGTCGCCCTCGCCGTACAGTGCAGCGCCGCTCAAGGGCAAGGTCGTCGTCATCGACCCCGGGCACAACCCCGAGAACTTCCAGCACACGGCTGAGATCAACCGCAAGGTGGACATCGGCACCAACCGCAAGGAGTGCGACACGACGGGGACCTCCACCAACTCCGGGTACACGGAGGCCCGGTTCACCCTCGACGTCGCGCACCGGCTGCGGACGCTGCTCCAACAGCAGGGTGCCACCGTGAAGTTGACGCAGGACGGCGACCGGCCGTACGGGCCGTGTGTGGACGAGCGGGCCCGGATCGGGAACGAGGCGCACGCCGACGCGGTCGTCTCCGTGCACGCCGACGGGTCGGCGGCCGGAAACCGTGGGTTCCACGTCATCCTTCCGTCGGCGGTCCACGCGGGCGGTGCCGACACCCGCCCCATCGTCGACCCCTCCCGCGACCTCGGGAAGCTCATCGCGACCGACTTCGCGCACACCACCGACACCAAGCCGTCCAACTACGTCGGCGACGGAAGCGGTCTCGTCACGCGGAAGGACCTGGGCGGTCTCAATCTGTCAACGGTTCCCAAGGTGTTCATCGAGTGCGGCAACATGCGCGATACCAAGGACGCGGCACTGCTGACAAGCGGCGCCTGGCGGCAGAGGGCGGCGCAAGGGATCTCTGAGGGAATCGTGAGTTTCCTGCGCGGGTAGCGATCAGCGCGTTGATCCCGGCGGACAGCCTGATCGTGCGGACGATAGGGTCGTTCCTACGATAAGGGGCCACCCCCGCGCTTCCCACCGGGGCCGGAAGGCGACATGGTGACAGCGACGCCTCTACCCACGATGAGACGACCTACGAAGGACCAGAAGTGAACATCCGCTCCCTCACTAGAGGCGACGGCGTGGTGATCGGAGCAGCGGTGTTGCTGTTCATCGCGTCGTTCCTCGACTCCTACTCGGCCGACGCGGCCCCGGACAGCTTCGACTTCCCCAGCGCCTGGGCGAGCGGTCCGATCCTCATGGGCGTGGTATTGGCGGGCCTCATCGGTGCGGCGCTCGTAGTCATCTCGCGCTGCCTTCCGCAGGTCCCGAAGGTGGCCGGGCTCGACCTCGGCCAGCTCGGGGTCGCGTTCACGGTCTTCGCGGCGTGGAGCGCCCTCGGGAACATCTTCGACCCGGCCAGCGGTACGAACAACTTCGATGGCGCCGGCGACAGCCTGGACGCTGGTGTCGGTCTGATCCTTGCCCTCATCGCTACGTTGGTCATGGCGGCAGCCGCCATCGCCACCCCCCTCGTCCCCGCCCTCCAGGCCGCCCTCATCCCCGCCCCCAAGCCCCCGGCGCCCCAGCCCTACGGCGCCCAGCCCCCCGGTGGGTACGGCTACCCCGGCCAGCCGCAGCCGCAGTTCGGTGGGCAGCCGCCGCAGCAGGGCCAGCCCGGACAGCCGTTCGCCGGGCAGCAGCCGCCGCAGCCCCAGGCGCAGCCGCCGGCCGCGGACTTCTCGCCGTTCTGGTTCGCCGTGCCGGTGGCGCGGCCGCTGTTCCCTGAGGACGGCTCGCCGACGCCGATCGCGGAACTCGCGCCGGGCACCTGGTACCTGGCCGTCGAGCAGAGCGGCCCGGGCCTGATCGCCCAGACCCAGGACGGCCGCCGCGGCGTCCTGCGCGACACCTCGGGCATCCAGCGCGGCTGAGCCCCTGAATGACCTCCACGGCCCCTCGCCCTTCCGGGCGGGGGGCCGTTGTCGTACAGTCGCCCTTCCAGCTGACGAACCGTCAGGAACCGTCAGGAGGCAGGCATGCGGCTCGGTCTCGCACTCGGCTACTGGGGCCGCGGCCCCTCCGCGGAGCACGTGACGCTGGCGCGGGAGGCGGAGCGGCTCGGCTACGACTCGGTGTGGACGGCCGAGTCGTGGGGCTCGGACGCCTTCACCCCGCTGACCTGGATCGCCGCGCAGACCTCGAGGATCAGGCTGGGTACGGCCGTCGCGCAGATGGCGGCCCGCTCCCCCACCACGACCGCGATGCAGGCCCTCACCCTGGACCACCTCTCCGGCGGCCGGATGCTGCTCGGGCTCGGCCTGTCCGGCCCGCAGGTCGTCGAGGGCTGGTACGGCCGCCCGTTCCCGAAGTCGCCGCTGACCGCGACCCGCGAGTACGTCGACGTCGTACGGCAGGTCCTCAGGCGGGAGGCACCTGTCGAGCTGGCCGGGCGGTTCCACTCCCACCCCTATCGCGGCGCGGACGGCACCGGACTCGGCAAGCCCCTCAAGTCGATCACCCACTCCCTGCGCGCCGACCTGCCCGTGCTGCTCGGCGCCGAAGGGCCGAAGAACGTCGCCCAGACCGTCGAGATCGCCGACGGCTGGCTGCCGTTGTACTGGGCGCCGACCAGGCCCGAGGTGTACGGGGAGGTCGTCGGTGCCCTCCCTGAAGACTTCCTCGTCGCGCCCATGGCCCGCGTGAAGGTCTGCGACGACGTCGCCGAGGGGCTGCTGCCCGTCAAGGCCATGCTCGGCTTCTACATCGGCGGGATGGGGCACGCGGCCCGCAACTTCCACGCCGACCTGATGGCCCGCATGGGGTACGAGGAGGATGCGCGGCGGATCCAGGAGCTGTTCCTGTCCGGGCGCCGCGAGGAGGCCGTGCTCGCCGTGCCGGACGCCTTCGCGGACGAGATCTCCCTCGTCGGGCCTCGCGAACGCATCGCCGAGCGGCTGGAGTTGTGGCGCCAGGGTCCGGTGACCGACCTCCTCGCCCTCTCCCCCGATCCGCACACGCTACGGGCGCTGGCCGAGCTCAACTCGTAGAGCGTCAGCGGAAGATCGCCACCGGGTCCAGCGTCAGCTCACCCCTGCGCGGGTCCCACGTCCGCACCTTCCCCAGGCAGCGGGCCTGGAACTCCCCCGTGTAGTAGTCCTCGTCGCGGAACTCGCCCCGGCCCTCGGCCTCGGCGCAGGTGATCTTCACCTGGGCGGCCGGTTCACCTGAGCCGTAACGGGCGCGCAGGACCACGTCGCCGCTCTCCGTGCGGCGGGCGGTGAAGCGGCCGGTGACGGAGACGAAGTCCGACATGACGGCGCTCAACGGCACCTGACCGTCCTGCGGCGCGTCCCGCAGGGCGTCGGCGAGCGACCGGTTGAGGACCAGGCGGCCGGTGGTGAGGTCGGCGTCCACGACGACGTCCTCGCGGCGCATGGTGTCCATGAGCACGCCGATCACGTTCATGGGCGTGCTCTCTTTGAGGTAGGTGGTGATGCGTTCCTTGGTGACGCCGCGGTCCGCCTTGCCCCCGACCCAGGAGAAGAGCTTGCCCCACAGGCCGTAGTTGCTGGTGACGTTGATCCGGTCGGCGACCTCCTGCGCGAGGGACTCGCTGAAGCGGCCGGTCTCGTAGATGTCCATGACGCGCTGCTTGTGCAGGTAGAAGCACATGCCGAGGACGGTCGGCCCGCCGCGCCGGCCCCGCCTGCGCCGTCGGCCCGGGCGCATGAGCGCGTACCGCAGCAGGACGACGCAGCACGCCGCCGTCAGGGCCCAGACCACCAGCCACGGCCACCACAGGCCCCACCACTGACTGTCAATGACACCCACGGATCTCCTTGAACGCGTCGGCGAGGGAGGAGAGTTCGGCGTCGACCACGCGGCCGCCGGTCGCTTGGGCGGCACGCTTCAGGGCGGTCGCGTCGGCCTCTCCGAAATGGACGGGGAAGGTGGGCACCGCGTCGGCCTCGGCGCCGAGTGCGCGGTGCCGGCGCAGGAACTCCCCATACGCCATACCGGCGTTGTTCTCGCCGTCCGTCATCAGCACGACGGCGACGGGGCGTTCGGGCTCCTCCCGCACGGCGGCGGTGGCGATGCGGTAGCCGCGGTCGAGGGCCGACCAGACGGCGGTGGCGTCGTCGAAGCCGCCCTCGGCGACGATCCGGTCGAGGGTGCGCAGGTCGCCGTCCCCGCGCACGGTCACGGTGCGTTCCTGGAGCACGCGGCCGCCGAACCGTACGACGGTGAGGCGCTCCCCGCGGTAGAAGCGGGCGAACTTGCCGGTGGAGGTCTGGTCGGCGCCGCTGAGCCCGGCGAAGGCGGCCCGCAGGTCGGCCATCCGCTCGCCGCGCATCGAGGTGGAGAAGTCCAGCAGGAACACCACCTGGTCGGCGGCTTCGCGCAGGGGTTCCCCGTAGTCGGCGACGAGTTGTTCGACGATGGACAGCCGGTCGGGGAAGGACAGGGCGTTGCCGACGGCCGCGCGGAGCTGGGGGGCGGGCTCGACGTCCTGGTTGACCGGGCGCCGGAAGGTCCGCTGCATCAGCTTCTTCTGCGCGTCGGCGCTCAGCAGCCAGTCGACCACCTCGCCGTACGCCGACCGCTGCCGCTCGTCGAGCAGGAGCAGCGGGAAGTCGGACAGGACCATGCCGTCCTCGGGGTGGACGATCTCCAGGGGCTCGCGCAGCTTGCCGGTGGCGTTGAGGGACAGCAGCTCGGACTCGTGGGCGATCAGGGCGTCGGCGTCGTCCTGGTGCCGGAGGTAGTCGGCGATCAGGTCGCGGGAGCTGTCGCCGGTGAGGGTCTGGCCGGAGCGGAAGCCGCGCAACCGGTCGCAGGAGACGTCCTGTTCGCGCAGTGCGCCGCCGGTCGCGGCGGCCGCGGTGGCGACTCCGACGAGCGCGGCGCGCCCCGTGTCGCTGCGCCGTGGGTCGGCCATGCCGAACCGTACGGTGCCGTCGGCGGCCGCGTCGGCGACGTCCGCCCACGAGATCCGCCCGCCGGGGGCCCGCTCGCGCAGCTTCTTCGCCACCGCGGGTTCAAGGCCGACGACGACCGGGGAGCGCATGATCGCGGTGGATTCGGGTCGGGTCAGGCGTCCGCCGGAGTCCTGCACGCGCAGCAGGAACGAGCGGTCGGAGGCGAGCCAGGCCAGGTCGTACGGGGAGCGGCCGGTGGCGGGCGGCTGGCCGGCGAGGTCCGCGGTGGCCTTGTACTCCATCTCCAGCTCGACCCCCGTGTCGTCCTCCAGCTCGCCCAGCAGCGGGCCGAGGTCGGCGAGTTCGGGGCTCGCGAGGACGCGCAGGGTGACGTGGTCGTCCTCGCTGGTGCAGGAGGTGGTGAGGGTGCCGAGGAGGGCGAGGGCCAGGGCGGCCGTCAGGGCCCGGACGGGGCGTCTCACGGGGTGTCCTCCTCGAGCGGCGGGCAGTTGCCCACGGAGGTGATGATCTCCTCCAGCACGCTCAGATCGGGCTCGTACACCTTGGTCTGGTCGGGGTTCGGTGCCGGCGCCTGGATGCCGTGCTCGCGGAGATAGGCGTTGAGCTGTTCGCTGGTGCCGTCCTCGCCGGAGAAGCGGACACGGAAGCCGAGTTCGATGGCCCGCTCGCGCAGTTCCGCGTCCTCCTCGATGACGCGGACCAGGTGGTCGCCGCCGTCGGTGAGGGAGATGAGCTGCGGCTCGGTGAGAGCGTAGGGCGTGGGGTAGAGCAGGACGCGGTCGGTGTCCTGTCTGCCGTGCTTGTCGTGGTAGGCGATCTGGTGGGCCAGATACTGGTGTTCGTAGATGACGGAGATCGGCGCGATGCTCTCCCCCAGGTCGGAGAAGTAGCTCTCGGCCTGCTCGTCGGCCCACATGCCCTGGAGGTTGATGAGGGGCTTGATGCGGGCGGCGACATTCTGGACGGCGTTGGCGGCGAGCTTCGGGTCGTTGGGGTCCTGGGCGCCCGGGGTGCGGTTCTTGTTGGCGACGAAGGCGAGGATGCTCAGGTAGGTGCCGGCGGAGTTGGACTCGCAGACGTTGGAGGTGCGCACGAGGACACGGCCGCTGTTGCTGCGGGCGGGGCCCTCGAGTTTGTCGAAGCCGATGCCGTTCCAGGTGTCGGCGTCCGAATCGCTGCCGTCCCTGGGGTCCTTCGGGTCGTCGACGCCGTCGAGCAGTCGGGTGAACTCCCCCATCCGGAGGTCGTAGTAGAGCGTCTTGCCGCCGTCCGGGGCTTGCTGCCGCGTGGCGACCCCGGCCTTCACCAGCGTCTCCGCGTAGTCGCGGAACGTGGACAGGACCAGCGGGGTGACGAAGGGGCGGGCCGATCGCACCGAGTGGTCCTGCCGGTCGAGGATCAGCTTCGCGGCGGGCTGACCGGACGGGAAGACGACGTCCATGCCCTTCAGGGACTGGGTGGCGATGCCGCGGGAGCCGAGGCGGTGGATGTCGACGCGTATGCCGTGCCGCAGTAACAGCCGCTGCACCTCGGGGTCTCTGAAGAAGTCCGACTTGGAGGCCATCTTGGCCTCCAGCGTGGTGATGTGTTCGAACGGGCGGAGGACGTTGCCCGAGACGGACAGGGAGATCAGCCCGGCCAGGGCGAGGGGCAGCGCGACGACGACATGACGGGGGATACGGCGGCGACGCATGCGGCGTGTCGTGAGTCGCGGTTCCTCGATCGTGGGTGCTCCGGCGTCGGACAACGGCCCTCCTGCCACTCAAGGGGGCAGGATCATCGGCAACCCCCTGGAACACGATCCCCCGGAGTCACCGATTCCACTCGAACACAGGGAAAATGGGAGACGTGGTTTCATGACGCCCATGGCGGCAACCCGTTGGACATGTCTCCTCGATATCGGAACGGTGCGAACCAGGCCGGCACGGTCATCGCCGTCGTCGCCGACATCATGGCCCTGATCCTGGGCCTGTGGATCCTGATGTACCTACTGGACGCCAACCGGGCGAACTCCTTCGTGCAGTTCATCCACGACACCGCCCGCTGGCTCGCCGGCTGGTCACACGACCTGTTCACGTTCGACGAGGCGTGGGCGAGGGTGGTCGCGGGCTACGGCCTGGCAGCGGTGGTCTACCTCTTCGTGGGCCATGCGATAGCCAATCGAGTCCACCGCCACTGAGGCGCCCCGAAGGGGCGCGGGGCCGTATTGAACATGCGGCCCCGCCGCGTGGGCGCGACCAGCCGAATACGGCCTAATCGCAGCAGTCCACCTCAAGCCCCCAAGGCAACTGCTCCCCCGAGAACACCGCACAGGTCGCCTCATGACCCCCCAGCGCGGCAACCGCGAGGAGAAGTGACCCGGCGGTCCAAGTCGTCAGCTCCCGAGGCCAGATCGCCTCGTCCTCGAAGACGAACCCGGTCCAGTACAGCCCCGACTCCGCATCCCGCAGATGCTGAATCGACTGCAGAATCTCCAACGCCCGGTCGGACTCCCCGACCGCCCACAGCGCCAGGGCGAGTTCGGCCGACTCCCCGCCCGTCACCCACGGGTTGGGCACGACACACCGCACCCCCAGCCCGGGCACCACGAAGCGCTCCCAGTCCTCCTCTATACGGGACTTGGCCTCCGCGCCGGTCAACGCCCCACCCAGCACCGGGTAGTACCAGTCCATCGAGTAACGGCCCTTGTCCAGGAACCGCTCCGGATGCCGCCGGATGGCATGCCGCAACGCGCCCGCCGCCAACTCCCAGTCGGGCTGGGCCTCTTCCCGCTGCTCGGCGATCGCCAGCGCGCACCGCAGCGCCTGGTGGATCGAGGAGGACCCGGTGAGGAGCGCGTCCGCGGTCGGTGTACCGTCCTCGTCGCGCCGCCAGCCGATCTGCCCGCCCGGCTGCTGCAACCGCAGCACCCACTCGACCGCGGCGTAGACGGTCGGCCACATGCGGTCCAGGAACGTGTCGTCCCCGGTCGACAGGTAGTGGTGCCACACGCCTACGGCTATGTAGGCGACGAAGTTCGTCTCGCGCCCCCGGTCGGTGACGTCGTCGAAGTTCCCGTCCTGGTACGCCGCGT
The DNA here is from genome assembly GCF_042888465.1 of Streptomyces sp. NPDC002888. Classification (NCBI taxonomy): domain Bacteria; kingdom Bacillati; phylum Actinomycetota; class Actinomycetes; order Kitasatosporales; family Streptomycetaceae; genus Streptomyces; species Streptomyces sp. NPDC002888. The sequence continues at coordinate 38,212 of NZ_JBIAPU010000009.1, read as the reverse complement.
ACCAGGACCCGTCCTCGCTCTGGTGTCGCGCCAGCCAGGTGTACGCGCGCTCGGCGGCCTCGTGCTCGCCCGCCGCGTCAAGGGCCATCGCGGCCTCGGTGTGGTCCCACGGGTCGAGGTGGTGGCCCCGGAACCACGGGATCGCACCGTCCTCCCGCTGCACGGCGAGGATGCCGCGAACGGTCGCGGCGGCCTGCTCGGAGGTGAGGACCCCGGGCAGGACGAGATGTTCTGTCCGGGGAGTGGTCACTTGGCGTCCGCCTCGGAGTCGGAAAGGCGCGGGAGATGGGGCTTGGTCGCGTACGCCACGAAACTCTTGCCGATCAGCGGGTTCAGCGCCTGCTCGGCGACCCGGGTGGCCAGCGGCTTCTTCATGATGTCCCAGACCAGCAGCTGGTGGTACGCCCGCACCGGCAGCGCCTTGTCGTTGTCGACGCCGAAAGCGCACTTCAGCCACCAGTACGGCGAGTGCAGCGCGTGCGCGTGGTGGGTGCCGTACGGCTTCAGGCCGGCCTCGCGGATCTTCGCCAGCAGCTCGTCCGCCTTGTAGATGCGGATGTGGCCGCCCTCGACCTCGTGGTAGGCGTCGGACAGCGTCCAGCAGACCTTCTCGGGGCCGTACCGCGGGACGGTGATGGCGATGCGGCCACCCGGCTTCAACACCCGGACCATCTCGGCGAGTACGCCCTTGTCGTCCGGGATGTGCTCCATGACCTCGGAGATGATGACGACGTCGAAGGACTCGTCGGGGAACGGCAGCGCGAGCGCGTCGCCCTCCATGGCCGTCGCGGTGGCGCCGGCCGGGGCCTCGCCCGCCTCCTCCATCGCCGCGAACCACTTCGCGACCTCGCGGATCTCCTCGGCGTTCTGATCGAGGGCCACGACCTGCGCACCGCGCCGGTAGCACTCGAACGCGTGCCGGCCGGCACCGCATCCGAGGTCCAGTACGCGGTCGCCCGGCGCGAGCGGGAACCGGGAGAAGTCGACGGTCAGCACGTGGCCCTGCTTTCGGGATAGACGCCGGTGTCACTTGTCGGGGCTGCGAAGCTTGTGGAGGCCGCCGTACGGCCGTGGGGCGTGCCCGTGGAGGAGGCGATCGCCTCGCGGTAGCGGGCGACCGTGCCCTCGGCGGCGCGGGCCCAGGTGAAGTGGCGCAACACCCGCTCGCGGCCGGCCTGTCCGAGCCGCGTGCGCAGTTCCGGGTCGCCCAGCAGCCGGCTCAGGCCCGCCGCGAGCGCGCCGGAGTCGCCGGGGGGCACCGCGAGGCAGGTCTCGCCGTCCCGGCCCGCGACCTCGGGGATCGCTCCGCCGGTCGTGGCGAGAAGCGGCGTTCCCGTCGCCATGGCCTCCGCGGCCGGGAGGGAGAAGCCCTCGTACAGGGAGGGCACGCAGGCGACCTCCGCCGAGCGGACCAGGTCGACCAGTTCGGCGTCGGAGATGCCCTTGACGAACTCGACGGCGCCTTCGAGTCCGTACCGCTCGATGGCCTGGGCGACCGGCCCGTCCTCGGCGCGCTTGCCGACGACGACCAGGTGGGCGTCGGCGTGCTCGGTCCGTACCTTGGCGAGCGCCTCGATGAGGAAGACCAGGCCCTTGAGGGGGACGTCCGCGCTGGACGTCGTCACGATCCGGCCCGGCACCTGCGGCACCGACGGGTCGGGCGAGAACAGTTCGGTGTCCGCGCCGATGTGGACGACGTGGATGCGGTCCTGCTGGACGCCGAGGTGGTCGACGATCTCCTGGCGGGAGGTGCCGGAGACGGTGAGCACCGAGGGCAGGCGGCGCGCGACCCGCTTCTGCATACGGGTGAAGGCGTACCAGCGGCGCACGGAGTAGCGGCGCTTCCAGCCGTCGGCCGCGTCGAGCTCCAACTGGCGGTCGACGGTGATGGGGTGATGGATCGTGGTGACCAGGGGGGCGCCGACCTCGCCCAACAGGCCGTAGCCGAGGGTCTGGTTGTCGTGCACGACGTCGAACTGCCCGCGCCGGGCGCGCAGATGGCGGCGGGCGCGCAGGGAGAAGGTGAGGGGCTCCGGGAAGCCGCCGGTCCACATCGTGGCGACCTCGAGCGCGTCGATCCAGTCGCGGTACTCGCCGCGGCCCGGGGTGCGGAAGGGGTCGGGCTGGCGGTAGAGGTCGAGGCTGGGCAGCTCGGTGAGGCTCAGGCCGTCGTAGCCCTCGTCGAGGACGGGGTAGGGCTGGGAGCCGATGACCTCGACGCGGTGGCCGAGGCGGGCCAGCTCGCGTGAGAGGTGGCGTACGTAAACGCCCTGGCCTCCGCAGAACGGGTTTCCCTTATAGGTGAGGAGTGCGATGTCGAGCGGTCGCTCGCCGTCTGCTGCGAGGTCCTTCCCGGACCCCGCCTGACTGGCCTCAGCGGTCACTCTGGGCCCCCTTCTGCCTGCACTTGTCCCGCGAGATTACGCCGGGACGCTAATCTAGAACAAGTTTCAGACTTGATCGTTCGGGAGGCTCCGAATTTACCGGCAGGTAAGGGCGCTGGGAGAAGTGGATCAGGTGATTCGCGCCACGGCGGACAGCCCTGCCATGCTGTGTGATCACCTGTCCTCACCGACTGTCACGGAACGGGACCCATGCCTGCGGAAGCCAAGGTGACCAAGGTGGAAGCCAGTACCTCGCGCCCCTCCCCGCCCCTCACCGAGCGGCAGGCGGCGCGCCGGCGCCGCATCCTGCACGCGAGCGCGCAGCTGGCCAGCCGGGGCGGTTTCGACGCCGTGCAGATGCGGGAGGTCGCCGAGTCCTCACAGGTGGCGCTCGGCACGCTCTACCGCTACTTCCCCTCCAAGGTCCACCTGCTGGTCGCCACCATGCAGGACCAGTTGGAGCACATGCACGGCACGCTGCGGAAGAAGCCCCCGTCGGGCGAGCGTGCGGCCGAACGGGTGGCGGAGACCCTGATGCGCGCCTTCCGCGCCCTCCAGCGCGAGCCGCATCTCGCCGACGCCATGGTCCGCGCCCTGACCTTCGCGGACCGCAGCGTCAGCCCCGAGGTCGACCAGGTCTCCCGTCAGACGACCGCGATCATCCTCGACGCGATGGGCCTGGAGCGCCCCACCCCCGAACAGCTCTCTGCCGTCCGCGTCATCGAGCACACCTGGCACTCGGCCCTGATCACCTGGCTCTCCGGCCGCGCCTCCATCGCCCAGGTCAAGATCGACATCGAGACGGTGTGCCGCTTGATCGACCTGACGGACCCGGGCGCCGAGGACGCGTCGAAGGCATAGAGAGGACCGGCGCAGAAGGACCGGCACAGAAGGGACCTACGAGGCGGGTTCCCTTCGCCGGTATTGCCCGGATCAGGTACTGGGGGTCGCCTTCCGGTCGCAGGACGCTTTCCAGTCCCGCGGCTTTCGGGCCTCTCAGCCCGACCGTCGACGTCGGCACCAGCGGAAGCCGAAACCTCTCGCCAGAGTCGGCTACTCCGGTCGAACTCCCTCACTCGTCTCGTAGGCCGACTTCCAGAATAGAACTTTCATGCGGGGACGAAAGCCCCCAAACCATGATTTTTACCTTGTTTTTTCGGCTACTGCTCCTCGGGCGGGAACACCGGCTCCCCACTGCTCAGCAGCGTGATCACGATCGCCTCCACCGGACAGCTCTCCGCCGCCGCCAGGATCCGCTCGTTGGCGTCCGGGGCGGGGTCGAGAGGGTGGGACTGGCGCCCGCCGTCCAGGCGGAAGCCGCCCGGGGCGTGGTGGAGGCACTGGGCGGAGCCGATGCACAGGGCGCGGTCGACCTCGACGTGCCAGCGGTCGCCCATCCGCTAGCCCTCCCAGCCGGCCGGCAGGTGGATCATCTTGTGCTCCAGGTACTCGCCGTACCCCTCGGGCCCGAACTCCCGCCCGAGCCCGGAGTTCTTGTAACCGCCGAACGGCCCGAGCATGTCGAGGCTGAAGGTGTTGACCGAGTACGTACCCGTACGGACCTGCCGCGCGATCTCGATGCCGTGCTCGACGTCGGCCGTCCACACGCTGCCGCTGAGCCCGTAGTCGGAGTCGTTGGCGATCTTCACGGCCTCGGACTCGTCGCCGTAGGGCAGCAGGCAGATCACCGGCCCGAAGATCTCCTCCCGGGCGATGCGCATGGAGTTGTCGACGTCGCCGAAGAGCGTCGGCTCCACGTACCAGCCACGCTCCAGCCCCGCCGGGCGGCCGCCGCCCGTGAGGATCTTCGCGCCCTCCTCCTGCCCGATGCGGATGTAGTCGAGGTTGCGCCGCTGCTGCCGCTCGGCGACCAGCGGGCCGACCTGGGTCGCCGGGTCCAGCGGATCGCCGACCACGAGGGCGCCGGCCGCCGCCGCGAAGGCCTCGGCGAACTCGTCGTAGCGCGAGCGCGGCAGCAGGATGCGGGTCTGGGCCACGCACGCCTGCCCGTTGTTCATCCAGGCCGCCGGGACGATGCCCGCGACCGCCGCCTCGACGTCCGCGTCGGGCAGCACGACGGCCGCCGACTTCCCGCCCAGCTCCAGGGTCACGCGGGTCAGATTGCGGGCGGCCACCTCCATCACCCGCTTGCCCGCCGCGACCGAGCCGGTGAAGGAGACCTTGTCGACGCCCGGGTGCCCGACCAGATACTCACTGACCTCGCGGTCCGCCGGCAGGATCGACAGCACGCCCTCCGGCAGCCCCGCCTCCGTCGCGATCTCGGCCAGCAGGTACGCGTCCAGCGGTGACTCCGGCGACGGCTTCAGCACCACCGTGCAGCCGGTGAGCAGCGCGGGCGCGAGCTTGGCGGCGGCCACGAACTGCGGCACGTTCCAGGGGACGACGGCCGCGACCACCCCGACCGGCTCGCGCCGCACGAGGATCTTCCCGAGCACGCCGTCGCGCGTCTCCTCGTACCTGAAGTTCCGCGCGACCGTGATCGCCGCGTCCCACACCATCATCGCGCCGAGCGCCTGCGCGAGGACGCTCCAGGAGTACGGCGACCCGTTCTCCGACGAGATCACGCGGGCGATCTCCTCGTGCCGTACGGCGATCCCGTCCTTGATCCGGGTGACGACCGCGATCCGCTCGTCGAGGCTCATCCTCGGCCAGGGCCCCTCGTCGAAGGCCCGCCGCGCCACGGCCACCGCCCGGTCCACGTCCGCCGCCGACGCGTGCGGCACCCGCCCGATGACCTCCTCGGTGTGCGGCGAGATCACCTCGATCACGTCCTTGCCCAGGGGGTCGGTCAACTCCCCGCCGATGAACAGCTGTCCGTGTTCCAGGAGCTCGGCCATGGCGACTGCCTTCGTTTCTGACGGGATATCTGACGGTGTTTCAGAAACTGATACCAGTTCTAGTTAAAGTAGTCCACGAAGAAGACGAGAATGCCCCTGACCAGCGGTTTCCCGAAGATCAGGGGCGCGTCCGGAACGCGTGGGCCGTCAGGGGCCGTCGGGGGCTTGTGGGTCGTGCGGTACACCGCATCGACGGCCTTCCGCGTACGCGTCTCAATGCTCGACACAGTCTGCACAATTCGTAGCTTCTTGGGCGTATCCTGTGAGCGCAGTCACGGCATCGGGGGGACGCATGGGCTGTTTGATCTACCTGGGCTTTTGGCTAGTCGGTGCACTCATCTATGGCCTGGGGGATGCAGTTCCAGCCCTCGGCCTGCCGTTGCATGTCCTCGGGTTTTTGGTAGCCGTGATGTGCTACCCAGCGGTCTTGCTGTGGAGGCGCCACCAGCGAAGTCTGTCGTCTACCTGCGCAAAGTGCCGCGGCGGGAAGACCGTCACCTACCCTATGCACCCCCAACCTCCCCGGACTCTCCCGTGCCCTCGCTGCAAGGGCACTGGGCGGGAGCCCACCTTCGGCCGGTCTCACAATCCACTCCGCCAGCGCTGAGGGGTACATGGGTTTTGAACCCACGGTGACATCGCTGCCACGACGGTTTTCGAGATCGTTGGCGGCTCGACTCGGCCACTGGGCCGCCGACCGCGACCAGGGGCACCGCTCCGACGGCTGGGCCGTCTCTGGGCCGTCCGGCAGTGCCAGCGTCGACAAGCGACGACAAGTGGTGGGCACATCAGCGCACATCAGCGCAGGTAAGCCCAACGCCCCACAGCATCAGTCGACTTGAGCACCCATTGAAACCAGTTCTAGTTATAGTGGGCAATGGCCGTGGGACGGAGGGCAGATGAAAAGCAGCCAGGACCGCGAACCCGGGACGACGGTGTACGACCACGGCGGTGGCGTCCGCTCCGTCGAGGTGCCCATCCCGGACAACCCCCTCGGCCACACCCTCGTGTACGTCGTCGACACCGACCGCGGGCCGGTGCTGGTCGACACGGGATGGGACGACCCGGCGTCCTGGGAGGCGCTCGCGGAGGGACTGACGGCCTGCGGCAGCTCGATCACCGAGGTCCACGGGGTGGTCGTCACCCACCACCACCCCGACCACCACGGCCTGTCGGGCCGGGTGCGCGAGGCGTCCGGTGCCTGGATCGCGATGCACGCGGCGGACCTGGCGATCGTCCGCAGGACGCGTGAGACCCGACCCGACCGCTGGTTCACCTACATGACGGCCAAGCTCACCGCGGCCGGCGCCCCCGAGGACCACGTGGCCCCCCTGCGCACGGCGCCCCGCCGCGCCCTGCCCGGCCTCTCCCCCGCCCTCCCCGACCGCGAGATCGTCCCCGGTGAACTCCTCGACCTTCCCGGCCGCCGCGTCCGTGCGATCTGGACCCCGGGCCACACCCCCGGCCACGTCTGCCTCCATCTGGAGGAGGAACACCCCGCCCAACTCCCGGGCCACGGACGCCTGTTCTCCGGCGACCACGTACTCCCCGAGATCACCCCCCACATCGGCCTCTACGAGGACCCCGACGACGCCACCGTCACCGACCCCCTCGGCGACTACCTCGACTCCCTCGAACGCGTCGGCCGCCTCGCCCCCGCCGAGATCCTCCCGGCCCACCAGCACGCCTTCACGGACGCGGCCGCACGTGTGAGGCAACTGCTCACCCATCACGAGGCCCGCCTCACCGGCCTCCTCTCCCTCCTGGCCGAGCCCCTCACCCCCTGGCAAGTCGCCGAACGCATGGAGTGGAACCGCCCGTGGGACCAGATCCCCTACGGCTCACGGAACATCGCCGTCTCCGAGGCGGAGGCCCACCTGCGGCGACTGGTGAAGCAGGGCCGGGCGGAAGCGGTGGCTGGGAGCGAGCCGGTGAGGTACGTCGCGGTGTAATTCCCTCGCGGGGCGCGACGGCCCCCTGATACCAACGACCTCATGGACCACCCCTGGGAACACCTCCTCGCCGAACGCGCCTGCGAACGCCTCGTCCTCGACTTCGTCCACCGCCTCGACCTGGGCGAACCCTCCACCGTGGCCGAGTTGTTCACCGAGGACGGCACATGGGAATGGCCGGCGGGCGAACGCCTGATCAAAGGCCGGGCCGCACTGCGCGACTACTTCGGCTCGCGTCCGGCCGACCGCCTCTCACGCCGCCTCATGTCCAACGTCCTCGTCACGGTGACCTCCCCGGACACGGCGCACGCGAGGTCGTATTTCACGACGTACCGCGTCGACGGCCACGACGGCGCAAGCATGGTCCCGGCGGGCCCCCCGGTCCAGATCGGCCACTACGAGGACGCCTTCCACCGCGCCCCGGACGGCACCTGGCTCCTTTCCTCCCGCACCCTGTTCCTGGCCTTCGGCGGCGAGACACCCCGCGCCTCCTAGGGTCCTAGACTCCTAGGCTTCTAGACCATGAGCGAACGGATCAACTCCTCGGCTTCCCCGAGGAGTTCCACCTCGTCCCGGCTCATGGTCGGGTTCGCCGCACGACGCCTGCGGGCCTCCGCCAAGCCCTGAGGCGTCAGGTCCGAGGGGTCGGCGAGCAGGGCGGTCAGCATGGCTCGGGCGGGTTCGGCGTAGGGCTCCTCGGACAGGGCGACCTGCGCGAGGATGATCGCGGACATGCCCCAGTCGAGCCCCGGGTCCCCCCTCTCGGCCGTGCCCCAGTCGATCACGCGGGGGCCGGTGTCGGTGAGGATGACGTTCTCCGGGTGGAGGTCCAGGTGGATGACGCGGCCGGGGATGGCGTGCAGTCGGCGCAACAGCCCGGCGAGGACGGCCCCCGCGTTCTCCGACCCCAGCGAGCCCGCCGCCCACGCCTGCACCATCGTCGGACCGGCCAGCCGCTCCATCACGAGGTCGGTGCGCGAGTCGGAGGGACGGACCCGGGGCACGGGGTAGCCGTGGCCGCGCACGTACTCCATCAGCGCCCCCTCGGCCGCCGCGTCCCCCCACCCCTCCCGGTCACGGCGCAGCACCCAGGCCTCGTCGATCTCGTACACGTCGGCCGTACGCCCCGAGCCGAGAAGTCTCCCCGTGGTTGTCATGGCCCGAACCTACTCACACTCAACTCCGCGGCTGAGCCCGCACCTTGGAGTGATCTGCCTCACGTGCTGTCACAGCGTTCGATGTCGAGGTGTCTTGAGGCCGAACCCCTGAAAACGGAGGAGACACCATGGCTGAGAACATCGATGTGGTCGTGATCGGCGGCGGATACGCCGGTGTCATGGCGGCCAATCGCCTGACGCAGCGCGACGACGTGACAGTGACCCTGATCAATCCGCGCCCGACCTTCGTGAATCGGGTGCGCCTGCATCAAGTGGTGGGCGGGTCCCACGACGCGGTCGTCGACTACCGAGAGATCCTGGCCGAGGGCATTCGCCTGGCGGTCGACACCGTGACACGGATCGACGCGGCCGAGCGCAGCGTGGCGTTGGCGACCGGCGACACGGTCGGCTACGACTACCTGATCTACGCGGTGGGCAGTGGCAGCGCCGACCCGAGCGTGCCCGGAGCGGCCGAGTTCGCCTACCCGATCGCCACCCTGGAGGAGGCGCAGCGGCTGCGGCCGGTCCTCGACGCCGCGCCCTCAACGGCCCCTCTGACGGTGGTCGGAGGCGGTGCGACCGGCATCGAGACCGCCGCCGAGCTGGCGGAGGAGGGCCGCACCGTGACCCTGGTGTGCGGCGAGGTGCTCGGCGCGTACCTGCACCCGCGGGGGCGGCGCTCGGTCGCCAAGCGGCTCGCCGAACTCGGTGTGACCGTGCTCGAAGGCCCCGACGCGAAGGTGACGGCGGTGACCCGCGATGGCGTGCGGCTCGGTGACGGTCGCGAGATGCCGAGCGAGGTGACGATCTGGACGGCCGGGTTCAGCGTGCCGGACCTGGCCGGCCGCAGCGGGCTGAGCACCGACGCCCTGGGCCGCCTGCTCACGGACGAGACGTTGACCAGCGTGGACGACGGGCACATCGTCGCGGCCGGGGATTCGGCGGCACCGTCGGACCTGCCGTTCCGGATGAGCTGCCAGACCGCGCGGCCGCTGGGCGCGCACGCCGCCGACACGGTGCTGGCCCGGATCGCGGGTGAGCAACCCGCGGCCGTCAACGTGGGTTTCTTCGGCCAGTGCATCGGCCTGGGCCGTCGCGCCGCCACGCTACAGCTCGCTTCCAGGGATGACACCTCGAACAGGTTCTACATCGGCGGTCGCCTTGCCGCGAAGATCAAGGAGATCGCCTGCACAAACGTCGTCAAGGAACTGGCGGACGAGGCGCGTAAGCCCGGTGCGTTCGCCTGGGGGTTCAGGGACGACAAGCGCCGGCAGCTGCTCCAGGCCGAGCGCGGCAAGACGCCGGCACCCGCTGAACCGGCAGCCTAGCCAGGCCTTCCCTGGACGCAAGCTTGACGGCCTTCGGCAACCAGAGCCGGCCGCGAAGGAAAGGGTTCGAGACATGAGCGACCACTCCACCAACCCCGCGACCGAGACGTTCGTCGCCCACCGCAACCTGCTCTTCACCGTCGCCTACGAGATGCTCGGATCGGCGGCCGATGCCGAGGACGTCCTCCAGGAAACCTGGCTGCGGTGGGTCGAGGTCGATCTGGATCAGGTGCGCGACCAGCGCGCCTACCTGGTCCGGATCACGACCCGCCAGTCGCTCAACCGGCTGCGCACCATGACGCGCCGCAAGGAGGCGTATGTCGGCCCCTGGCTGCCCGAGCCGTTGCTCACCGCGCCGGACGTGGCCCAGGACGTCGAGCTCGCCGAGAGCGTGTCGATGGCGCTGATGCTCGTCCTGGAGACACTGTCGCCGACGGAACGCGCCGTCTTCGTGCTGCGCGAGGTCTTCGACGTCGGCTACGACGAGATCGCGGCCGCCGTCGACAAGAGCCCGGCGGCCGTCCGCCAGATAGCGCACCGCGCCCGCCGGCACGTCGATGCCCGCCGCCCTCGCGAGGTGGTCTCCCAGCGCGAGAGCCGCGCGGCTCTGGAGTCGTTCCAGCGTGCGCTCGAAACCGGGGACATGCAGGGCCTCCTCGACGTGCTCGCCCCCGAGGTCGTCCTGCTGAGCGACGGCGGCGGCGTCAAGCACGCCGCGCGGCGGCCGGTCATCGGTGCCGACAAGGTGGTCCGCATGTTCGTCGGCGGCCTCCGCAAGCTCGAAGCCACCGTCACCAGTGACCCCACCGTCGTCAACGGCAACCCCGCTCTCGTCCTGCGCCTGGACGGCGAGCTCGACGGCGTCATGGCGATCCGTGTCGAGGACGCCCGCATCACCGGCCTCTACTACGTCCGCAACCCTCAGAAGCTGACCCGCGTCGAATCCGAGACCCCGCTCACCCTGCGCTGAACACCGGCGAGGCCGTCGAGGCGGGGCCGCCGACCCGATGGCGCGCGGCAATCGGCAATCGGCAATCGGCAATCGGCAATCGGCAACACCTCAACCTCCCCGCGGCGCGTGAGATGCGCTTCACCTCCACTCCGAGGGCGGAGGTGAAGCGCAGGACCGAAGGTAGAGTGGCCCGGTCGTCATCACACCCGTACGGGGGGAAGCCGGTGCAAAACCGGCGCTGACCCGCAACCGTGAGCCGTCCGTGCAGGGCGGCGAGCCGGACTGCCCCGTGCGGGAAACATGACCGGCTCACACGTGCGCCGGCACCCGCCGCCGTACGGCACCGTCGAGGTCTACGGAGCCGAGCCGCCGGGGCGTCCCGTGCTGCCCGGCTCCCCGCAGGGAGAGGCATCCGCCGATCATGAACGTCCGCCGCAGCGCCGCGGTCCTGGCCGCCACCGTCGTGATCGGCGCGGCCACGCCCGCCGTCGCCGCCACGCCTTCCCCGTCGCCGTCGGTGGCGATACCCGACGGGCTGTACGGCAGCACCGACCCGACGTACGACGGCGTCTGGCGCCAGTCCCTCGCCCTGCTCGCGCAGCACACCGTGGACGTGAAGCCCGCCGCGAAGGCGGTGGGCTGGCTGGCCGGACAGCAGTGCGCGAACGGCGCGTTCGCGGCCTTCCGCGCCGACACCGCCAAGGCCTGCGACGCCAAGCTCGTGATCGACACCAACAGCACGGCCGCCGCCGCCCAGACCCTCGCCGCGCTCGGCGGTCACGCCACCGCCGTCGACAAGGCCGTGACCTGGCTGAAGTCCGTCCAGAACAAGGACGGCGGCTGGGGCTACACCCCCGGCGGCCCCAGCGACACGAACTCGACGTCCGTCGTCGTCGGCGCCCTCGTGGCCGCCGGGGAGAAGCCCGCCGAGGTCGCGGGGGACGGCGAGGACGGCAAGGGCGGCAAGTCGCCGTACGACCTGCTGGCGAAGTGGTCCCTCACCTGCGGTGCGGACGACGGCGGTGCCCTCGCCTACCAGCCGGACAAGAAGGGCAAGCTGGCCGCCAACGCGGACGCCACGGCGGCCGGTGTCCTCGGCAGCCTCGGCAAGGGCTTCGTGGCGACGGCCGGACAGGCGCCGAAGGGCGTCCAGGCCTGCGCCGACTCCGACAAGCCGCTCGCCCCGCAGCAGGTGGCGGCCAACGGCGCCGCCTACCTCGCGGAGGCCACCCAGGGCGGATTCCTGAAGTCCGCCCTCCCCGGCGCCAAGGACCAGCCCGACTACGGCAACACGGCGGACGCGGTCGTCGCACTCGCCGCGCAGGGGTCGACCTCGGCCGCACGGAAGCCGTACGCGTGGCTGGAGAAGAACGCCACGGCCTGGGCCAGGCAGAGCGGCCCCGCGGCGTACGCCCAGCTGATCCTCGCGGCGCACACGATGGGCACCGACCCGCACGACTTCGGCGGCACGGACCTGGTGAAGCAGCTCAACGCGACGGGCCCGGCGCCGCAGGCGGCGGAGAAGACTACGAAGGCCGCCGACAAGAAGGATTCCGACGACGGCTTCGGCGTCTGGTGGACCGTCGGTGTCTTCCTCGTCGCCGGCATCGGCATCGGCTTCCTCCTGAGCGGCCGGAACCGGAAGCAGCAGCCGTGATCCGCCGCGGTGCCCTCCTCCTCACCGCGCTGTTGTTGACCCTGGCGGCCGGCACGACCCAGTCCCAGGCCGCCGGCTACCGCTACTGGTCCTTCTGGGACCGCGACGGCAACCGCTGGGCGTACGCCACCCAGGGCCCCTCCACCGCCCGCCCCTCCGACGGCGACGTCGAGGGCTTCCGCTTTGCCGTCAGCGAGGACTCCGGCGACGCGACACAACCGCGGGGCGAGGCCGACTTCGCGAAGATCTGCGCGAAGACGCCCCCGCAGGACGACCGCAAACGCGTCGCCCTGGTCATCGACTTCGGCACGGGGAGGGACGCCCCGTCAGGCGAAACTCCGCCCGCCCCGCGCACGGCCTGCGCGGTGCTGTCCGCCGACGCGACGACAGCAGAGGCCCTGGCCGCGGTCGCCAAGCCCCTCCGCTATGACACGAACGCCCTGCTGTGCGCGATCGGGGGATATCCGGAGCACGGCTGCGGCGAACAGGTCAGCGGGGCGAAGAAGCCGACGACGACCGAGAAGCGGGCCAAGACGGACGGGGGCCCGTCGGTGGGCCTGTGGGCAGGAGCAGCGGTGGTTGCAGCACTGGGAGCGGCGGCGATCTGGCAGGCCCGTCGCCGTGCCTAGCCCCAGCGGCACCGGGCCGGCGCCGGTGAGCGGACCCACCCCCCGGTACCGGCGCCCGGCCCAACTGCACCCCGGCGCCTGGTGGCTCTGGTCCCTCTCCCTGGGCACCGCAGCAACCCGCACCACCAACCCCCTCCTCCTCGCCCTCCTCATCACCACCTCCGCCTACGTAGTGGCAACCCACCGCCCCCACACCCCCACCGCCCGCTCCTACACCGCCTTCCTCAAACTCGCCCTGGCCGTCATCCTGGTCCGCCTCCTCTTCGCCCTCGTCCTCGGCTCCCCCATCCCCGGCACCCACGTGATCGTCACCCTCCCCGAAGTCCCGCTCCCCCACTGGGCCCAGGGCATCCGCCTCGGGGGCAAGGTCACGGCGGAAGGCCTTCTCTTCGCGCTCTACGACGGCCTGAAACTGGCCACTCTCCTCATCTGTGTAGGAGCCGCGAACGCCCTCGCCAGCCCCACCCGCCTCCTCAAGTCCCTCCCCGGCGCCCTGTACGAGATGGGCGTGGCCGTGGTCGTCGCCCTCACCTTCGCCCCGAACCTCATCGCCGACGTCCAGCGCCTACGTGCCGCCCGCCGCCTGCGCGGCCGCCCGGACAAGGGCATACGCGGCCTGCTCCAGGTCGGCCTGCCCGTCCTGGAGGGTGCCCTGGAGCGCTCCGTCGCCCTCGCCGCCGCAATGGACGCGCGGGGCTACGGCCGTACCGCCGAGGTCCCCGCCCCGGTCCGCCGTACGACCACCGCCCTCACCCTGGGCGGCCTGCTCGGCGTCTGCGCGGGAACGTACGGCCTGCTCACCGCCGCGGGCGGCACCTACGGCCTGCCCCTCCTCCTCACCGGACTCGCCGCCGCCCTCGCGGGCCTGCGCCTCGGCGGCCGCCGTTCCCCGCGCACCCGATACCGCCCGGACACCTGGAACGTCCGCGCCTGCCTGGTCGCCGGGGCCGGCATCGCGGTCGCCGTCCTCCTCACCGTCGCCGCGTCCACCGACCCGACGGCCCTGCACCCCACCACCGTCCCCCTCGTCGCGCCCACCCTCCCCCTGTGGCCGGCCGCGGCGGTCCTCCTCGGCCTCCTCCCCGCCTTCCTCGCCCCCGCCCCTGCCCCTGCCCCTGCCTCCACTCCAGCCTCCACCCCCGCCCCCGTCCCCAAGGAGCCGTCGTGATCCGTTTCGAGAACGTCTCCGTGACGTACGACGGAGCCTGCGAACCCACCGTCCAGGGCGTGGACTTCGAGGTCCCGGAGGGTGAACTCGTTCTCCTCGCGGGCCCGTCGGGCGTCGGCAAGTCCACGGTCCTCGGTGCCGTCAGCGGCCTCGTCCCGCACTTCACCGGCGGCACCCTGCGCGGCCGCGTCACGGTCGCCGGCCGGGACACCCGCACCCACAAGCCGCGCGAACTCGCCGACGTGGTGGGGACGGTGGGCCAGGACCCGCTGTCGCACTTCGTCACCGACACCGTCGAGGACGAACTGGCCTACGGCATGGAGTCGTTGGGCCTGCCGCCGGAGGTGATGCGGCGCCGGGTCGAGGAGACCCTCGACCTCCTCGGTCTGACCGACCTCCGCGAGCGCCCCATCGCCACCCTCTCCGGCGGTCAGCAGCAGCGCGTCGCGATCGGCTCCGTCCTCACCCCGCACCCCAAGGTCCTCGTCCTCGACGAGCCGACGTCGGCGCTGGACCCGGCCGCCGCGGAGGAGGTCCTCGCGGTCGTCCAACGCCTGGTGCACGACCTCGGTACGACCGTCCTCATGGCCGAACACCGCCTGGAACGCGTCATCCAGTACGCCGACCAGGTCGCCCTCCTCCCGAGCCCGGGCGCGGCACCGGTCCTCGGCTCGCCGGCCGACATCATGGCCGTATCGCCGGTGTACCCGCCGGTGGTCGACCTGGGCCGGCTGGCAGGCTGGTCCCCGCTTCCCCTGACCGTCCGGGACGCCCGCCGACGGGCGGGAGAGCTACGGGAACGCCTCGCCGATCGCCGGGAGACCCCTGACACTCCCCGGATCACCGCCACACCCGTAGCGCCCGACACCCCACCGATCACCACAACACCCGTACCGCCCGACACCTCACGGGTCACCACAACACCCGTACCGCCCGACACCCCACGGGTCACCACAACACCCGTACCGCCCCCCGCACTTCGCCGCCGCTGGCGCAAGCGCACCCCCGAGCCCACTCCAACTACCGGGCCCGTGGCCGAGATCCGCGCCCTCGCCGTGCGCCGCGCCCGGATCCAGGCCCTGCGTCACGTCGACCTCACCGTCACCCCCGGCGAGACCGTGGCCCTCATGGGTCGCAACGGCGCCGGAAAGTCCACGCTGCTCAACACCCTCGTCGGACTGGTCGAGCCGTCGTCCGGATCGGTGCGCGTCGGCGGTGCGATCCCCCACCGGACCCCGCCCCGGGACCTCGTACGCCGTGTCGGTCTGGTCCCGCAGGAGCCGCGCGACCTGCTGTACGCCGACACGGTCGCCGCCGAGTGCACGGCGGCCGACCGGGACGCGGACGCCGCCCCCGGCACGTGCCGCGCGCTCGCCTCGGACCTGCTCCCCGGCATCACCGACGACACCCACCCCCGTGACCTCTCCGAGGGCCAGCGCCTGGCGCTCGCGCTGGCGGTCGTCCTCACGGCCCGCCCGCCGCTCCTCCTCCTGGACGAGCCGACCCGCGGCCTGGACTACGCGGCGAAGGCCCGCCTGGTGAGCATCCTGCGGGAACTCGCCGCCGCCGGTCACGCCATCGTCCTGGCCACGCACGACGTGGAGCTCGCCGCCGAGCTGGCCCACCGGGTCGTCCTGCTCGCCGACGGCGAGGTGATCGCCGACGGCCCGACGGCGGAGGTCGTGGTCTCCTCCCCGTCGTTCGCGCCGCAAGTGACGAAGATCCTGGCCCCGCAGCAGTGGCTCACGGTCGCGCAGGTACGTAAGGCCCTCGCATGAGCGCGCCTACGGAGGGCCCTCGCGTGAGCGCGCCTGCAAAGGGCCCTCGCGCGGGGGCGCCGCCGCACGACCGCCAGGTCCGTGCCGTCCGCCTCGGCCCTCGCTCCCTCGCCGCCCTCGCCCTGGTCAGCGCGGTCGGGGTCGTCTCCTTGGGCTGGCCCTTCCTCGCCCCGCCCGCCTCGCAGCTCACCGCGCACGCGCAGGACGCGCCGTGGCTCTTCGCGGGACTGCTGGTGCTCCTGGTCGCGGTCGTCGGCGCGACGATCTCCGAGTCGGGGCTGGGCGCGAAGGCGGTGGCCATGCTCGGTGTGCTCGCGGCGACCGGTGCGGCGCTGCGGCCGATCGGCGCGGGTACGGCCGGTATCGAGCCGATGTTCTTCCTGATGGTGCTCAGCGGCCGGGTCCTCGGCCCGGGCTTCGGCTTCGTGCTCGGCTCGGTGACGATGTTCGCGTCGGCGCTGCTCACGGGCGGGGTGGGCCCGTGGATGCCGTTCCAGATGCTGTCGATGGGCTGGTTCACGATGGGCGCGGGCCTGCTGCCGGGCGCGGACCGGCTGCGCGGCCGGGCCGAGCTGCTGCTCCTGGCCGGGTACGGCTTCCTGGCCGCCTTCGCCTACGGCACGGCGATGAACATGCAGGGCTGGCCCTTCATGGACCGCAACGCCTCGGCCATCGCCTTCGACCCGGACGCCACGATCCCCGCCAACCTGGCCCGCTTCGTCGCGTACTGCCTGGCCACGTCCCTCGGCTGGGACCTGGGCCGGGCGATCGTCACCGTCGTCCTGACCCTCACCCTCGGCCCGGCGGTGCTCCGGGCCCTGCGCCGGGCCACGCGCCGGGCGGCCTTCGAGAGCGAGGTCACATTCGACGCCCCCGGGCCGTGAACCACCCCACATGACCCAGCTCACCTACGAGGCAGGGCCGTACCCACAAACCGCCTGTCATGTACGCGGTCCTACCCCCTCTGACCTGCACATTGAGAGCCAGGTCACAGAGTCCGATTTTCGGCCGGATGCGGCCATAACTAGTAAAAGGGTTCATTGCGGACGCCTTCCGAGCCTGCTTCTGTGGATGACGTCGCACGGCGCCGACAAGCCCACGGGCCTCGGCGCCGACGTATGTCCGCGACACACCCCAGTCCCCGAAGAAAAGGTTCTCCGTGTCCGTCGCTTTCATCCGCCGCATCGCTTCCCCGAAGAAGGCCCTCACGACCGCTGCCGTGGCCGCCGCCACCGCCGGTATCGCGCTGACCGCGGCTCCCGCTCACGCGGCCGCCACCGTGGACTCCGCCTCCGAGGCCAGGACGATCGCGCACAAGATGATCCCTGACGCCGCGCAGTACAACGCCTTCTCCAGGATCGTCCAGCACGAGAGCGGCTGGGACGTCAACGCCACCAACGCCTCCTCCGGCGCCTACGGCCTGGTCCAGGCCCTGCCCGGCTCCAAGATGTCCTCGGCCGGCTCCGACTGGAAGACCAACGCCAAGACCCAGATCAAGTGGGGCCTGGACTACATGAAGTCCCGCTACGGCAGCCCGGTCGGCGCCTGGAACTTCTGGCAGGCCAACGGCTGGTACTGAGCCGCCGACGGCTGGTACTGAGCCGCCGACGGCTGGTACTGAGCCGCCAACGGCTGGTACTGAGCCGCCGACGGCTGGTACTGAGCCGGGTGATTCTCACCCCACCGCACGTGAAGGCGGCGGCCCTCGATCCCCGGGGCCGCCGCCTTCACTCATGCGCTGACCCGGAGTTCCTTCACCCCGTTGATCCACGCGGAACGCAGCCGCCGCGGGTCGTCCACGAGCCGGAGTCCGGGCATGGCGTCGGCGATGGCGTTGAAGATGAGGTCGATCTCCAGGACGGCGAGGGACTTGCCGAGGCAGTAGTGCGGCCCGCCGCCACCGAAGCCCAGGTGGGGATTGGGATCGCGGGTGATGTCGAAGAGGTCCGGGTTCTCGAAGACCTCGGGATCATGGTTGGCCGAGGCGTAGAAGATCCCGACCCGGTCCCCCTTCTTGATCTTCTTCCCCCCGAGTTCGGTGTCCTGGGTCGCCGTCCGCTGGAAGGAGACCACGGGCGTCGCCCACCGCACGATCTCCTCGGCGGCGGTGGAGGGCCGCTCCCGCTTGTACAGCTCCCACTGCTCGGGGTGGGTGAGGAAGGCGTGCATCCCGTGAGTGATGGCATTGCGGGTCGTCTCGTTGCCGGCCACGGCCAGCATCAGCACGAAGAACCCGAACTCGTCGGAGCGGAGGCTCCCCTCGTCCTCGGCGACCACCAGCGTGCTGACGATGTCCTTGGCCGGGCACTGCTTGCGGTCGGCGGCCATGTTCATGGCGTACGCGATGAGTTCGGTGGCCGACTCCTGGCCGACCTCCTCGGTGATGGCGTACTCCGGGTCGTCGTACGCGATCATCTTGTTGGACCAGTCGAAGATCTTGGCCCGGTCGTCCTGGGGTATCCCGATCAGCTCGGCGATGGCTTGAAGCGGCAGCTCGCAGGCGACGGACGTGACGAAGTCGAAGGAGCCGGACTGCTCCCGCGCCGCCGCCACGATGTCCCCGGCGCGTGTCCGCAGGCGTTCCTCCAGCGCCCGGATGGCCCTCGGCGTGAAGACGCGCTGCACGATCTGCCGGACGCGCGTGTGCTCGGGCGGATCCATGTTCAGCAGGATCAGTCGCTGGGCGTCGATCGCGTCGCGCTCGATGTGCTCGTTGAAGCGGATGATCGCGGTGTTGAGGAAGGACGAGAAGATCTCCGGGTGCGTGGAGACGTACTTGACGTCCGCGTGCCGGGTCACGGCCCAGTAGCCCTCGTCCTGGAAGCCGGCCACGTTCCCCGGCTGCGGGATCCAGCGGACCGGCTCGGCCCGGCGCAGTTCGGCGAACTCCGGGTGAGGCACACGGTGGTGCAGCAGGTCGGGGTCGGTGAAGTCGAACCCGTCGGGCAGTGCTGGACAGGGCATGGGCAGCTCCAGCCATCTGACGGTCCATCAGAATATGGGTCCGGTGAAGGTAGTTCAGGACCCTGAAGCCTGCAAGACCCTTGCGGTGACGCACATCACTTCCGCAGACTGCTCCAGAGAACTAGAACACGTACTAGTTCCAGTTCCGCTCACGTTCCGGCACGTTCCGGCACGTTCGGGCACGTTCAGGCACGTTCGGAGGAAAGGACCCGCACCCATGGCCGCCGAACCCGTCATCGTCGAAGCCGTCCGCACCCCCATCGGCAAGCGCGGCGGCGCGCTCGCCAATCTGCACCCCGCCTACCTCCTGGGCGAGACCTATCGCGAACTCCTCGGCCGCACCGGCATCCCCGCCGACTGCGTCGAGCAGATCGTCGGCGGCACGGTGACCCACGCCGGCGAACAGTCCATGAACCCCGCCCGCACGGCCTGGCTCACCATGGGCCTCCCCTACGAGACAGCCGCGACCACGGTCGACGCCCAGTGCGGCTCCTCGCAGCAGGCGTCCCACATGACGGCCAACATGATCGCGGCGGGCGTCATCGACGTCGGCATCAGCTGCGGCGTCGAATCGATGTCACGCGTCCCGCTGGGCTCGGGCTCCAAGCACGGCCCGGGTAAGCCGTTCCCGGAGGAATGGAACGTCGACCTCCCCAACCAGTTCGAGGCAGCGGAACGCATCGCGCGACATCGAGGCTTGACGAGGGAGAACGTCGACGCGTTGGGTTTGACCTCCCAGGAACGGGCGGCCATCGCCTGGTCCGAGGAACGCTTCAAGCGGGAGACCTTCGCGGTCCAGGTCCCCACGACCGAGGAGGAACAGGCCTCCGGGCAGGGCATGTGGCGCCTGGTCGACCACGACGAAGGGCTCCGCGACACGACGATGGACGCGCTGACCGGCCTCAAGCCGATCATGCCGACCGCGGTGCATACGGCGGGCAACTCGTCGCAGATTTCTGATGGGGCGTCGGCGATCATGTGGGCGTCGAAGCGGATGGCGCGGGCGCTGAAGTTGAAGCCGAGGGCGCGGATTGTTGCCCAGGCGCTTGTTGGCGCCGACCCTCACTTCCACCTCGACGGGCCGATCGACGCGACGCGTGCGGTGCTGGGCAAGGCGGGGATGTCGTTGAAGGACATCGACCTGGTTGAGATCAACGAGGCGTTCGCGTCCGTTGTGTTGAGCTGGGCTCAGGTCTTCGAACAGAACCTGACGAAGGTCAACGTCAACGGCGGCGCGATCGCCCTCGGGCATCCGGTGGGGGCCACCGGAGCCCGGCTCATCACGACGGCTCTGCATGAACTGGAGCGGACGGACAAGGAGTTCGCGCTGGTGACTATGTGCGCGGGGGGCGGGTTGGCTACGGGGACGATTATTCAGCGGTTGTAGTCCAGGAGACGAAGGCCGCGAAGGTGGAGGGTGCGAGGGTGAGCACCGGCCCACTGGGGGTCTTGGAGTCGCGTACGGCTACGGTGGCGCAGGGGGCTTCGGCGATCTCTACGCAGTCGCCCCCTTGGTCGCCGCTGTATGACGACTTGCGCCAGGCCAGACCATTGAGCGGCGCGCACTCCACACACTCGCCGCCCTGATCGCCGCTGTAGCTGGACTTACGCCACGTGATCCCCGCCGGAATCCCGTTGTTCGCCATAGCGTTCCTCCATCACACGCCGGATCAAATCCGCCGAATCCCTGAGGGAGAGCGCGGCGGCCTGAAGATGATCGTAACGGAGCGAGCAGTCGCTGACGGTGTCCGGGTTCGCGGTGGGATGCCCGCTGCCATACCCCTCGGTATAGACGATGGACGGGTCCTTCTCGAACCGGTAGAGGGTGAACGAGCCTTGCAGTCCTGCGTGCGCCCCGGTCGAGAACGGCAGCACCTGGACGTTGATCCGAGGATTGCTCTCGAACGACAACAGGTGGGCCAGTTGCCCGCGCATGACCTCGGTGTCGCCGATCTCCTGACACAGCGCGGCCTCGCTGATGATCGCCCACAGCACGGGCGGCATCGCCTTCTCGAAGATGCGCTGGCGGGCGAGTCGGACGGCGGTGCGGTCGTCGAGGTCGGTTTCGTCGAGGGAGCCCAACACGGCACGCACGTACGCCTCGGTCTGGAGGAGTCCGTGGACCATGTGCGTCTGGAAGGTGGAGATCTTGACGGCCCGCGCCTCCAACTCCGCGACCTGTTGGAACCAGGCCGGAAGTTGACTACGCATCACCAGTCCGACGAGCCGGGACAGTAACCCGCCCGTCCCCAGCGCCGCGTCCACACGCTCGCTGAACTCCGGCGTCGGCAGTTTCCTCGCTGTCTCGACCTGCCCGACCAACGAACCCGTGTAGTTGACGATGTCCCCGAGTTGTCGCTGCGTCAGCCCAGCAGCTTCCCTCAGTCGACGCAACTCGAAGCCGTAGTAATCAAGCGGCGAAGCTCCCGGATCCAGGACGTTGATGTGGGTCACGTGCGGCCTCTCTAGCAACTCTGTCCACAGCAGGACGCGTTGTATCCGTGCTGTAGCCGAGAGTAGTCACGGCAGGCCAGCCTCGTCCTGTGAACGAATACTTTCCCCCCACGCTCATGGCGGCCCCACGCCCTACGCAGTACCGCATGAGCCTGACCGTCGGCGAACACTCGGCCCGGCACATCCGCCGCATCGTCCGCTCGTTCCTGGACGAGTGGGGGCTGGCGGACCTCTCCGACGCGGTGGAGCTGGCCACGACAGAGCTGATCGCCAACGTCGTACGCCACGTCCCGGACCGCCGCTGCACGTTCCTGCTCCTACGTCAGACGGAGGGAATCCGGGTCGAGGTGACGGACGGCGGCCCTGAACTCCCCTGCGCGCCAAGTGAGGTGTCGCTGGAAGCGGAGGGCGGCCGGGGACTCATGCTGCTGGACGCGGTCGTCGACAAGTGGGGCGTGTCCCCGTGGCCCTCGGCCGGCAAGACCATCTGGTTCGAGTGCGGCGCCGGGGCAGTTCCTGTGGACGCCTGCTAGCGGAGTGGCCGTTGGGTCCGCCCGCTTCTTGTCAGTGTCGTGCTTCCACGGCCCGCCTCAAGGGCGCTTCGCGTCGGCTGCGCCGATCGGCCTTCGGCCGACCCTTGACCCGGTCCGCTCCAGCACGGGTGAGAAGCGAGCGAGCGGCCCGGAAAAGCGGGTGACCGAGGTGTGCGTTCCCTTGGGCGGGCTGCGTTGCGGGCCGGGGTTGAGGGCGCGCGCTCGCGCCTCGCATGGACGCCGGGTGGACTCAGCGGCTGACGGCCGGTGGGTGGTGCGCGTCGGCGCCTCGCATGGACGCCGGGTGGGCTTGGCGGCGCGGCGGGTGGGTGGTGCGCGTCGGCGCCTCGCATGGACGCCGGGTGGACTCAGCGGCTGACGGCCGGTGGGTGGTGCGCGTCGGCGCCTCGCATGGACGCCGGGTGGGCTTGGCGGCGCGGCGGGTGGGTGAGGTCGATTGGAGGAAATGGGTCACCGGAGTGGCCGAGGCGGGGGAGGCGGGGGCCGATGGGTGGCGCAGAGCCTCCAACGCACTGCCCACCCGGCGTGACTCGACGAGTCCGCGTGGTTCACGCGGACGCGGGCGGACTTTCGTGGCTGACGGCGTCGAGTAGCAGTTTCGCGGCCACCGTCGCCCCGTCGCTGCGGATGGTGCCGGCCACGGCCCTCGCTCGTGCGCGGGTCTCGGGCGTCAGGGCTGTGGTGAGTGCGGCGGACAGGGAGTCGAAGGTCGGCGTCCGGCCGTCGTGGGCCGTGCCGATGCCCAGTTCGGCCACACGGGCGGCCCAGTACGGCTGGTCCGCGATCTGGGGGACCACCACCTGGGGCGCACCGGCCCGGGCCGCCGTCGTCGTGGTGCCCGCGCCGCCGTGGTGTACGACGGCGGCCACCCGGGGGAACAGTGCCTGCTGGTTGACCTCGCCGACCACGAAGCAGTCGTCGGCGTCGTCGATCGGGGCCAGGTCGGCCCAGCCGCGGGCGAGGAGTACGCGGCGGCCTTGCGCGCGGCTCGCTTCGGTGGCCACCCTGGCGATGTCCTTCGGGGCGTGCGAGGCGAGGCTGCCGAAGCCCACGTACACCGGTGGTTCACCGGCGTCCAGGAACGCCTCCAGCTCTTTTGGGAGCGGACGGTCGTCGGGCAGGATCCACGCCCCGGTCTGCACGACGTCCAGCTCCGTCCCGCCCTGCGACGGCCACAGCGTCGGGTCCGCCGCCAGCCACGGCCGGTCGGTGAGGACGTGGTCGCGGACGTTGTCCACCGGTGGCAGGCCGATCGCCGCGCGGTGGGTGTTGAGCGCTTCGCCGTACAACGCGTTCACCCTTTGGGCGTCCTGCTCCCACAGCACCCGGTTGTCGGTCTCGCCCTCCGGGGACGGCGTGCCCGGCCGCCTCCCGGGAGGGAAGTGCAGTGACGGCAGTCCCAGGGTGTGGAAGCACGCGAGCACGTAGCGGATGCCCAGTTTCTCGGCCACGTCCCGTGCGCCGGCCGGCATCAGGCCGGTTGCCAGCAGGGCGTCACATCCGTTGGCTGCCGCGGTGAGCGTGTCGAACCTCGCGGCGACCAGCTCGGGGGCGAGCCGGAACGCGTCTTTTGCCGTCGGTGGCTTCGTGCCGGCGACCACCGAGCGCACCGACGGGCCCAGCGGCACCAGCTCCACACCGACACGCGCCAGCAGCGCCGCGAACTCCTC
The DNA here is from genome assembly GCF_042888465.1 of Streptomyces sp. NPDC002888. Taxonomy (NCBI): domain Bacteria; kingdom Bacillati; phylum Actinomycetota; class Actinomycetes; order Kitasatosporales; family Streptomycetaceae; genus Streptomyces; species Streptomyces sp. NPDC002888. Next base: position 14,707 of record NZ_JBIAPU010000009.1, on the reverse strand, counting down.
GTCCGGCGGTGCGCACACCCGCACCTGCGCGCCGAGTTCCCGCAACGCCACCGCCAGTCCCGCCAGCGGTTCGACGTCTCCGCGCGACCCCCACGTCGTCAATAACACTCGCATTTCGTGACTCCCGTTTCCGCAGGTCCTGGCTTTCGGCCGCCGATTCTGCGGTACAACCGGGGTCTTGCCGCAAGCCCCCCGGTGCGCTATAGATTGATAGTGGCAAGGAGTGGGATCTCCTTGCCTTTTCCTTTTCGTCGTCCGCTGTGGGCCGTTGCGCCGGGCGTGCCGGGTCGGGTCGGGATGGTGTGCGGAGTTACCGTCGGCGCATGGACGGTGATCGTCGAGGGTGGCGTCAGTGTTTGCTCGGCGGGGCCGTGTTCGTCGTGTGCATGGCCGGCACCACGTTGCCCACTCCCCTCTACCCCCTCTATCAGGAGAAGTTCGGGTTCTCCGAGCTGACCGTCACCGTCGTGTATGCGGTGTACGCCTTCGGGGTCATCGGTGTGTTGTTGCTGGTGGGCAACGCCTCGGACGTCGTGGGGAGGCGGCCGGTGCTGCTGTGGGGTCTGGGGTTCGCGGCCGCCAGTGCCGTCTGTTTTCTGTGCGCCACCGGGCTGGGCTGGTTGTACGCGGGGCGGCTGCTGTCGGGGCTGTCCGCCGGTCTGTTCACCGGGGCCGCCACGGCGTACGTGATGGAGCTGGCGCCGTCCGGGGGCGGCTCCCGGGCCACGTTGGTCGCGACCGCCGCCAACATGGGCGGGCTTGGGTGCGGTCCTCTGCTCGCCGGGGTGCTCGCGCAGTACGCTCCCTGGCCGCTGTACCTGCCGTTCGCCGTGCACCTCGCCCTGGTGGCCTGCTCGGCCGGCGTTCTGCTGCGGCTTCCGGAGACCGTGCGAGAGCGGCGGCCGCTGAGCAGCGCGCGGCCGCGGCGGCCCGGTGTGCCCTCGCAGGTGCGGGCGGTGTTCGGGGCGGCGGCGATCGCCTCGTTCGTGGGGTTCGCGTTGTTCGGGGTGTTCACTTCGGTCAGCCCGGCGTTCCTCGCCGAGTCCCTGGACGTGCACAACCACGCCGTGAGCGGACTCGTCGTCGCGCTGGCCTTCTTCGCCTCGACCGCCGGCCAACTGGCCGTCGGCCGGGTCGGGGTGGGGCGTTCGCTGCCCCTGGGGTGCGCCGGACTCCTCGCCGGGCTCGCGCTGCTCGCGGGCGCGCTGGTGTGGGACCTGCTGGCGTTGGTGGTGCTGAGCGCGGTCGTCGGCGGGAGCGGGCAGGGGCTGTCGTTCCGCGCGGCGCTGTCCGCGGTGGCCGGGGCGTCTCCGGCGGACCGGCGCGCGGCCGTCATCTCGACGCTGTTCGTGGTGGCGTACACGGGTATCTCGGTCCCGGTGATCGGCGTGGGCGTACTGACCGGTCCGATCGGCCTGGAGGGCGCGGGGCTGGTCTTCATCGCCTGCATGGCCGTCCTGGCCTCGACCGCGGCCGTCTACCTGCTCCGGCGCCCGGTACCGGCGAGGGCCTGAGCGCTGTCCAACACCACGGGGACAGCCGCCTGTCCGGAGTGAACTCACCACCCTGATTTCACGTCTACGGAACCGTGGTCCCAGCCGAACACATACTCGTCCGGCCGACGCGCGCGGCCGAACTCCAGAGGCACCCCCTCTGGCAGCGCCACCGCTTACCCCTGCTCGCCACCCTCCCGCTGCTCCCCCTCTACGCGATCTGGTGGCTCTTCCTCGCGACCGGCGGAGGTGACCTCGCCGCACAGGAAGCCTGGGCCGGGTTCGCGTCACGGCACGGTGGGTCGGCGTACAACCTGTTCTGGTACGGCGGGATGCACACCGCCAACTACAGCCTGATATCGCCGTATCTGATGGCCGCCCTCGGTGTGCGCACCGTCACCGCCGTCTCCGGGCTCGTCGCCTCCTGGCTCGCCGCCGTGCTGATCGGTCGGGCCGGGGTCCGCAGGCCACTCGGCCCGGCTCTCCTCGCCTCGCTGGCCCTCTGGTGCGACGTGGCCTCGGGGCGTACGACCTTCGCGCTGGGCGTCGCCCTCGGGCTCGCCGCCGCCGTCCTGCTGACCGGGGAGCGGCGGCTCGTCCTGGCGGGCGCCTACTCGGCGCTGGCGACGATGGCATCGCCGGTCGCGGGGCTGTTCCTCGCCGTCGTGGGTGCGGGATTCCTCGTCGTGCGGGACTACGGGCGGGCCCTCGTCCTTCTCGTCCCCCCCGCCGTCGTGGTCGGCATGACCACGCTCCTCTTCCCGTTCGAGGGGGAACAGCCGATGCCGCCCGGCCGCATCTGGCCGCCCGTCGCCCTGGGCCTCGCCGTCACCGCGCTCGCGCCCCGTGGGTGGCGGGTGGCGCGATGGAGCGGGGCCGTGTACGCGGCCGGGACCGTGCTCGTGTATCTCATCCCCTCCCCGATAGGGACGAACGTCGAGCGGTTCGCCGAGCTCTTCGCGCCGGCCGTGCTTCTCGCCGCGTTGCTCTCCGTGCCCCGGCTGCGGCGGCTCGGCCGCAGTCTGATGGTCATGGCGCTCGTGTTCTCCGTCTGGTGGGTCGGCAACAAGACCGCGAACGACCTGAAGGCGTACAGGGTCGTTCCCGCCTACGCCGCCGACACGAATCCCGTCGTGCACGCGCTGCAGCGCCTCGGTGCGGACCGGACACGCGTGGAGGCCGTTCCGGCCCGTGACCACCGCGAGGCCGCCGCGCTCGCCCCGCACGTCAACCTCGCTCGCGGCTGGAACCGCCAGCTCGATGTGGAGCGTGCCCGTCTGTTCTACGACGGGACGTTCTCCGCGGCGACCTACCGGGCGTGGCTGGACCACTGGGCGGTCGGTTTCGTCGTCCTGCCGCGGGGGAAGCCGGACGGGTCCGCGTGGGGCGAGGCGCGGCTGGTGCGTAAGGACCGGCCGGACTGGCTGGAGCCGGTGTGGCAGGACGCGAACTGGCGGGTGTACCGGGTGCGGGACGCGGTGCCGCTGGTCTCGGCGCCGGGGACCGTCGTGGGGACGACCAGCGCCGACCTGACGCTGCGCGTCTCGCGGCCGGGTCCGGTGACCGTGCGCGTCGCCTACTCGCCCTGGCTGCGCGTCGACAACGGCTGTCTGAACAGGGAAGGCGACTTCACTCGGCTCACCGTCACCGAGCCCGGGGAGTACCGGATCAGCTCGGAGTACGGTCCTTCTTCGGTGCCGAGGTCTCACTGCTGACCTCGGCTGCCGCCGCCGTCGCGAGCCGGGCGCGGGGGCCCTGGAGGGCGTAGGTGAGGCCGAAGCCCGCGGCGACCACCGCGGCGCCGCCGGCCGCGTCGAGGATCCAGTGGTTGCCGGTCGCGACGATCGCGGTGACGGTGAAGAACGGGTGCAGCAGGCCGAGCGCCTTCATCCACCACTTCGGCGCGACGATCGCGATGACGATCCCGCACCACAGGGACCAGCCGAAGTGCAGCGACGGCATCGCCGCGTACTGGTTGGTGAGCGCGGTCAGCGTGCCGTATTCCGGCTCGGAGAAGTCCTGGACGCCGTGGACCGTGTCGATGATGCCGAGGCTCGGCATGAGGCGCGGCGGGGCCAGCGGGTAGAGCCAGAAGCCGACCAGGGCGAGGAGGGTGGCGAAGCCGAGGGCGGAGCGGGCCCAGCGGTAGTCGACCGGGCGGCGCCAGTACAGGACGCCGAGGACGGTCAGCGGGACGACGAAGTGGAACGACGCGTAGTAGAAGTCGAGGAATTCGCGGAGCCAGTCGACCTTGGCGACTGCGTGGTTGACGGCGCGCTCGATGTCGATGTGCAGGAAGCGTTCGACGTCGAGGATCTGCCGGCCGTGTTCCTCCGCCCGGACCCGGCCCTTCGAGTTGCTTCCGCCGGTCGCCGCGAGCCGCACCTTGGAGTAGGCGGCGTAGGTGACGCGGATCAGGAGGAGTTCCAGCAGGAGGTTGGGGCGGGTGAGGACCCGGCGCAGGAAGGGCACGAGGGGGACGTGCCTGAAGCGGGCCGGGACCGGTGGCGCGTACTGCGTGGGGATCGGCGCGCGGTAGTACGTCGATGTGCGGGACAGGAACGGTACGACCGTGGCGGCGGCGAGGGCGGCCAGCAGGACGACGTTGTCGCGCAGCGGGTACAGCGGCGTCATGTCCGGCAGCACCATCTTCGCCGGGAGCGTCATCACCAGGACGACGGCGACCGGCCACAGGTAGCGGTCGGAGGTGCGTCTGCCGACCCGGCCGACGACCGCGAGCAGCACCCACAGCAGCTGGTGCTGCCAGCTCGTCGGCGACACCGCGATGGCGGCGCAGCCGGTGATCGCGACGGCGAGCAGCAGCTGTCCGTCGCGGGCGTAGCGGACGGCGCGGCGCAGGCCGAGGCAGGCGACGGCGGCGCCGAGGGCGAAGAAGAGGCCGATCTCCAGGGGGCCGGTCACTCCGAGCCGGAGCAGGGTGCCGTGCAGGGACTGGTTGGCGAGGTCGTTCGCCTCGCCGCCGAGGCCGACGCCGACCATGTGGTGCACCCAATAGGTGTACGAGTCGTGCGGCATCGCCGCCCAGGCGATCGCCGTGGACGCGGCGAACGTGACGCCGGTGGAGGCGGCGGCGCGGCGGCGCCCCGTGAACCACAGCAGCGGGGTGAACAGCAGCATCGTGGGCTGCAGGGCGGCGGCGAGGCCGATGAGCACGCCGCTGGTGCGCTCCCCGCGTACGACGAAGCAGCCGAGGAGGACGAGGAGCACCGGGATGATGCTGGTCTGGCCGAGCCAGAGGGTGTTGCGCACCGGTAGCGACAGCATGAGCAGGCTGATCGCGACGGGCGCGGCCAGCAGCGCGGTGCGGCGGCTGACGGGCTGCGGCAGGGCGCGGGCGACGACCAGGCCGAGGGCGACGACCAGGAGGAGGGTGCCGAAGGTCCAGCCCCAGCCGAGGGCCTGTTCGGCCGAACGGGTGAAAGGCTTGAGAACGAGCCCCCCGAAGGGGGTACCGGTGAAACGTGTGGAGTCGTAGAGGGACCCCTTCACGTGCAGGACGCCGTTCGGACCGACCCAGGTCTCCAGGTCCGTCAGCCGTTCTCCGCGGGGTGTAGCAAGGACGACGGCCAGCTGTCGGACGGCGAGGACGGCGGCGATCAGCCACAGTCCGAGGCGAGCGGCGCGCAGGCGGGCCCTGGCCGCCCCGACGGCTGTCGCTCCGAAGGCTTTTACCGGACGCCTGCTGTGATCCGCATTCGCCACGCCTCGTCGGCCTCCCGCCCCGTTCGCCCCACGCGTCCCTCGCGAGGGATGTGATCTACGAACCCTGTGAGGCTCGTACCGCCCCAGGACAGAGACGCAGGCAACCCCCGGTTCACCTGACATCCGTTCCCCTTTTGTCCGCTAGACGATAGTCGGCGGGCGCCGAGGTTGCCTCCGCAAATTGCGAGAACGATCACGCCACGAACGGAACCGGAGCCCCCGCCATACCGTCGTAGACGCCGACCGGCCAGGTGACGAGGGGTGGAGGGGCTTCGGGGTGCTCGGGGACATGGGCGGTTCACTGCGGCGTGGGGCGCGTGGGCGCGTGTTGACGGTCGTCCTGGCGCTCCTCGCACTCCAGCTCGGCTCGCTCGTCGCACCCGCATACGCCTGCGGGTGTGGGGCGCTGGTTCCGGGGTCGCGGCAGCAGGTCTCCGTGGGCCGGGAGGTGTCCGTCGTGCGGTGGGACGGGCAGCAGGAGCAGATCGTGATGCGGCTGTCGGTCACGGGCGACGCCGACCGGGCCGCGTGGATCATGCCCGTACCGCGCCGGGCGACCGTGAAGCTCGGCGACCCGGCGCTCTTCGACGAGCTGACCGCCGCGACCGCCCCCGTGGAACGCGCCCGCTACCACTTCTGGCCGCAGGACGGCGACTGGCCGCTCACCACGGGCGACGGTGCCGGGGCGCCGCCGCCCGGCGAGAGTGCCAACGCCGCCCCGCCCCAGGTGGGCGTGGTCGGACGGCAGCGGCTCGGCCCCTTCGACGTGGCCCGGCTGACCGCCACCGACCCCGGCGCCCTGGACGGCTGGCTGCGCACCAACGGCTTCGCCTTCCCGCCCCGCCTGGAGAGCGCCCTCCAGCCGTACGTCGACCGGCGCTGGGAGTACGTGGCGGTCCGCCTCACTCCCGAGACCGCCGGTACCCCGCTGAACGGCGCCCTCGACCCGCTGCACCTCACCTTCACCGCCGACAGCCCCGTCTACCCCATGCGTCTGTCCCGGCCGGCCCGCGCTCCGCAGTCGCTGGGCCTGTACGTCCTCGCCCCGCACCGCATGGAACCGGCCTCCCGGATCGGTGGCGAGCGTCCCCGTGTCATCTTCGCCGGGCGGGTCGCCGCGACGTCGGGCACCCCGCTGGCCGAGCTGGCGGACGGCACGCCGTTCCTGACGGCCGTGGGCCAGAAGTTCCCCACCCCGGCCACGATCTCCGGCGACCACGAACTGCGCCGCGCGGCGACGGACGACTCCTACCGGCAGGTGATCTACGAGGAGCGGCTGCGGAAGGTGGGCGGGATCCCGGTCTGGCTGCTGACGGTCGGCGGCAGCCTCGCCGCGCTCGCCATCGGCCTGGTGTGGCTGACGCTGCGGCCCCGGCTGTGGGAATCGGTCCCGGCGGGAGCGCAGCAGACGCCGCCCGCTCCCCCTGGTCCGATCGGCTGAAATCGCCGCGCGGGGTACTCGGGGAGCACTTTTGGGGAGGAACCTGCGCCGGAGCATCTTCGTCAGAACAACTAGTTAGAGCATCTAACTTGTATTGGAGAGGCAGAGCGCATGAGCGACTCGCAGATCTGGGACGCCGTCGACGCGTACTTCACCGCCCACCTCACCCCGGACGACGAGGTCACCCGCGCCGCGCTGCGGGACAGCGAGGCGGCCGGCCTGCCGCAGGTCAACGTCACGGCGAACCAGGGCAAGCTGCTCCAGCTGCTCGCCCAGATCCAGGGCGCCCGCACCATTCTCGAGATCGGCACACTGGGGGGCTACAGCACCATCTGGCTGGGCCGGGCGCTCCCGGCCGACGGCCGCCTGATCTCCCTGGAGTACAACCCCAAGCACGCCGAGGTCGCCGGCCGCAACATCGCCCGGGCCGGCCTCGACAAGGTCGTCGAGGTGCGCGTCGGCGCGGCCCTGGACTCGCTGCCCCAGCTCGCCGACGAGAACCCGCCCCCGTTCGACCTGGTCTTCATCGACGCCGACAAGGCCAACAACGCCCACTACGTGCAATGGGCGCTGAAGCTCACCAGCGCGGGCAGCCTGATCGTCGTCGACAACGTCGTCCGGGGCGGCCGCGTCGCCGACGTGGACAGCAGCACCCCCGACATCCAGGGCACCCGCGCCGCGATCGAACTCATCGGCACGCACCCGCGCCTCAGCGGAACCGCGGTCCAGACGGTGGGCAGCAAGGGCTACGACGGTTTCGCCCTGGCCCGGGTGCTGGCGTAGTCCCAGCCCCGCGCAGGCGGTTACGCCTCGTGGTAGAAGCCGACGTTGACGCTGCGCGGCCCGGTGCGGTCCACGATGACGATCTCGCCGGCGCCGCCCTTCGGCAGTTGCACGGTGCCGCCGTACGCGATGGTCTGCGCGTACTCCCCGACCACCAGCCGCACCTCGGAGGACGGGTCGGGCTGCGAGCCGCGCAGCCAGGTGACCTGCCAGCCGCCCTCCGGGCCGCACAGGAACTCCAGGTGGACCCGCGAGACGAACAGCCAGTCCTCGGGCGTCGCGAGACGGCACACGGACTTGTCCCGGCCCACCCGGAGCACGGCACCCGGGTCGCTGGGCGCGTCGGCCATGAGCATGCCGGCCGTGGCGCCCGCGTCCGTCCCGGACACGGTGGCCATGGTGAGTTCGAGCACGTGCGCTCCTTCTGAAGTGTGCCTGGTGCACTGTCCTGCTGAACTGTGCGTGCGAGCGGCCTGGTTGGCGACCGCCGCCGCATGATAAATCGCCCGTGGGCACCGCGTCCGGCACAATGGAGTCATGACCGAGCGAAAGCCACCGGGCGTACCGTTCGAGTCCTGGGTCGACAAACAGATCCGAGACGCGGAAGCTCGCGGTGAGTTCGACCGACTCCCCGGCGCGGGCAAACCGTTGCCGCCGGGAACGGACACGACGTACGACGAACTGTGGTGGATCCGGCGCAAGATGGCCCGCGAGGGTCTGTCGGTCCTGCCGCCCGCCCTCGCCCTGCGCAAGGAGGCCGAGGACACGCTCGTAGCGGCCCTCGCGGCGCCCTCGGAGCGGATCGTGCGGAAGCTGATCGACGACGTCAACGTCAAGATCCGCGAGATGATGTTCAAACCGCCGCCCGGCCCCCCGCTGGGCAAGAAGCCGTACGACGTCGAGGACGTCGTACGGCAGTGGCGGGAGCGCCGGACGGCGGTGGATGTGCAGGCAGACTCGGATGCTTCAGACGCGTAGGAGTCGTTCCGCCAGCTCGCGGTAGTCGCGCAGGGCCAAGCGGAGTTGCTCGGTGTCGGTGGACGTCGCGGGCCTGTCCTCGCCGCCCTCCGTGGACTGCCACGCCCCGCGCAGGGTGCGGCGACGGCGCGTCACGGCCTCCGTGAAGCGCGAGGCGACCTCCTCCAGCACGTGGTCGGCCTCCTCCACGGCGGACCGTGGCTCGTCCACGAACCCGGACACGGCGTGGTGCAGTTGCAGCGCGAGCTTGTCGGCCTCGTCGTGCGAGAGCAGCCGGGCTCCTTCGTCCGACGCGACCGAAGCGGCGCCGGCGGGGGCCTTCCGACTCGGCCCGGTGGCCCCGAGGGCGCCTTCCCGGGGGACGTCCTGGGCGTCATCCCGGCCGACCGTGGTCTCCCCGTCGAGCGCACGGCCCGTCTGCCGGCTCCCGCTCACCGGCTTCCCGCCGATGGGCGTGCCGTGTTCCTCGGGGATCCCCTGGCCTCCGGCGCGGGGCGCGCCCGCGGTGGGAACGTCCTCCGCTCCCGCGCCGAGCCCGCCGTGCGTGCCCCGGGCCGGTGTGCGTCGCTTGCCTTCGTCGGATGTCACGTCCGCCATCTCGCTCACCCCTTGCTCGTCTGGTGTCGGTGGAACGACGGCAGGTGACCGCGGCCGCCGGCACGGGCCTTGCTGTGGTGGTCGTGGGTCGCGCGGTGGCGGCCGGAGTCGCGGCGCACCGGGCCCATCAGGTCCTCGAACAGGTCACGGGCCTCGACCAGCGCCTCGCGCAGCTCCTCCGTGCCCGGGGTCCGGCCGTCCTGCTCACTGCCCGCGCGCCCACGCACGACGCTGTGGACGCGCCGGTAGCCGTGCACGTGGTGCCCGTGGTGCACCGAGAGCGCGGCGACCTGCTCCTCGTACCGCCCGCCGTCGGGGAAGCCCCGCGCTCCGGCCAGCTCGGAGAGCAGCTGTTCCGCCTCGGCCACCGCTTCCCGCGGCGAGTCGACGAACCGCTCCTGCGTGTCCGTCCAGCGGGCCTCGAACCGTTCCCGCTCCGTCGGCTCCAGCGGCCGCTCGCGCAGTCCGCCGTGCCGCTCCACGAGTGCGCCGAGTTCCCGCTCGGCGGCCTTGGTGTCTCCGTCGTGCCTGGCCACGGCACGGTCGTACTCGGGCCCGAAGCGCCGCTTCAGGCTCCCTCCGCCCCGCGCTCCTCGGCCCCGCAGGGTCAGGGCGGCCGCCACTGCGACGACGGCCGCCACGATCACGATCAGAGCGATGATCACGCCTGTGGACATGGTTGCCTTCCGGTGTATGGCCCAGTGGGCCGGGTTTCCCGTCGAGTTGCCCGGAAGGCACCTCCCAAACGGCGGCTACAGGCCACCGGCCCCCGCCTGAAACCGGTGTGACGGGCGTGTCGATTCGGCGGCGCCCCGATCGACGTCAGGGTGAGAGGACGCGAAGACGTGAAGACACGAAGCGTCAAGACGTCGAGGACACCGCAGGATTCGAGGAGGTCGTCATGGGTGAGGTCATCGCACGGCTGGCCATGTCACTGGACGGGTATGTCGCAGGCCCGGAGTCGGGCCGCGAGCACCCCCTGGGCATCGGCGGGGAACGCCTGCACCAGTGGGTGTACGGGCTGCGCACGTTCCGCCGGATGCAGGGGATGGAGGGCGGGACGGGCGGCCCCGACGACGAGCTGATCGGGGATTGGGCGGAGCGGCCGGGCGCGGTGGTGATGGGGCACGGCATGTACATCACCGGCGAGATCCCCTGGGGCGACAACCCGCCCTTCCACACGCCGGTCTACGTCGTCACCCACCACCCCCACGAGCCGCTGGTGAAGGAGGGCGGCACCACCTTCCACTTCGTCACCCAGGGTCCCGGGCGCGCTCTGGAGCTGGCCCGCGAGGCGGCCGGGGACAAGGACGTGTCGCTGGCGGGAGGCGCCGACCTGGTGCAGCAGTTCATCCGCGCCGGATGGCTGGACGAGCTCCTCCTGCACGTCGTACCGGTCCTCGCCTGCGGCGGCCGTCGGCTCTTCGACGGCCTCGGCGACCAGCACATCGAGTGGGAGAAGACCCAGGTCGTGGACTCACCGGAGGTCACACATATTCGGTTGCGCGCGGTACCCGCCGCCTCCCGAGAATGACCGACATGACCTCCTGGACCGTAGCCCCCGAACCCTTCGACTCCCCCGCCGCCGCAGCACTCTGGCGGGCGTACTACACGGAGGTCAGCGACCGCTGGTATCTGCTGCACGAGGGGCGCAGGACCGACCCGGACGAGCTGGAGCGGGAGATCGCCGCCCACACCGGCGCCGACCTCGCCCCGCCCGGCGGACGACTGCTGGTCGGGCGGTACGAGGGTGAGCCGGCCGGCAGCGCGGGCGTACGGCTCCTCGACGCGACGACCGCCGAGCTCACGCGTGTGTTCCTGCTGCCCGGGGCCCGCGGAAAGGGCGGCGCGGCGCTGCTCGTCGCCGTCGCCGAGGACGCCGCCCGCGAGCTCGGCGCCGGGCGGATCGTCCTCGACACCCGCGGCGACCTCGTGGAGGCCCGCGCGCTGTACGCCCGACTCGGCTACACGGAGACCGAGCCGCACAACGACGACCAGTACGCCGAGCACTGGTTCAGCAAGAGGCTGGGTGCACCGGTCGGATAGGGCACTCAGCCCCGGCGCACCACCGGCCGGTCGTCGTGCGGCTGTTCCCGGTCCGAGCCGCACAGCTCCTCGTTCAACTCCTTGACGAGCTGCACCAGGTCGGTGGGCCGGTCCGGTCCCCACCAGTCGCCGAGCAACTCGGCCAGGGACTCCTCCCTGGCCGCCGCCAGCCGCTCGGCGACCTCGCGGCCCTCGTCGGTCAGCACGAGGTCGGCGCCGGCGCGTACGGCGAGCCGACGCTCCTCGATCTGCCGGGCGCCCTCGATGATCACGCCCAGCGGTACGGGGCTGCGGTCGGCGAGCACGGCAGGCTCCACCCCGCCGTACCTCTTGATCCGCAGCAGCAGCCAGCTCGACGCCGGGAGCAGGTCGTACCCGGCCCGCGCGGTGATCTTCCGGTAGACCTCGCGGCGGCCCTCCCGGGTGCCGAGGGCGGACAGCGCGCGGCACACCTCGTCGTACGACGACCGCTCGACCGGGTTGCTGGCCAGCGTCTCGCTCACGTCGGGGGCGGTGACCGAGCCGCGCAGCGGCTCCTCCTTCAGGAACCAGGCCAGGACGAAGCCGAGGAGGGCGACCGGGGCTGCATACAGGAAGACGTCGGTGATGGCGGACGCGTACGCGTGCAGGGCCTCCGGGCGCAGGGCGGCCGGCAGGGCGGAGATGCCGCGTGGGTCGGCCTGCAGGGAGTCCGCCGAGACACCGGGCGGGAGCTGGGCGCCCCGGAAGGCGTCGGTGAGCTTGTCGCCCAGGCGGCTCGCGAAGACCGTACCGAAGATGGCCACGCCGAAGGAGGCGCCGATGGAGCGGAAGAAGGTCGCGCCGGAGGTGGCGACGCCCAGATCCTCGTACGAGACGGCGTTCTGCACGATCAGCACGAGGACCTGCATGACGAGGCCGAGGCCGAGGCCGAAGACGAAGAAACAGGCGCTCATCTCGGCGGTGGAGCTGCCCTCGTCGAGCCGGTGGAGCAGCAGCAGCCCGAGCGCGGTCACGCCCGTGCCGACGATCGGGAACACCTTCCAGCGCCCGGTGCGGCTGACGATCTGCCCGGAGCCGGTGGACGACAGCAGCATGCCGAGCACCATCGGCAGCATGTGCACGCCCGACATGGTCGGGGAGACGCCCTGGACGACCTGGAGGAACGTCGGCAGGTAGGTCATCGCGCCGAACATCGCGAAGCCGACGATGAAGCTGATGACGGCCGACAGGGTGAAGGTGCGGATGCGGAACAGCTTCAGCGGCAGGACCGGCTCGGCGGCCCGCCGCTCCACGAACACGAACACGGCGGCCAGTACGACACCGAGGACCGCCAGCCCGACGATCTGCGCGGACCCCCAGTCCCACGTCGTGCCGCCGAGGGAGGCGACCAGGACCAGGCAGGTGGCCACGGACGCAATGAGGATGGTGCCGAGGTAGTCGATGACGTGCCGGGTCGCCCGGTGCGGGATGTGCAGGGCCGTCGCGATCACGGCGAGGGCGACGACACCGATCGGCAGGTTGACGTAGAACACCCAGCGCCAGCTCAGATGTTGGGTGAACAGCCCGCCCAGCAGCGGTCCGAGCACGCTGGTGGCGCCGAAGACGGCCCCGAACAGCCCCTGGTACCGCCCGCGTTCACGCGGCGCGACGATGTCCCCCACGATCGCCATGGACAGCACCATCAGCCCGCCACCGCCGAGCCCTTGAACGGCCCGGAAGGCGATGAGCTGGGTCATGTCCTGTGCGGCCCCGCACAGTGCGGAGCCAACGAGAAAGAGCACGATCGCGATCTGGAACAGCCGCTTCCGACCGTACTGGTCACCGAGCTTTCCCCACAGCGGGGTCGCGGCCGTCGAGGCCAGCATGTACGCCGTGACCACCCAGGACAGGTGCTCCATACCGCCGAGTTCGCTGACGATCGTGGGCAACGCTGTCGACACGATGGTCTGGTCGAGTGCGGCGAGCAGCATCCCGAGGAGCAGGGCGCCGATCGACACGAGGACGTTGCCCGGCACGTGCCGCTCCGCCTCTCCCGTCCGGGCGTGCGTGTCCAGGGCCATGAAGACCTCCCGAAGCTCTCGTGACACCTTCCATCGTGAACGGTGTGACCAGTTATGGCCCGTTGAGTCCTGTTGGAAGGCCACATTCCGGGGGTCGATCGCGGGTGCGTGTGTGGAGGATCTGCATAATCTCTGGAGCTCGCATGGGGAAGGACCGAACACGTGGACGAGTCGAACGGCCATCAGTGCCCGCAGTGCGGGGCGCTCCGGGCACGGGACAACACCCCGTCGTGCGCCTGCACCCAGCGCGCGTCCGAAGCCCTGCGCGACGCGCGCACGGCGGAGGCGGCCGCGGCGGAGGACTTCGATCCGTTGCGGATACGGCCATACGTGGAGATCGAGGGGGAGGCGGCGCGCAAGGGCCCCGAGGAGGGGCAGGGGCAGGTAGAGGGCCAGGGTCCTGCGGAGGGGCAGGGTCGCGAGGACGGCCAGGGCCGCGAGGAGAGGCAGGCTCCGCCCGCTCCTGACGCGACGATGCCGTTGCGCGCGGTGGCAGCCGAGCAGCACGGGCCGGCGGAGGCGACCGCGGCGCTCCCCACCCCCCTGGCACCCCCGGCCGGCGCTCCCAGCGCGATGGACCTGAGCCTGTTCGAGAGCGCCCCGGGGGCGCCGGTCGCTGAGGAGGTCTCGTACGTCTCGGACGCCGCGGGCGCCTCGGGCAACCCGTACGTCGAAGCCGACGACAGACCGCGCCGTCACCGCCGCACGGTCCTTCTCGGGGCCACGGCGGCGGTCGTGGCGGTGGTGGCGGCGGCCGGGTTCGCGAGCGGCCTGTTCTCCTACGAGACGCCGTCGAGGGACGGTTCGGCATCCAAGGACGTACGAGCGGCAGTACCGGCCCCGTCGACGAGCGCCGCCTCCACACCTCCGACGTCGGCGCCGCCCAAGGCGTCCCCCACCCCGACACCCACGACCACGCCCTCGTCGGCCAGTCCGACCGCATCACCCTCCCGGTCGGCGTCGAGCGCGCCCCCTTCCGCCTCACCGTCGACCGAACCGGCCCCGACCACACCGGCCGCCGACGCGACCACCCCCCTCAAGCCCGAGGACAACGCGAGCCGCCAGAGCGCCCCCGACAGCGACAGCGACGCCGACAACGTCGCCCTACGCCACGGCGACCGCGGCGCGGAAGTGACGGAACTCCAGCAGCGGCTGGGCCAGTTGTTCCTCTACAACGACGACATCGACGGCAAGTACAGCACCCAGGTCGAGGACGCCGTACGCAACTACCAGTGGTCCCGCGGCATCCAGGACGACGAACTGGGCGTGTACGGACCGACGACACGAAAGGCCCTGGAGTCGGAGACGAAGGAGCCGTAAGGCCGTAAGGCCGGAAGCCCGCGCCCCGGTCCCTCGCCGTCGGCCAACGGCCCGAACATCGAACATGCGGCCGGTGCGGGCGTACGGCGTCCACAACGCCACCCCGGCCACGCGAGCCGACCTGACGGCGGAGTGGACGATCCCGAGATGACGCAGGGTGCTGTTCAGACGGTGAGGGTCTGGTGCGACCGTCGGGGCCGGCTGCCGTGAACCCCTGCCGATGAAGTGGCCGTTGGGTCCGCCCGCTTCTTGTCAGTGTCGTGCTTCCGCGGCCCGCCTCAAGG